>NZ_JBFKZO010000006.1:0-171864 GCF_040929965.1 Blautia sp. 1033sp1_1033st1_G9_1033SCRN_220408 | reverse complement strand
TGATAAACTTAAGGAAAAGAGCAACGATTGAATCCCCATAGCTATCGGCTAAAGGGACGCGACTTTGTTCACCAAGGTAAAATCGAAATTGATGTAAACGAAAGGGCAGTTTTTATCAGAACTCAAGGCTGCTTTTTCGTTTACACCAACTCCGATTGTTTCCTTAACAGTTTGCGTGGGTGACAAGCGGCTCAGTATGATATTTAATTAAATGTTGCAATGAAAAGATCATTTACCGTAAACAAGCAGTAGATGGTCTTTTTTATATCTTTTTGTGAACAAGTAGAGATTTATAGCTGGTAATATGTGTTTTATCATAATCCGTGAAATAAGATGGGTTAATTCTTCGATTTACATGTTTTTTAAGGTGTAATGGCATGGTATTATGGTACTTATAAAGAACCTATTATGTCTGTTGGAGAGAGCGATGAAAAGTTATGAAGCTATTATTTAAACAACGGTTGTTTTCATGGTTTGACAGCTATGATATCTATGACGAAGCAGGCAACACTGTTTATGTAGTAAAAGGTCAGTTGTCCTGGGGACATAAACTTGTAATTTATGATGCCTATGGAAACGAAGTAGGAATGGTTGTTCAGAAAGTATTTACTTTTCTTCCTAAATTCGAAATTTATAAAAACGGCAGTTATATCGGATGCCTAAGCAAAGAATTTTCATTCCTGACGCCACATTATAATATTGATTACAATGGATGGCATATTGATGGAACCATTATGGAATGGGACTATAGCATTCTTAATCAAAGCGGTTATTCAATTGCACGGGTTAGTAAAGAATTGTTTCATATGACTGATACATATGTTATTGATGTGCAGGATTCAGGAAATGCATTGGATGCGTTGATGTTCGTACTTGCGATTGATGCAGAAAAATGTTCCAGGAATTAGATAGTTGATCTTGTTGTCGAAGATATTCGGAGATGGGGAGGTAGCATGGGATTATTTAAAAAGAAAATCGTGAAAAAAACATATGACCGAGAACATATGAAACCAGTTATTCGTGCAAGTATTTGTACCGGAGAAGAAGTAGCAGGGTTCAAAGACATACGGACCGGAAAAATCGAAGAGATCATGCTGATCAGATCGTCGGAAGACTTAGAAAAATTCAAAGAGATATATGAGATAACAGAGGAAATCTCAAAAGAATATTAGACATCTTCTGGGTTGTGGATGAACGCCAGGTATTCGTCTGTAAGCTTATAGGGAAAAAGGAGTTATTTTATAAAGGTGATGAAAATTACTTACATTAACCACAGTGGATTTTTAATTGAAACTAAAGATTGCTACTATATTTTTGACTATTATAAGGGTGAATTACCACTTCTTGACAAGAAAAAAGAAGTAATTGTTTTTTGCAGTCATTTTCATAAGGATCATTTTAATCCTGTGATTTTTGAGATCCTTGATGATATGAGCATGACATATCAGGCAATTTTGGCGAAAGATATACGCAAAAGAAAACATTTGTCAGATATGAAGATCACATATGTTTATCATGATCAGACTTATAATCTGGATAATGGCACTCAAGTCGATACATTGCTATCTAACGATAGTGGTGTAGCATTTATTGTCAAAACAAAGGAAGGCACCATTTATCATGCCGGTGACTTAAATGACTGGTATTGGGATGGTGAGCCAAAAGCTGATAACCAGAGACTTACTTCAGCATATCGTGCGGAGATCAGGAAAATCAAGGGTATGCATTTTGATGCTGCATTTGTCCCATTAGATCCAAGACAGGGAAATCACTATGCCGACGGGATACTGTATTTCCTTAAAAATGTAGATTGCAATGTCATTTTTCCAATGCATTACTGGAATGATGCCAATGTCATTAAGCGGTTTATTACGGAATATCCGCAATATAAATCACGCATTAAAAACACAGAATGTGCAAAAGGAGAAGAATTATGAAGTTTAAGATGATTCACGAAAACTACAATGTATCAGACCTGGACCGATCTATTAAATTTTACAACGAGGCCCTTGATCTGCACGAAGTGAGAAGAAAGACTACCGATGATTTTATCATTGTGTATTTGAGCAATGATGTAAGTGATTTTGAGTTGGAACTTACCTGGCTTAAAGATCATCCACAGCCATATAATCTGGGTGAATGCGAATTCCACCTGGCATTCCAGGCAGAGAATTACGAGGTAGCGCATAAGAAGCATGAAGAGATGGGATGTATTTGTTTCGAAAATGAAACAATGGGAATCTATTTCATTGTAGATCCAGATGGATACTGGCTTGAGATACTGCCGTAAAGCTAGAGTATATTGGGAATTTTAAGAATTTATCCATATAAATAACGAAAGGCTTCCGTAGGAGCCTTTCGTAGACTGTAGACAAAGCCCTGCTTTTGCAGGGTTTTGCTATTGTTGGAACCGCTTTTCTGATATAATAAATATCAGAAGGGCGGTGTTTTTTATGATGACGAAAAATACAGATAAAAAAAGAGAACAAATGATGATGTTTTCCATGGATGACATGGTACCTCAAAACCATATGCTGCGATTAATTGATAGGGCAATCGATTGGAATTTTATTTATGATCTGGTTGAAGAAAAATACTGTCCGGATAACGGTCGTCCCAGTATGGATCCCGTCATGCTGATAAAGATACCATTCATTCAGTATCTCTATGGGATAAAAAGTATGCGTCAGACCATGAAAGAGATCGAGGTAAACGTTGCATACCGTTGGTTTCTCGGACTAGACATGTTAGATCCAGTACCTCATTTCTCTACATTTGGAAAGAATTATACCCGCCGTTTCAAAGATACAGACCTTTTTGAGCAGATCTTTTCAAAGATTCTGGAAGATTGTATGAAATATAAGTTTGTAAATACAGAACAGATCTTCGTGGATGCAACACATGTAAAAGCCTGTGCAAACAGTAAAAAAATGCGTAAGCGGGTTGCGCACGAACAGGCTCTCTGGTATGAAGAGGAATTAAATAGAGAGATTGAAAAAGATCGTCTGGCACATGGAAAAAAAACATTAAAGAAAAAAGATGATAACCAGCCACCTGCATCCGGTGGAACCGGAAATGATAAAGATTCTATATCTGAAGAACTTCCTGAAGATGTGAAAACACAAAAATGCAGCATCAGCGATCCGGAAAGTGGATGGTTTCGAAAGGGTGAACATAAACACGTTTTTGCAGATGCAGGATATAAAACTCCGGCAATCGCCCATCGGCTGTTGGAAGATGGAATTCAACCACTTTTTCCGTATACCCGTCCCAAGACCAAAGAAGGCTTTTTCGGAAAACACGAATTCGCATATGATGAATACTATGATTGTTATATATGTCCGGGAGCACATATATTGACATACAGTACAACAAACAGAAGTGGATATAAAGAGTATAAAAGCTGCAGTGAACATTGTGCTGAATGCCAATGTCTTTCAAAATGTACAGAAAGTAAGGATCATGTAAAACTGATCACACGTCATGTATGGGAAGAATATATGGAAGTGGCAGAAGACATTCGGCACACGATCGGAAACAGACAGATCTACCAGTTAAGAAAAGAAACCATAGAGCGGATCTTCGGTACAGCGAAAGAACAGCATGGATTTCGATATACACAGTATGTAGGAAAAGCACGGATGGAAATGAAAGCCGGGCTTACCTTTGCATGCATGAATTTGAAAAAACTGACAAAGATTTTGGAAAAACGAGGTTGGAACACAGCCAGATTTTTGTTGATTTTGAAGAAAAAAAAAAGAAAAGAAGTTTTAAAAGAAAAATGGTGCTGGGCATAATCCCCAACACCAAGTTTGTCTACAGTCTGAGATGATCTGATAGATCATCTGTAACAGGTTTTCATGGTCTTTGTGAAACCGGATAGACTTATCATTGGTTTTAAACTTCTTTTTGATCAGCTTTGTAAAGCCGATCTTTGCAGCGAATTCTTTTATCAAAAGAAGACCTGCATCGGAGGATAGATCACCTCCATCAAAATTTATTTTAATTTGCCTATTGCTTTGAAGTGAAAAGCAATGTGCAATTAAAATACAGTAACTATGTGGCTTTCAACCACTTTTACGGCAAAGCCGTGAATAATTCAAGATAAAAAAGGTAGTTGACTTGACACTACCTAGCTGACATGGAGGAATGATAGATGGTAAAACCGATAATGAAAGATGTGTTCTTTTTAGGACAAAAGTCAGAACCTGCCACAAAGGCAGATCTGCAAGTGGGAAAGGATCTACAGGATACCCTACAGGCAAATCGTGCCGGGTGTGTGGGTATGGCTGCAAATATGATTGGTGTGAAAAAGAGAGCAATCATTGTAAATATGGGATTCGTAGATGTTGTGATGTTTAATCCGGTTCTTCTGAGCAAGGATACTCCATATGAAACAGAAGAAGGATGTCTATCGCTTACCGGTGTGAGGAAAACAACACGATATGAAAATATCGAAGTGGAATATTATGATATGAATTGGAAAAAGCAGCGGCAGAAACTGAGTGGATGGCCGGCACAAATTTGTCAGCATGAACTGGATCATCTGGAAGGCATTTTAATTTAAGTTTTTTGAAATTACGGGGGTGATCGATTATGGCATCGGAACGAACCGATGAATTATACAAGCTTTTACTGGGAAGAGGATATCCTAAAGAGTTCTGTGCGGAAATTGCCTATAAAAATATGAATACAGATTACACTGCCACCCGGATGCTTGGCTATTTGTACCGGGTAAGTGATCCCCGAATCGAGGATCTGGTGGATGAGATGCTTGCAATCTTAAGTGACAGAGATGCAATTATTCAGAAAAAAGAAATGGAACATGCCCAGGCTGTGATCAATGAGATTTACAGAAATGGATTGTAAAAAAGTTTAGTAATTATGGTATAAGAAAAATGATTCGAAGATTTGAAACAAGAGATCTGAATGAGATAATGGACTTATGGCTTCATGCAAATATAGAGAGCCATTCTTTTATAGAAGCAGATTACTGGAAAAAGAATTATGATATGGTCAGAAAATTGATTTCTGAAGCAGAAATGTATGTGGCAGAAGAAAATGAGGAGATTCAAGGCTTTATTGGTTTAATAGATACTTATATAGCCGGGATCTTTGTAAAGGCAAAAGAACAATCAAAAGGAATCGGAACAGAGCTGCTTCGCACCGTTACGAAGCTAAAGGATCAATTGAATCTTAACGTGTATAAGAAAAATATGAGAGCGGTAGTGTTCTATCAGCATCGTGGATTTAAAATTGTGAATCAGAAAATAGATGAAAATACATCAGAAGAAGAATATACGATGGAATGGCATCGTTAGGCGGGAGGTAAAAATGAAGACAGTAATTGTTTATGCGTCTGTACATCACGGAAATACAAAGAAACTGGTGGAGAAAATTGTAGAGGAATGTAAAGTTGATCTGATTGATGCCGTGCAGCAGCCAAAGGCAGATTTGGCGGATTATGACCGGATTGGTTTTGCATCCGGTATTTATTTTTCAAAATTTCATCAGACAATCTTAAAGTTTGCTTCAGAAAATCTGCCGGAAAATAAAAAGGTATTTATGATCTGTACTTATGGTGGAAATGCAGCATATAAATCACTGGAAGTTATTTTGAAAGAAAAGAAAACGGACATTATTGGAAAATTTGGCTGTAAAGGATATGACACTTTTGGACCGTTTAAATTGGTGGGTGGTATTGCAAAAGGTCATCCGGATGAAAAAGATCTGGAAGCAGCGGTCTCCTTCGTGGCTGGATTGCAGTGATCAGGACGATAAGAAAATCAGGATTTGCGGAGGATAATATTCACAGAATGAAAGGAAAAAAATATGGAATTAAAATTTTGTGCAAGAATTCTTCAAAATGAGAATATGGATGCTGCCTATGTAGAGGTTCCTTACGATATCAAAGAGCTTTTTGGAAAAGGGCGTTTGTTGGTAAATGCTACATTGACGGTATTCCATATCGTGGGCAAGTGGTAAAAATGGGAACTCCATGTTACATTATCGGCGTTACAAAACAGATACGTAAGCAGATTGGCAAGAGCTTTGGAGATATGGTTGAAGTGGTTCTTCACGAAAGAGACAGTGAGAAAAGCCCAATGTGGCAATGTCCCAAATGTGGCAGAGAGTTTAAGAAAAAAGGGCAAAGTCATTACTGCGGTGAAAAGCCAAAGTCGATTGATGAATATATCCTGAGCCAGGATGAGGAGAAACAGGAATATCTGCGCTATATGCGTCAGATTCTTCGCAGTGCATTACCGGAAGCGGAAGAACGCATTTCATGGAGTATGCCGACCAACCGGAAAGGTCGTAACATTGTTCATTTTGCTGCTTCGAAGAAACACATCGGATTGTATCCGGACCCTGCAGCAGTTGAAGAATTTGCCGAAGCATTGAAAGGGTATAAGACGGATAAAGGAACGATTCGTATTCCGTACGGCAAGGTTGATGCAGAATTGATAAAAAGAATTGTCTTGTGGTGCTACGAAACCGGAACCCATGCATGAGGAGAAATATCATGAAGCAGATAGAAGAGATCATACGAAATACAACAGAAGAAGAACAGGAAAAGGTGGACTGGACCAAGGCCTGGAGTACAGATGATACTTACTTATATTGGTTTCCTTGATGCCACAAAGGATTAGAAAGTTGTCTTAAATGAGAAAGGAAATTATGAACACTACAATTAATTATTACAACCTAAATGCAAAAAATTTCATAGAAAACACTCAGAATGCAGATATGCATCTGGCACAAGAGGCGTTTCTCCAACTATTGCCTGGGAGCGCGTCAATTCTTGATTTTGGTTGTGGTTCCGGTCGTGATACAAAATATTTCCTTGAGAAGGGGTACCAGGTGGCGGCAACCGACGGATCCGCAGAACTCTGTCAATTGGCAGGTAGCTTTACAGGGATTAAAGTAAAGAAAATGCTATTTCAGGAATTGGATGAAATTGGAGTGTATGATGGCATCTGGGCATGTTCCTCTATTTTGCATTTGCCAAAGCAGGAACTTCTTCCCGTAATCCAAAAAATGTGTATTGCACTTAAAGATAACGGGGTGATTTATACGTCCTTCAAATATAGTAATTTTGAAGGGGAACGAAATGGTCGTTATTTTACTGATTTTATGGAAGATACATTTCGGGAATTTATCAAGGTGATACCGGAACTTACGGTAGAAGATCAGTGGATTACGTTGGATGTGCGTCCGGGAAGAGGAGAAGAAAAATGGCTCAATTTAATTTTGCGGAAAAATCAGAAATAGAGGAACTCCATATAGAACCAACAGATGTTATGACCGGAGACAGAAATAAAAGCAGATATTTGCTGTATCAGTTAAAGCTTAGCATGGCACGGGCAAAACAGATTGATATTATTGTCTCATTCCTCATGGAATCAGGTGTAAGAATGCTGCTCTCAGATTTAAAGGCAGCTTTGCAGCGTGGTGTTCGGATTCGCATTCTTACTGGCAATTACTTAGGAATTACGCAGCCTTCAGCACTATATCTCCTTAAAAAGGAATTGGGCGATAAGGTAGAATTGCGTTTTTATAGTGATAAATGGCGTTCTTTCCATCCCAAGTCATACATATTTCATTATGATAACATGAGTGAGATTTATATTGGTTCATCCAATATTTCCAGAAGTGCATTAACATCTGGAATTGAATGGAATTATCGTTTTAATAATAATCAGGATAGTCAGAATTTTAATTTGTTTTATGAAACGTTTGAGGATTTATTTAAAAATCATTCCTACGTGATTGATGATGCAGAATTGAAAGCGTATTCAAAGAACTGGCATAAACCTGCGGTTGCAAAAGATCTTGCACGATATGACCAGGTTGATCCGAATACAAAAGTTGAAATGTTGTTTCAACCAAGAGGGGCACAGATAGAAGCACTTTGTGCACTGGAGAATAGCAGAGCGGAGGGCGCTGTGCGTGGTTTGGTTCACGCTGCGACTGGTGTAGGAAAAACATATTTGGCTGCATTTGATTCTGCAAAGTATGAGAGAGTCTTGTTTGTTGCACATAGAGAAGAAATCCTGAAGCAGGCAGCAGTATCTTTTAAGAATGTACGTCATTCAGATGATTATGGCTTTTTTGACGGAAAGCAAAAGGATACTGGAAAATCTGTGATTTTTGCTTCTGTAGCAACGCTTGGCAGAAGCGAATATTTAACAGAGGAGTATTTTGCTCCAGATTACTTTACTTATTTGGTGATCGATGAGTTTCATCATGCAGTTACGGATCAGTACCAGCGAATTGTGAATTATTTCAAACCACAGTTTATGCTAGGACTTACTGCCACTCCGGAAAGAATGGACGGGAAGTCTATTTATGAGATCTGTGACTATAATGTTCCATATGAGATTACATTGAAAGAAGCAATTAATAAAGGGGCATTAGTTCCATTCCATTATTATGGTATTTACGATGAAACGGATTATTCGACACTCAAATTGGTAAAAGGAAGATACAATGAGAATGACTTGAATGATAAATATATCGGCAATGTAAAACGATATGATTTGATTTATAAATATTATAAAAAATATCATTCCAAACGTGCTTTAGGTTTTTGTAGTTCAAGAATGCATGCCGAAGAAATGGCAAAGGAATTCTGCAGGCGAGGCGTAAAATCCGTTGCTGTGTACAGCAATGCAGATGGGGAATTTTCAGAAGAAAGAAATCGGGCAATTGAGCAATTAAAGAATCAGGAGATAAAGGTTATTTTCTCTGTAGATATGTTCAATGAAGGAGTGGATATTGCTTCTCTTGATATGGTTATGTTTTTGAGACCGACGGAATCACCTACTGTGTTTTTACAGCAGTTGGGTCGTGGCTTGCGTATCAGCAAGGGTAAAGAGTATGTAAACGTACTTGATTTTATTGGAAATTACGAAAAAGCCGGGCGTGCACCGTTTTTGTTAAACGGAAGTGCCTGTGTCGGAGAAAGAACTGCATATGACTATTCTGAAATTGAATACCCCGATGATTGTATCGTGGATTTTGATATGCGTTTGATTGATCTCTTCAGAGAAATGGACAAAAAGTCATTGTCTATTCAGGAAAAAATTAAACAGGAATATTATCGCGTGAAAGAATTGCTTGATGGAAAAGTTCCCACACGTATGGAACTTTTTACGAATATGGATGATAATATTTACGAATACTGTATGAAACATTCGAAAGAAAATCCGTTTAAACGATATATGGATTTTTTATATGAAATTCATGAATTATCGGCGGAAGAACTTCAGGTTTACTCTGGAATTGGAAGAGAGTTTCTGCAGTTGATTGAAACAACGGATATGCAGAAAGTGTATAAGATGCCGATTCTGTACAGCTTCTATAACGAGGGAGACGTACGGCTGGCTGTTACAGATGATGAGGTAGTGGAGAACTGGAAAAAGTTCTTTGATCGAGGAACGAATTGGAAGGATTTTCCAAAAGTAACTTCATACGAAGAGTATCGGAAGATAACAGACAAACAGCATTTAAGCAAGGCAAAAAGTATGCCGATTAAATTTCTAAAAGCTTCAGGTAAAGGATTTTTTATAGATAAGGACGGCTATGCACTGGGAATACGAGATGAATTGGCAGATGTAATTAAAGTTGATGCATTTAAGCATCAGATGAAAGATATTATTGAGTATCGTACGATGGAATATTATCGGAGAAGGTATGTAGAAAACTGATTCTTAATATTATCTCCAGGGGAATTGAGTTATGATGTACACAGTAAAACGAATCGATGAAGACCTGAATTTTGGTTGTGAAGAACGACCGGATGATGCACCAGTCATGGCAATAGTGACTCTTGTGGATTCTTCAGGAAAAGAAGTGACAGTAAAAGCGGAGGACGCCAGGCTCTATGAGCGTAATATCAATGAAGGAGACAAAGTTTGTTTCGATGTAAATAATAAATTGGAAAAAGTAGAATGAAAGCTACAGGGAGAAAAAATGGTAAAGCAAATTGTAAGAGACGTTTTCTTTTTAGGCCAGCCATCCGAACCAGCCACGAAAGCTGACCTCCAGGATGGACAGCACAGATTTGCCAGCATGAAATTGATCATTTGTCTGGAAAGATTATTTAACCGCATGCGGATTGCGAATATTCGCTTGACTCAAAGCGGATTGTGAGGTGACGGATATGCTGAAAAACGTACTGATCGTGGTGGATGATATAGAAAAATCCATAGAGTTTTATAAAGACTTATTTGGACTGCAAGTGATTCTTAAGAATGAAGGGAATGTGATCTTATCGGAGGGACTTGTTTTGCAGGATGCCGACGTATGGGGGAAAACATTGAATGAAACTTCTACGCCATTTAATAACAGGATGGAATTGTATTTCGAGGATTTTGATATAGATGGATTGCTTGCAAAATATGAATCTGGTAAGTATTTTGTTCGATATGCCACAGAATTAACAGAACTTGCAGGTGGACAGAAGCTTGTAAGACTGTATGATCCCAGTGGTAATCTTATTGAGGTTCGCACTCCATTCAGGTGTAATTAAAGGAGAGAACATGCAGATTTTTGCTGATGCAGATGCCGTGGATTATAAACTGATCAGCATTTGCCATAGGGGCGATATTGTTGTATCACAGGATTATGGCGTGGCTGCAATGGCACTTGGAAAGGGGCTCACAAGGTCCAGTGGACCTTGGATTTGAGCCGACCGAAGCGGAGCGTAGACCATATGCGATTCATCAATCGGGGAAATGGTATACGAATGAAAATATTGACCCGATGCTTATGGAACGGCATCTGAATAAGAAGGTACGAAGGGCATCCGGAAAGAAACATTTAAAAGGACCTAGAAAACGAACATCGGAGGATGATGAGCATTTCAGAGCGTCTTTTGAAAAAATGATACATATGGCGATGGACAAGGAGAAATAATTTGAATATACAGATTTTTGGAACAAAAAAGTGCAATGATACAAAGAAAGCAGAACGTTTCTTTAAGGAACGTGGGATCAAGTTTCAGTTTATTGATATGAAAGAAAAAGGGTGAGTGTCGTCCAGTGGACGACGTGCTACGAACCGACCGAGCCGGAAGGCGAGACTGAGCAAGGGCGAATTTAATTCAGTTGCTCAGGCAAATGGTGGACTGGAAAATATGATCAACTGGGAGGGCAAGGATAAGGATCTACTTGCGTTCATTAAGTACATTGCAGAGGAAGATAAACTTGAGAAGGTACTGGAAAACCCGCAGGTGATTAAGACACCGGTGGTTCGTAATGGAAAACAATCCACTCTTGGATATCAGCCGGATATCTGGAAAACGTGGAAGTAAGAGTGCCGGTAGATTTTGACCAAGATAAATAAAACAAATGACTCAATTGAAAGGCAATTAAATGACATTCAATTTTGACAGAGAATTTCAATCTATGATGCAAGTGAATGATTTAAATACCGTGATTCTTCTAGGACACTTGAACCCGGATGGCGATGCTGCCGGATCGGTGATGGGACTTGCACATTATATAAAGGTAAACTATTCGCAGTACAAAGTGCTGCCATATCTGGCAGATACGTTGGATAAAGGACCAAAGAAGCAGGTAAAACTGGATAAGGTCTTCGATCCGTTTGAGAAGCCGGATGTAAAAGAAAAATATGCGGTTATCGTATGTGATACTGCAGTTTTAGCAAGAATGATTGGCAGGGAATACTACGAGGGCGCAGAAGCAAGTATAGTAATTGATCACCATGCCTCTAATGAAGGTTATGGAGTTGTGAACTATACAAAAATATCGGAAGCCTGTGCAGAGAATGTTTATTACATTTTGGATCCGGTAAAGTTGAAGCGTACAGTCGATTGCGAAGTAAATCCGACTGCAGCAGATTATATTTATATGGGTATCCTGCATGATACAGGATGTTTTACCAGGGCGAAAGTAAGCACCATGCAGGCCGTAACTGAATTGCTCGAGATGGGAGTAGATCATAGTTATGTAATGCAGACCATGCATAATGATACGCTGGGAAGTTTGCAGAAGGGGTCGGAGCTGTTGAAGCGGGCAGAACGTCTGTTGGATGGGAATGTTGCCTGTGTGTGTATCAATCGTGCCGAGAGCGAGGCAGAAGGAATCAGCTACGAGGATATCCACCCAATCAGCGGCTTTCTCAGAGACTGCGAAGATATTCAGCTTGGTTTTACCATGTATGAGGAAGAAGAAAATCGCTGGCGTTGTTCCTTCCGGTCTGATGGAAAATGGATCAATGTGAATGAACTCCTGCAGGCGTTTGGCGGAGGTGGACATGCTGCGGCAGCAGGTGTGCGCAAGCGGACGAATGATGTTGAAAAATTCAGGCAGGAAATACTTGAGCGGATTGTTATGATGAGAAAAATTTCCGGTCAGGATAAATAAGAATTAGAAACAGAACACAAGAGAATCGGGAGGTGTAGAATGATGGAAAAGGAAAGAACCTATATTGCAATCGATCTTAAGTCATTCTATGCGTCTGTGGAATGTAAAGAACGAAATAGGGATCCTTTGACGACCAATCTTGTAGTTGCGGATAAAAGCAGAACAGAAAAAACCATCTGTCTTGCGGTATCTCCAGCATTAAAGTGTTATGGGATACCCGGAAGGGCTCGTTTATTTGAGGTTGTTCAAAAAGTAAAAGAAGCCAACAGCGCCCGCAGATGGAAAGCGTCGAACAGAACATTTAGTGGTTCTTCTGATGACAGTACAGAATTAAATAGCAATCCTGCACTGGAGATTGATTATATTGTTGCTCCTCCCCGGATGGCTCTTTATCTGGAATACAGCACCAGGATTTACAGCATTTATCTGAAATATATTGCACCAGAAGATATTTTTCCGTATTCGATCGACGAAGTATTTATGGATGTAACGGATTATCTGCATACTTATAATATGACAGCAAGGGAACTTGCCATGACCATGATACAGGATGTGCTGAAAACGACAGGTATAACAGCAACTGCAGGAATCGGAACGAATATGTATTTATGCAAGATTGCGATGGATATCGTGGCGAAGCACATTAAAGCAGATAAAGATGGTGTACGAATTGCGGAATTGGATGAAATGTCATACCGAAGGAAACTCTGGAGCCACAGACCTCTTACTGATTTCTGGAGAGTCGGAAAGGGATATGCAAAGAAGCTGGAAGAATACGGGCTTTATACAATGGGCGATATTGCAAGATGTTCCATCGGAAAAGAGAATGAATTATACAACGAAGATCTGTTATACAGGCTGTTTGGCGTTAATGCAGAGCTGCTGATCGATCATGCCTGGGGGTATGAACCCTGTACCATGGAAATGGTCAAGGCCTACAAACCGGAAACGAACAGTGTTTGTTCTGGGCAGGTACTTCATTGCTCTTATGATTTTGAAAAAGCAAAATTAGTCGTCAAAGAGATGACGGACCAGATGGTTTTGGATTTGGTGGATAAGAAGCTTGTAACGGATCAGATCGTGTTGACAGTTGGTTATGATATTGAGAATTTGAACAATCCTGACCGGAGAAAGAAATACCATGGAGAGGTTACGATCGACCGTTATGGAAGAAGAATTCCGAAACATGCACATGGAACGACCAATCTGAAACGGCAGACTTCCTCAACAAAACTGATAATGGATGCAGTAATAGAGCTATATGACAGGATTGTTGACAGAAACCTGCTTATCAGAAGAATCAATATCACAGCGAACAGGCTTATGGATGAGAGTTCTGTAAAGAAAGAAGAAGTGTATGAACAGCTGGATCTTTTTACGGATTATGAGGCGCAAAGGAAAAAGCAGGAAGAGGAAGAGGTTGCGCTGGATCGGGAAAAACGTATGCAGGAAGCAATGCTCAGTATTAAAAAGAAATTTGGAAAAAACGCTGTGCTGAAGGGGATGAATCTTCAGGAAGGTGCAACCGCCAGGGACAGAAATGAACAAATTGGCGGACATAAGGCGTAAAGGAGTTGAAAGAGGATGAAAAATAATTCTTATGAAGATATCATCAATTTACCACATCCGGTCTCTAAGAATCATCCGCAAATGCCACTTCGGGATCGGGCAGCGCAGTTTGCTCCTTTTGCAGCCTTGACTGGGCATGATGCTGCGATAAAAGAAACAGCAAGATTAACCGATGAAAGATTGGAACTGAGTGAAGAAGCGATTGCTCAGCTGAACGAAAAAATCAATATAATCAGAAATAATATCGGTATAGAACAGAAAGTATCGATAACTTATTTTATTCCCGATGCAAAAAAAGCCGGCGGATCCTATGTTGCGTATTCTGGTATTGTAAAAAAGATAGACGAATATGAGCATACCATAATCATGACAGATCAAACGGTCATTCCAATCGAGCAGATAAGTGATATTAAATGTGAAGAGTGGTAAATGTGAAAACAGATACAAAGAATATAGAATGTTTCACTAGGAAAAGTTGAGACAGAAAGTGGAGGTGACCACGATGGGTTCATTTGATCAGAAGCTCCGTACGTTATATCTGATGGAAATCCTGCTGGAACGTACCGATGATGAACATATGTTAAATGCATCGGAGTTGTGCACGATTCTGGATCAGGAATATGGAATCAGTACGGACCGAAGAACAATTTATACAGAGATGGAAATCCTTGAAAAATTCGGACTGGATATCCAGCAGAAGAAAGGCAAGTGTCCGGGCTATTATATCGGTGCCAGGGATTTTGAACTGCCGGAGTTGAAGCTTTTGGTGGATGCAGTTCAGTCTTCTAAATTTATTACAGAAAAGAAATCCAAGGAATTGATACAGAAACTGGAGAAGCTCTGCTGTAAGACAGATGCCGAAATGCTTTCCAGATATGTCTTCATCGTAAACCGGCCGAAGACAGAGAATGAAACGGTGTATTATAACGTAGATTATATTCACAATGCTATCTTTGAAAATAAAGAGATCAAATTTCATTATGCGGAATGGACAGTTAAGAAAGAACTGAAATTAAAAAAGAATGGCGCTTTCTATGTTGTCAGTCCGTGGGCGTTGACATGGGATGATGAAAACTACTATTTGGTTGCTTATGATGCAGCGGCCGGAATTATCAAGCATTATCGTGTAGATAAAATGCGGGATGCGGAGATTATGGAGGCTGATCGTAAAGGAGAAGAGTCCTTCAAAAATTTTGATCTGGCTGCATATGCCAAGAAAACGTTTGGTATGTATGGCGGTGTTGATGCGGAAGTCACACTGGAATGCAGAAATGAACTGGCCGGTGTTGTGATTGATCGCTTTGGCCATGATGTATGGATGTGTCCTCATGGAGAAGAGCATTTCAGAGCCAGAGTGCCAGTGGCGGTAAGTTCACAGTTCTTTGGTTGGATTACCGGTATTGGCCCCAGGATGAGGATTGTGGGACCGGAAGATGTACGGCAGCAGTATAAGGAGTACCTGCAAAATGTGGTTCAGAACTATGTGGATTGACGAATCCAGTTGGTTGTGCGATTTTGACATCCCTATTTTGCGATAATATGATCATCAGTTAAAGGCACCAGGGGTGCTAAAGTAAAATGATTGAGAAAGCATTTATCAGGAGGAAGGTACAATGAGTAAGAAAGATGGATATAGCAGACCGGGATTATTTGGAAGTATAAATATTACGACAGCAAAGGTAACAAGGTTGGAGAAACAAGACCGGGGTTCTTTGGCGGAATGAATCATTATGATGACAGAGGCCGTAAGACTGGACATAGTGATAGGAATTTTCTGGAAGACTGGAATCATTATGATGATTAATGGGAGATGTTATCTGTGAGAGAACTTAGGACTAGTCTGAAGGAGCTTCGCATGGAAGCCGGGTTTACACAGTCAGAACTTACTGAGATCGTAGGAAACTGCAGAGACAATATAAGCAGGCTGGAAAGGAATAAATTTAAAAATCCGACATATCAGCTGCTGTATGATATTGCAGAGTATTTTGGTAAATCAGTAGAAGAAATTCTTTGGTATGAAGAGGTATAGGAAAAGGCTGATGCATAAGTGGCAAGAAAAGTCACTATTGCATCAGCCTTTTGGTACTTTCTCAACTGTTGATTGTCCATTTTACTTGACAATCAACAAATGTTAATATAAGTCTTTGCGATACTTTAAAGAGTCTTTTTCTATAATTTTTCGGATAACTTTACATGGATTTCCAGCGGCAAAAGAATTATCAGGGATATTTTTGGTAACAACGCTTCCGGCTCCAATTACACAATTATTCCCTATGGTGACACCGCCACATACAACAACATTTGAGGCTAGCCAACAACCATTACCGATGGTAATTGGTTTTGCATATTCCATATCATATAAAGTTCCATCTTCTTTTGTTCTCATTTTTCGTTCATTAGTTAAGAAGGGATGAATAGGTGTAACAAGTGTACAATTTGGTCCGAAAAACACATCATTACCAATTGTAACCCAGGCACCGTCTAATATAGTAAGATTGTAATTGGCATAGCAGTTAGTTCCCATTTTGGTAAAGCATCCATAATCAAATTGAATAGGTCCTTGTATATACGTACCAGCTCCCATATGAGGCATAAGCTCTGCTAAAATTTTGTTACGCTTTTGTGTTTCAGTATCAAAGGTATCATTGTAAGTTTTTGTTAGTTGTCGTGCTCTGATACGAAGAGTTTCTAATTCCTTATCTGATATATCATAGATTTTTCCATTAAGCATTTTTTCTCGTTCCACAGTATTTTCCTCCGGTTATTGTAACTATTTGATAGAAAATGAACTATAAGAATAGTTGTATTTGAATGGAGGAAAAGAATATATGTATGAAGTGGAATAAAAAGAGGGAATAACACATCTTCATAATATAATAATATAATAGATAAGTAAATAGTATTTATTCGCAAAAACGCACAAGATACTGAAAATAAAAAAATAATTTAAAAAATGTACAAATATATTGACAAAAAGGAAATGGAAATATATAATACAAATATGCGAAACGTTTCGATTAAAAAGAGAGGAAGGAATAGAAGTGTACGAAGGATAAAGAGAGGGTAACAATTAAAGATGTAGCACGAGTTGCGAAGGTATCTTTATCTACCGCCTCATTGGCTTTGAACGGAAAGCCAGGAGTTACTCAGAAAACGAAAGAACATATTATTTCAATTGCAAAAGAACTTAATTATAAGCCGAATAGCTCTGCTAGAAGTTTGAGGGTCTCAAAGACAAAAATGATAGGACTGATTATCCCTGATATTGTGAATAATTTTTACGGTGTAATAGTAGAGTATGTGAGAAAAGAAGTGGAAAGTTATGGATATTTTTTGCTTCTTGGAATTACTGGCAGTAATAGTGCAAACGAAGAAAAATATATCAATGAGTTTATTACGCGTGGAGTAGATGGTGTTATTTATATTCCGCAATTAAAACATTCTGATATTAGATATGTAGAACAGTTTGATGAGTGTAAAATACCGTATTTATTTTTGACGGCACGATATGAAGAACTAGATGTTCCGTATGTTTTGTGTGATCTGAAAAAAGGATTTTATGAAATGACAAAGCATCTTTTGGAGCAAGGACTTACAGAAATATATGTTATGGTTGGAGATAAAAAGGTGGATCAACCGTATATTTCTGGTTTTTATGAGGCGTGTAGAGAATTTGGGATATGCCCAGATGAAACAGTTATAGTTGAAAGTTCATTTGAATTTGAAGCAATTCAGGAAGTCGCAGATGAAATTTTTTTTAAAGGACCACAGGCAATTATGACTATTTCTGACATAATGGCATGCGGTGTAATGCAACAGGCGAGAAAGCGAGGAATTCGTATACCTGAAGAGCTTTCAGTAACTGGATATGATGATGTGATATATTCGATAATTAATCATATTCCTATATCGACAGTTATGCAACCAATTAAAGAAATGTGTGTCATAGCTGTAAATAATTTGATGAATATTATGAAATATGGAATTGTACCACCGTCAGTCATATTGGAACCCAAACTAGTATTAAGAGAAACAACAAGGGATTAGATGAGAAAGGATATCTGCATCCCTTGTTTTAACCTCAAAAAACGAAACGTTTCGATTCTGCGAAATGTATATTTTTAAAAGGAGGAACGGAAATGAAAAAAAGAACAATAGCGTATTTATTAACATTAACAATTTGCAGCATTACATCCATGTCAGTGTATGCTGAGGAAAAGCCAGGCGAAGATATGGAATTTGTATATGTAACACAGGATATTGCAAATCCGTATTTTATTGAAGTTTACAACGGTTTTGAGGCGGCATGTAAAGAATTAGGAATATCTACGCAGGTTTTGGATGCAAAATATGATGTAGCAACCCAGAAAACATATGTGGAAGATGTAATTGGTCGTAAAGTTGATGGAATTATGATTTCTCCTTTAGATGAAAATGCATTGAAAGATGTAGTTGATGAAGCGAAGAAAGCAGGGATTGTGATTTCTGCGGAAGCGCAACCTATTAGTAATGCTCAGATTGATGGATCCTTGGATGAGTATTCCATCGGGTATGCTATAGGAAGTGCAGCGGCTGATTGGATTAACATGAACTTAGATGGAAAGGGAAAAGCACTTGTTTTAGCTCAAGATGATGTTGAAGCAGTTATTCGTAGAGGAGATGGAATTGTAGATGGAATTACAGAGAATGCTCCAGATTCAGAAATTATTGCAAGACAGAATGCTAGTAATACGGATCTTGGAATGAAAGTATCTGAATCAGTAATGCTTGCACATCCAGAAGTGAATGTTGTATGTGCTTGTGATGATTACACTGCAATTGGGGCTTATGAAGCAATACGAGCAATGGGAGATATTGATGAAAACTTTTATGTCGGAGGTTGTGATGCAACTGATGAAGGCAAAGAGAAAATGAAAGCAGATAATAGTATATATCGTTCATCCATTAATTTGTTCCCCTATGATGCAGGATATGAGATTGCATATGCAATGTTTGAATATTTAACAGAAAATCAGGAAGACGCAGTTGTGGAGCGCCATTATGAGCCGGTATGGCAGACGGATGTAGCAGGAGAAGAAAAATGATAAGTATATTTGTTGCAGAGGTTGAATAGTAGTCAGCCTCTGTGACAAGAAAACAGGATGATATTTATGGAGGAGGCATCCTATGGAAGATACGATATTGGAAGTTAAAGGGATTTGTAAAAGGTTTGGAGGGGTACTAGCTCTGAACGATGTTAATCTTCAGATTACCAGAGGGGAAGTACATGCTCTTGTTGGTGAAAATGGTGCGGGCAAAAGTACATTGATTAAAATTTTAACTGGTGCGACAGAGCCTTCTTCAGGAACTATTGTTTTCGAAGGAAACGAATATACAGAGTTTACACCAGTAAAGTCTTCAGAGTTGGGAATTACCGCAATATATCAGGAATTTAATTTGATTCCGTTTTTGAGCGTAGTTGAAAATATTTATTTTGGCTGTGAAAGACTAAAAAATGGACTCCTTGATAAGAAAATGATGCAAGAAGAATGTCAGAGATTATTTAATGAGATTGGCATAGATATAGATCCAAAAGAAAAGGTAAAAAATCTGGGTATTGCACAGCAACAGTTAGTAGAGATTGCAAAAGCAATTTCGAAGAATGCAAAACTTATTATTATGGATGAGCCAACGGCACCACTTACAGATCGTGAGACAGAGACATTGCATAGACTTGTAAGGCAATTTAAAGAAAAAGGCATTACTATTATATATATATCACACCGTATGGAAGAAATCTTTGATATATGTGATAGAGTTTCAGTGTTGCGTGATGGACATTGGATTTCTACCGGCAGGGTTTCTGATACGAATAGAAGCAAATTAATTGCAGATATGGTTGGTAGAAGTCTTGGAGAAAGTTATCCTAGATCATCAGAAAAACATGTAGAAACAGTATTAGAGGTAAAGGGACTTACAAATAGTAGAATAGAGAATGTTTCTTTTTCATTAAAAAGAGGAGAAATTCTAGGAATTGGTGGTTTAGTTGGAGCTGGAAGAACAGAGGTAGTCAGAGCAATATTTGGAGCGGATAATCTTTATAATGGAGAGATTATTAAAGATGGAAAGGAGATAATAATTAAAACTCCACAAGATGCTTTGAAGCATAATATAGCATTACTTCCAGAGGACAGGAAGACGCAAGGGGTGGTTATGAATTTAAGTATTCGTGATAATATCTCATTGTGTATTCTTGAAAGGCTTTCAAGGTTTTCAATCTTAAATGCAGCAAAAGAAAAAGCTCTTTGTGAAAGACTTGTTGCTGATTTGAAAATAAAGATTAGTTCATTACGCCAAGCAGTGCAGAATTTATCAGGAGGTAATCAGCAGAAAGTAGTTCTTGCAAAATGTCTTGCGACAGAATGTGATATTTTGATGATTGATGAACCTACGAGAGGCATTGATGTTGGTGCGAAACAGGAAATATATAAAATTATGAGAGCATTAGCAGATAGTGGAAAGAGTATCATTATGGTATCTTCTGAAATGCCTGAATTAATTGGGATGTCTGACAGAATTATGGTAATGCGAGATGGTAAAATAGCAGGCGAATTGTATCCAGAAGATTATTCACAGGAAGCTATCTTGAATTACGCGTCGCTTTAAAGGAGGACCATAATGCAAAAAAAAATAGATTTTGGAAAAATGTTAGCAGAATATGCAATCATTGTCATTTTCATTGTGTTATTTGTAGTTATGAGTATTTTTGCCCCAAATTTCTTTACTGGAAATAATATGGTGAATATTTTAAGACAAGTATCAATTAGTGGTATTTGTGCAGTTGGAATGACATTTGTTATGTTGACAGGTGGAATTGATCTTTCTGTAGGAGCTATTCTTGGAGTGAGTGGCGTTTTGACTGCAATGATGATGTTAAAGGGAATTCCATCTTTATTAGCTTCAATAATAGCATTAGCATTGGGAGTCGTAATTGGAGGAATAACAGGTGCAATTATACACTATATTGAGATTCCACCAATGATAGCAACACTTGGAACAATGACTTCTTTGAGAGGCGTTGCTTATTTAATTACGGGGGGTACACCGGTATTTGGATTTGATGAGTCTTACTCAAAAATAGGACAAGGTCATGTTGGAGTGATTCCTATTCCAGTAATTATTCTTGCAATCGTATATGTGATAGGAATATTTGTTCTGTCAAAAACAAAATTCAGCAGATATGTTTATGGCATTGGAGGAAACCAGGAAGTTGCAAGACTTTCAGGAATTAAGGTCGCGAGAGTAAAGATTGCAGTATATGCTATTAGTGGATTTTGTAGTGCACTTGCTGGACTTGTTACGCTTGGAAGAGTAAATAGTGGGCAGCCAAGAGCTGGAGAAAGTTACGAGATGGATGTAATTACGGCGGTTGTTCTTGGTGGTGTTAGTTTAAATGGCGGTGTTGGAAATCTTAGTCATGTTATTTTTGGAGTCCTTATTATAGGTGTCTTGACAAATGGAATGACAATGATGGCAGTGGACGATTACTGGCAGCGTGTAGTAAAAGGATTGATTTTGTTGCTTGCAGTAAGTTTTGATCATTATATTCAGAAAAAAAATATAGGAAGAAAATAAAAAGGAGGATAAGATTATGATGATTAGACCTAAAATGGGATTTGTTGTGTTTGGAGTACATAAAGATGGACTTGAAGATCCTATGGGAGTAAAATTTATTAATGATGAGTTGATTGAACAGGGAAAATCTGCGATTAAAGCAAAAGGTGTAGATCTTGTTGAAAATGACATAGTAGTAGCATACAAAAAAGAAGCAAAGGCGGCTTTAGCAAAGCTGAAACATGATGATTCAGTAGATGGTGTTATTTTATATTCAGGGACATGGGTATGGGCATCAGAGATTGTTGCCGCAGTTAGAGATTTTGAACGTTGTGGAAAAGGTGTGATTATATGGACTGCTCCTGGATCACAGGGGTGGAGGCTTGTGGGAACTCTTGCATTAGGGGCATCATTTAAAGAAATTGGAATGAAATATCGTTCAGTGTACGGATTGGATGATGAAACAGTGGAAAAAGTTGCATGCTTCTCAAGGGCATGTGCATTACGCAATAAATTGAATCTTTCTACAGTTGGCGCTTTTGGTGGCCGTGGAATGGGATTGACATGTGGTGTGGCGGATCCATCACAATGGATGAAGAAATTTGGCGTAGATATTGATTCAAGAGATTCTATGGCAATCTTGAAAGCTGCAGATGAAGCAACTTTGGAGGAAATCGAAGAAGTTAAGGAGACATTAATTAAGCCTTATTTTGAGGAGTTACCACCAGATGATGTATGTACTGAACGTTCAATTAGATTATATCTTGGACTTAAAAAGGTTATTGAAGAAGAAGACTTTGATATGTATGTTATTCAGTCATTTCCAGGAGTTGCAGATATGTATGCAGCAAGTTGCTTTGCTCAGAGTATGATGTTACAGAAGGGAATACCGACAGCTACATTATGTGATTATAATAATGTAATGACTGTATTTTTACTTAGTAATTTATCCAATGATCCAGTTTATTATGGAGATTTTCAGTGTATTGATAAAGAGAAAAAAGAAGTCAAAGTTATTGGAGATGGGGCATGTGCTCCTTCATTGAGCGGTCCAATGAAAGCCAAATTTGCACATCATGGACTTCCAACAGAAGGAGAAGCGGGAGGACTTTCTGTAGAGGCTGTTCTGAAGCCTGGTAAAGTTGTAATGGCAAGAGTTGGAAGAGATAATGGTGAGTTCGAAGTAATTCTCCATAGAGGAACGGTATATACACCAGATCCAGAAGAACTTGAGCGTCAGAGAAAGATATCTGGTATGTGGTTTTGGCCACATGCGTTTATTAAAATGGATGTAGATTATGATCTTGGAGTACAGATATGGAATGGAGAGTATATCACCCTTGCATATGGAGATACAGAAATTTACGATACAATTAAAGAGTTCTGCTATTTGATGGATATTAGACTTATTGAAATGTAAAATGATAAGTTAGAGAAGTCGGAGACTGTTATTAAGAGCAGTCTCTGACTGTAAATGGAGGGTACTAATGGTAGATCGAAAGTTGTTATATCGTTGGTGTAGTATTCGTGTAGAGGATTTAGAAAATCATCCGGATTTGAAACTACCTTTTCGTTTAGTGAAAAATTCTGAAGAAATGGGAGAGCTAATGGCAAAAGAGTTAGCAGAGGATATCAAGAAAGCAAATATAGAGGGAAGAAGCTATAGAGCAATTATTCCATGTGGTCCTAAATGCTGGTATGAGCCATTTGCAAAATATATTAATGAAAATCGTATTAGTTTGCAAAATGTAGAAATTTTTCATATGGATGAGTGCTTAGATTGGCAAGGAAATTTGTTGGCAGAAAATGATCCATATAATTTTTGCTCTTTTATGAAGAAATATTTTTATGGCCCAATTTTACCAGAGTTAAATGTAAAGGAAGAAAATAGAAATTTTTTAAGACCTAATAATATAGAGAGCATTAGAGAGAAGATTGAATTAAAACCTATTGATTTCACATTGGGTGGATGGGGACAAGATGGTCATATTGCGTATAATCAGAGTAAAAGACATCCATTTTGTCATGTTTCAATTGAAGAATTAAAAAATTCGTCTATTCGTATTCAAGAGAACAATTTAGATACTATAATCACTCTTGGTCAAAGAAGTTATGGTGCAGCTTATCAGTTTGTTCCCCCTATGTCAGTGACGTTAGGAATAAAAGAATGTTTATCCGCAAAAAAAGTAAGGTTATTTAGTGATACTGGAACGTGGAAACAGACTGCTCTTAGAGTAGCATTGTTTTCAGATGTTGATGCCGAATATCCGATGACATTATTACAAAATCATCCAGATGCAGTTATAACCGCAACGTATGAAACGGCATGTCACCCTATTTCAGAACATCCAGAATGGGAATTTAAGGGAATCAATATATGAAATCAAAAAAATTTGATTATGTAGTAGGCACAGGAGGAATTGGAACAGGGATTCTGTTTAAATTTCAAGAGAATACAACTTTGGGGCGGGATGAATCACGGTTTGCGAAGCTGGCAGATGCTAAAGATTATTGTAAGTTACATATTATTTTGCATTATGTAGCGACACTTGGGCCCGATATTCCAATTTATACGATTGGAAAAGTGGGGAATGATGATGCGGGCAATAATATAATAAAAATGATGAAACAAGCTAGAATCAATACAGACTATATAGGTGTAGTTGAAGATGTTCCAACTTTGTATTCGGTGTGTTTTACATATCCAGACAGTGATGGAGGGAATATTACAGCTTGCAATAGTGCGAGTAATCAAGTTGAGAAAAAAGATATAGATAATTTTTTTGAGAAAATTTCGGATGAAAATGTGGGACTTGTGCTTGCTGCACCAGAAGTACCTTTGGAAGTAAGAGAGCATTTACTATTATGTGGAAGAAAGCGAGGGTGTTTTAATACGGCATCATTTACCTCATCAGAAGTTCCATTTTGCGTAGATAGGGAAATGTTAAGATATATAGATTTTTTATCTATTAACAAAGATGAAATGCGAACATTTATGCAAGAGTTTGGATGTAAAAACATTCAGGATCCATATGAATGTTATTTACAGATGCGAAAATTTAATCCGCATATTATTGTAGTTATTACATGGGGGAAAGAAGGAGCATTTGTTTTTGGAGAAGGACAAAAAATGAAAGTCCCGGCTATATGGAAAAAGGCAGTGAACTCAGCGGGAGCAGGAGATTGCTATATGGGAACAATGATTGCTGCATTTTTAAAGGGAATTCCGATTTTTGATAATAGTGACGGAGTAGGGATTGCTGGATTGGCAGCTTTGGCATCTTCTATAAAGGTAGAGTGTAAAGATACAATCGATACACAGATTACATTAGAAAGACTATTGTTATGTGCTGATGCCTTAGGAATTCAGTTTACACGGAAGATATACCATAATTTTTTTGGCATAGAACGTGTTTATTAATTAAACTCCTCAGCTACACATGTGGCACCATTATAAATGAAACTGTATGTTAATTTGAAAAAATATTTCAATGCAGAGGTAAATTCCATCACGCCTTGTTTTTTGCGGATTTCACAGGAGGGTTTTGGATAATCAAAGTTCTTGAGGATTTGCCGAACTAATTGGTGCTAGAATATAAATAGTACAAGCCAAAATGAGAAATTCCAAATACACATAAGCATGATACAATAGAGGCATGCTGAAGAAGGATCTCATATGGCAAAGCAACATGACAAACAATTTAAACTTGATGCAGTCCAGTACTACGAGGATCATAAAGATCTTGGTGTACGTGGATGTGCAGAAAATCTTGGCATCGGATACAGCACATTAACGAAATGGCTGAAAGACGTCCGGGAATCAGGTGATATTTCTGTTCGTGGTTCTGGTAATTATGCATCTGATGAGCAGAAGGAAATTGCCTGTCTCAGACGTGAATTACGTGATGCCCAAGATGCACTTGATGTGTTAAAAAAAGCAATCAACATTCTGGGAAAATGACGGAAGCCATTTATCTCGAAGTGTCTGAGAAGACGGAAGCTGCCAAAAAGGCTGGACGTCGGGTTTCCGTCTCCGGAATGTTGAAATTTTTAGGAGTCTCTCACTCAGGATATCTTGCATGACTCCGCCACGTACCTTCTGATACAGAAAAACGTCGTGAAGCTGTAAAAGCAAAAATACAGGATATTTATGATAATTCCAAGCAGAACTACGGTGCTCCGAAAATCACTGTAGAACTTCGAAAACTGGTGAAGTCATTTCGGAAAGAACCGTTGGTACATATATGCACCAAGTGGGAATCCGTGCACAGTGGAGCAAACCATGGACAATTACCACAAAAGATTTCGATTTCAGCACTGAATTACAAAATATCCTTGATGAGCAATTTAATCCTGATCGTCCGAATGCAGTCTGGTGTTCAGATATTACCTACATCTGGACAATAGATGGATTTGTCTATCTGACCAGTGTTATGGATTTATTTTCCAGAAAAATCATAGCCTGGACGCTTTCAGAAACACTGGAAGTATCTTGCGTGATTGATACTATAAACAAAGCCAAAGCTCGTCGAAATATCGTTCAACCATTAATTATCCATTCGGATCGTGGCAGCCAATATGTTGCAAAGGAATATAAAAACCTGCTAACAAAAGTCAAGGCTTTTTAGCAGGTTTTTAAAGCATCGTCTCTATTTTTGCATCTTTAAGCATCGCAGACAAATTCGTAAATAAAGTCTGTAATTTGGGTCATCTAATGAATGATTCAGAAGTTTTTCTATTCTTGCCAAACGTTTAACGAGACTAGTTCTGTGAAGATAGAGTTCCTGAGCAGTTAATGTTACATTGCATTCGTTGTCCAAGTATCGAATTAATGTGTTTAACAAGTCTATTTTCTTCTTTTTCTCATAATGCTGCAGCCGTTTAATATCAGACGTAAACAGCGATGCTTCTGGAATAATATCTGTACAAATTTGTAAGATATAATCCATGATGTAATCATTGAAATGATATATTAGCTTTGCGGATGATGTGTTGATACAATTCTCGCACAAAAATGTAATCTGTTGATAATACACATCTGCATGAAGCAAGTCTGTCATCTCATTGCTGATAGCTGCAATATATCCCATTTCTTTTAACAAATCTTGAAAATATACAGAAATCTGTTGTTCAATGCGAGGGTCATTTACCTGACTGCGCATTATGCCAATAATATTTCCATTATATACAGTGGCAAGTATGTGCGGAGGTATTGAAAGATTCAGCATAGAATCATAATCTCAGCCTGAAGAGCTCTTGCCTCTTGACTTTTCTCAAGCCGGAATAGAGACCATGCTTCATTTTCCTGTAAAGAAAGCTGTGCATATTCCTCACTGCTTAGGGACTGGTTTGTAAGAATATGATATAGGGATTGACCGTGCATAGCATAATTGTTCGCATTTTGTAAATTTTTTAAATATACTTTGCGAAATAAGTTAAAAAAGGCATTGGCCAGGAATAAATCTTTGTCATCAAAGGGTCTATGCGGATCTTCAATAAAAAAACTGCAACAGGCAAAATGTTCCATGGCATAGATATTATAGCAGTAGCAAAGTCTCTTTTATTAAAAAACAGTATTGACAGTGATTCTTTACCTATATACTATTGCAGTAGTAAAAACTTATCAAATACGCAGAAAAAACTAACTTGGTAATATAATCCTTACTGGAGGAGTGAGAATGAAAGAGGTTAATTACCAACATGATGAATGCCCTGTGCAAAGGACATTAAACTTATTTCAGGGAAAATGAAATCTGAGAATCATTTACGAATTATAAAAACAGGAAACGCAGGGACTTGTTTTAAGACAACAGTTTAACGAGGTACTGCCTCATGTTGAATATTAATGAGGATCAGGAGGTTATCAGAAATGACAGAAAGAGAAAAAATGATAAGTGGGAAGTTGTACGATCCAACGGATAAAGAATTGGAACAATTACGCTTGAATGCGCGTAAATTAGCAAGAAAATATAATTTGACAGATGAAGATCAGCAAGAGGAGCAAATGCAGATATTACGACAATTATTGCCAGCAACAGAGGAACTTCCGTATTTGCAGGCGCCTGTTTATTTTGATTATGGATGTAATACTTTCTTTGGAAAATTCAGTTCTGTTAATTTTAACATAATATATAGCAAGAATTCTCCTTCCTCTACAGGTGGGAGATGAATTGCATAAAAACAAAAAGAACACTTGTTCTTCAATACGAACCATGGTATAATAGAATCAGTCGATAAAATAAATATTCGAAAAAAAGGACTGATTTTATGGAAAAAACAGATCACAATGCACATTCGGTATATTTGATGTATTATCATCTGATTATGGTGGTAAAATATCGAAGAAAAGTTATCAATGATCCAATTTCAGAAAGAGCAAAAGAAATATGGGAATATATTGCTCCCCGATATGGGATTGTTTTGGAGGAATGGAATCATGATATTGACCATGTGCATGTAATGTTTCGCGCACAGCCTAAAACGGAACTCAGTAAATTTATCAATGCATATAAAAGTGCCAGCAGCAGGCTGCTGAAAAAAGAGTATCCGGAAATCCGGGAAAAACTTTGGAAAGAAGCATTCTGGAGCCAGAGTTTCTGCCTTTTGACGGCAGGAGGGGCACCAGTTGAAGTAATCCGAAGGTACATCGGAACCCAGGGAGAGAAAAAGTATTGAACATAGCATATCGTTTCCGAATTTATCCAACAGATGAACAGAAAATACTTCTTGGAAAAACATTTGGCTGCTGTCGTTTTCTGTACAACCAGATGCTTAATGACAAGATCCAGGAGTATAAAAAGACAAAAAAGATGTTAAAGAATACACCAGCTATGTATAAAAAGGCGTATCCATTTCTGAAAGAAGTTGATTCGCTGGCACTGGCAAATGTTCAGCTTCATCTGGAGAAAGCATATAAGAACTTTTTCCGTGATCCGAAGATTGGATTTCCACGTTTCAAGTCAAAACATCACACCAAAAACAGCTACACAACAAATGTGGTCAACGGAAACATTCTGGTAGATGGAAGCCGGATCCGGCTTCCAAAATTAAAATGGATCTCCATGAAAAAACACAGGGAGCCTGCAGAAAATTGTCGCCTGAAATCAGTGACAGTCAGTATGGAGCCGTCCGGAAAGTATTTTGCAAGTCTGCTGTATGAAGGATACAGCTGTGAAAACCAAGCGGCAGATAAGGATTACAGCAATGCTAAAATACTGGGGATTGATTATGCGATGCATGGGATGGCAGTGTTTTCAGAAGAGATTGAGATGGAAGAAGCAGGATACTTCAGAAAAAATGAAAAAAGGCTGGCAAGGGAACAGCGAAAACTGTCGAGATGTGTAAAAGGAAGTCATAATTATGTGCGGCAGAAAAAGAAAGTTGCCAGGTGCCATGAAAAAATACGCAGCCAGAGAAGGGATTATCTGCATAAACTGAGCCGCAGGATCACAGATCAGTACGATATAGTTGCGGTGGAAGATATTGATATGAAAGCGATGAGCCAGTGCCTGCATTTTGGGAAAAGTGTGCAGGATAATGGATACGGGATGTTCCGGAATATGCTGGACTATAAGCTTTCCTGGAAGGGAAAAGAATTAGTACAGATAGACCGCTTTTTCCCTTCAAGCAAAAAATGCAGTAAATGCGGAAAGATAAAAAAAGAGCTGAAATTATCCGAAAGAGTTTACCGCTGTACGTGCGGAAATGAGATGGACAGAGACCGAAATGCAGCAATCAACATCCGTGAAGAGGCAAGAAGAATGCTGACAGCATAAAGCGTCCGTATCCGGACAATAAGCAAAAACAAGAAAAAATGCCCGTATCCGGGCGAAAGAATCGCGGGACACGCGAGGATAGCTTGTAGATACTTGGCTCAGTAGAGCCATTGAGCAAGAAGCCCCCACTTCAAAATCTGAGATTTAAGTGGTGTGAGCATGTCACTTTTACATGCTTAGACGTATGTGAAATACATATAGGAGATAATGTGATGATCGGTCCTAACGTTACATTGGCAACTCCTATGCATCCATTATTACCTGAAGAACGTAATATCAGGAAAAGAGAAGATGGAAGTTTTTATAATCTTGAATATGCGAAGCCAATAACTATAAAAGATAATTGCTGGCTGGCATCCAATGTGGTTGTTTGTGGTGGCGTTAGTATAGGAGAGGGCTGTGTAATAGGCGCAGGAAGTGTTGTGACAAGAGATATTCCTCCCTATAGTCTGGCAGCTGGAAATCCATGCCGGGTTATTCGCAAAATAACTGAAAAAGACCATATGTAAAAAGAAAAAATCTTTCTCTGGAAAGATACTTTCATAAAGAGATCGCCAGAGTGCAGTCTGTATGGTATGCGCAGCAATGGATGGAAAGTCTATTTATGAAGAATCAACTGGAGTCTGAATTCGGAGGAGACAGATGCCTAGAGCAGTCAGTGTAATCCGAGCAATCTGATTTCTATAGCCGTAATCCTTTAATATCTTTAATACGTGATAAGATTGTATTGCAGCTGCAGCTGATAACTCCGGGCAGTGTATCAATAACATTGAGCAGGAAGCGTTCCATCTCATCACTTGATGAAGCGACAGCATGTACATGCAGCTTGTCTCTTCCGGTGACACGGTAAATCTGTGTGACTGTATCATTTTTATATAATATATCTGTTACCTGCGGCAGATGGCCTGGCTTTGTTTCAATTTCAAAATAGCATGATACAGCACCATTGATTTTTTGAGGGTTTATTATTGTTGTATATTCTTCAATCACGCCTTTTTTCTCCAGAGCCTGAATTCGGGCCTTTACTGCTACTCTGGAAATGCCAGTTTTTTCACCGATATCAGAGTAAGAGATACGTGCATTTTCTATAAGCAGCTGGATAATCTTCTGATCCAGTGCATCTAAACCGTCCAGGTACATAAGTGTTCCTCCTGTAAAATAATATAGCGTTTCTAAAATATCATATCATTCATATTACCAAAAGTAAACAGTAGCTTGACTAAATTGCTGCAACTGCATATAATTATTACACAACGTAATTTAAAAATTGCATTTTGAATGTACGATTTGATTTAGATGAAGAGAAGAACACGTGAAATTATGAAACCTGTGGAGGAATATGATAATGTCAAAAGATGAGTATTTAATCACAGATGCGCCTCTTAAAGCACTGACGGTTTTTGCAATGCCGATGATTCTCGGCAGCTTTTTTCAGCAAATATATAATATGGCTGACTCTATTATCGTTGGTCAGTTTGTGGGCTCCTCCGCTCTTGCAGCTGTGGGTGCTTGTGCAGCGCTGACCAATGTTTTCATTTGTGTGGCACTGGGTGCCGGTGTAGGTGCCGGTGTGCTGGTGAGCCGCTATTTCGGTGCCAGGGAGTATGGAAAAATGAAAACTATTGTATCAACATCCTTACTTAGCTTTTTAATTCTGAGTATCGTCCTTAGTGTTTTTGGTTTTGGCTTTTCTCACTGGATGATGAGTGCGTTACAAACCCCTGTCGATATAATGGATGATGCAGTGCTGTATTTGCGGGTCTATTTTGTGGGTTTTCTATTTTTGTTTATGTACAACATCCTTTCAACGATGTTCACTTCCATAGGCGAATCAAAAATTCCACTGGGACTCCTGATATTCTCGTCACTCTTAAACATCTTTATGGATCTTTGGATGGTGGCCGGTCTTGGCCTGGGTGTGTTTGGTGCGGCGCTTGCAACCTTGATTGCGCAAGGCATTTCTGCCGTGTTTTCGCTTCTGATTTTTTTACATCGGATGAGGCGATATAAAAGTCACTTTGACTGGTTTGACCGGCAGGAGTTACATTCCATGTTTCAAATTGCTGTACCTTCGGTTCTTCAGCAGTCTACAGTGTCTATTGGTATGATGATCGTGCAGGCAGTTGTAAATCCGTTCGGCACGCAGGCACTTGCTGGGTATGCGGCAACGATGCGGGTAGAGAATGTTTTTTCACTGATTTTTGTTTCCATCGGAAATGCAGTTTCGCCATATGTTTCCCAGAACTTGGGCGCAAACAAACCCCAGCGTATCAAAAAAGGTTACCAAGCTGCATTGGTGCTGGATGTGTGTTTTGCAGCCATTGCTTTTATTGTCATTGAAACGCTGCATACGCAAATTTCCTCGTTGTTTCTTGGTAAAGACGGAACAGCCCTGGCCTATCAGGTATCCGAGGATTATATGAGATGGCTTGGCTATTTCTTCATCTTTATGGGAATCAAAATGGCAACGGATGGAGTTCTTCGGGGTCTGGGAATTATGCGGCCGTTCCTCATTGCAAACATGGTGAACCTGGCGATTCGTCTGTCTGTTGCGTTGATTTTTGCACCGCGTTTTGGCATTGCATTTGTCTGGCTTGCTGTACCCGCTGGCTGGCTTGCCAATTTTTTAATATCCTATGTGGCTCTCAGGAAATCATGGCCAACTGATAAAGTGGTGCTATCTCAATAACTTAAAGTAATTTACAAGGAAAAATGAATATTATGAATGATGAATGTGTGGTATTGAATGCAAAGAAAATGAATTTTGATGGAAAGCTGGATTTTTCATTTTATCTTTTGATGTTACAGTATATGATGATATTGAATCTGAGTTCTGCAATGCAGGTACAGATGAAGATGTTGGCATGTGGAAACCATCCGCGTTTATTATAAATACTTCAAGAGGCACACCTGTAGATCATAACAGCAATCATACAAAAAATGCAAATGCGAGAATGTTTTTATGATTTGCGGATTTTATCCGGAGGGAAAAACATGAGTGATACAAGAGAAATAACGGCTGCGATGGGGCAGAAGGCAGGAGCTGTTGATGAATCTATATTGTCAGACGAAGAAAAGCAGCGGGTGGATGCATTTGCCAAAAAGATTGATATTTTGAATATTAAAATGGTCAATTCTTATGGCACTGCAGCACAGAAGGGCATTTCGGCTTTTTCTTCGTCAATGATGGGAACTGTAAAGACAAAAGAATTCGGTGAAGTGGGTGACTGCCTACGTGAACTTCAAGTGGCAATTAACAGTACGGCTGTACCACAGAAAAAAGGATTACTTGGTCTTTTTAGGAAGGGAAAACAGAAAGCTGCATATGTGATCGCAAATTATGAAAGTGCTGAGACGATTATTAAAAAGATTGAAAAAGATCTGAAGAGACATCAGCAAACTTTGACAAAAGATATTTATGTGTTTGAGCAGATGTATGATCTGAATTTGGAATGCTATAAAGAACTGACAATGTATATTCTTGCAGGGAAGAAAGCCCTTGAAATTGCAAGAAATACAAAACTGGCTGAACTTAGAAACAAAGCAGAATTAACACAGGATCAGTTGGATATTCAGCTTTGTAAAGACTACGAGGACGCATGTCAACGTTTTGAAAAGAGAGTTTTTGATCTGGAAACAACCAGACTTATATCTATTCAGATGGCACCACAGATCAGAATACTTCAGAATGCTGATCAGCAAGTAGTAGCCAGGCTTCGTTCTGACATTATTAATACCATTCCGCTTTGGAGAAATCAGATGATACTGGCATTGGGCATTGAACATACAGCAAAAGCTCTTAATGCTGCATTGGCATCAGAAAGAGCTAATGTTGATGTAGAGACTCTTCGCAAGGTAAATGCTGATATCATTACTTCCATTCATGAAGTGGTTAAGATTCATGAAGAAGGGGCAAAACACCGTGCAGAAGCACAAGCAGAATTTGCTAAGATTGAAGATGACCTGAATAGATAAGGAAATACTTCTCTGTATGGCGCTGGTATCAATTCCGCATAGCGTTTAAGAGTTTGAACTGTATCAGATGTACAACCGGATAAACCAACAATAACTGTCAGAATGAATATTCCTAAATATCGTTTCATAAGGCTCCTCCTGCTTGCTGTATAATTATTTTATCTGATGTCTTTCTATATAATTAAGTCACAAGCAGGAGAAAACGTTACAAAAAATTTAATCATAGTTTTTGTATGGAGATTTCATTATAAGGTGGTGACCTGGGTGATCATTTCGCTGAAAGAAGGATGGGGACGGATCACAGAAGCCATTTCTTCCAGAGTGAGCTTTTGGGCAATGGCAACAGCAAATTCACTGATCATATCAGTGGCTCTGGCGCAAAGAAGCTGTGCACCGATGATCACATGAGTTTCTTCCAGATAGACCACCTTCATAAACCCGCGTTCCTGTAGGGATAATACGGATTTTCCATTGGCAGAGCTTAAAATTTTATGACTTTTGGCGGCAAGTCCCTGTTCTTTTGCCTGATCCAGTGTGAGACCTATGGAAGCAATTTCCGGAGCAGCATAGATACAGGAGGGAACAAGATCAAGGACAGGGATACTTATATGTGAGACAGCACTGCTGGATGTATCATTTGATAATGCTGCTGCAATCTGATGGACAGCATGAACTCCTTGTGCAGTGGCAGCATGTGCCAGCTGCAGTTTTCCATTTACATCGCCGATGGCATAAATACCGGGAAGGCTGGTCTGAAAATGTTCGTCTGTCAGGATACGGCCACGTTCCATGGAAGGAGCAAGACCATCAGCAAATAGCCCATCTGTATAAGGCTTTCGGCCGGTAGCGATCAAAACCGCCTGTGCAGTGCAAGTGCAGACCGTATCTTTTTCCGTGTAAGTGCATAAGAGGCCCTCATCCGTAGATTCCAGAGACTGTACTTTGGCTCCGGTATGGATATCTGCACCTTTTTTCTTCAGGGATTGCTTCAGACTCTGCCCTAGCTCCTTGTCCATGTTGGCAATCAAAGAAGGAAGTGCTTCCAGGATCGTGACTTTGGTTCCAAGTGCCTGCCAGATTCCGGCAAATTCTACACCGATCACACCGCCACCAATGATCAGCAGAGAAGAAAATGGTTCCTGATTCCAGGAGAGCAGCTCATCACTGGTCATTACACCAGGCAGATCATGTCCGGGAATCGGTGGAACAGAAGGAATACTGCCGGAGGCTAACAGAATCTGCCGCGTCTCAATGATAACAGGATCAGCCCCATCGGATGTGATCTGTACCTGCTTGATCCCTTTATTGTCGGATGCATCAGTGCCGGTATGGATAACTGTTCCCAGGCCTTGATACATAGTAACTTTTGCAGCTTTTAAAAGAGCTGAAATCCCTTTTTGTAAAGTGGTGATCGTTGTCTGTTTATGTTGCTGAATCTTGTTAAGATCGGCCTGGACATGCTCTGCAGAGACACCAAAACGTTCTGCATTACAGATTTCCTTATAGAGTTCTGAAGAATGGAGCAGTGTTTTGGTAGGGATACATCCCCGGTTCAGGCAGGTTCCTCCCAGAGAATCCTTTTCGATCAGAGCAGTGCGAAGCCCAAGCTTTGCTGCTTCCAGAGCTGCTTCATATCCGCCTGGGCCGGCACCGATGACAGTCAGGTCATAGATGGTTGTTGTCATTTCTGCCATGGATAAATTCTCTCCTTTTCATTAGATTTGTTCTTGTACCATCCGACTTAAGTCAGAACGGACATTTTCAGGAACCATATGTTGTTCCAGAGATCGGTCTAATGCTTTGCAAAGTACATCAGTACGATAAGGGAGACCCTGAAATTCCGTACCGATATCAGAAAACCAGTCTGCCTCCATGGAATCAGAAGAAAGCAGTGCTTCGGTGATCATTCCTTCGTTTACATGAAGATCAAGATTAACCTCACCCCATGAAAAACGTTGTTCCAGCCGATTAGTGAACGGAATCTTTGGCCCGTATTTCCAACGATCCGAGGAGAAACGCTCTCTGCCTTTGCAAATGGCAGTCTGCGCTAACCGATCTGCACACAAAGGTACAGCAGGTAATCCATATACTTTGGAAAATGCGGTAAACATAGCCTGTTTCATGGTGTCCACGGTGATGTGAGGACAAAGGGAAGACAGATTTACTACTCTGGAGCGGACGGAGCTTACACCTTTTGACTGCAATTTTGCTTTGGAAGGATTCAAAAAACGGGACATGGAAGCTGTATCTACATTCAGCAGCAGTGTCCCATGATGGTAATAACATCCCTTGGAGTCAAAAAATGCATTTCCGGAAAACTTCTGTCCGTTGATGGCCACATCATTTCGACCGGTCTTCTCAGCAGTCAGTCCAAAGGAAGCAACTGCTTCTACGATCACCTGTAGCTGACGGTCTACATCTGCATCTTCTTTGCGCATACAGAAAGTAAAATTCAGATTTCCCAGATCATGGTAGACGGCTCCCCCGCCGGAGAGGCGGCGGACCAGATGGCCGCCGTCTGCTTCCAGTTCTGATACACGGCACTCCTTCCAGCAATTCTGATTTCGCCCGATCACAACCGTATGTGCATTTTGCCATAAGTATAAAATGCATTCTCCCGGTTCTGCGTGAAAGGTCAGATATTCTTCCTCTGCAAGATTTGTATAAGGATCGGTAGTCATGCTTTCGTATGTGGTCAGAGTCTGTATCATCGTGGATTCCTCCTGCTAGAGATTAGTTCGATATTATTCGGGATTATAATTCAAGAATGCCTCGGCATTCTTGCTGCGAGGTGCGCGTCATGCAATTGCATGACATACTTCTACTGCGCACCTCTGCAATCCTGCCGGAGGCTATATCAGCTGGGGGATTGACTCCCACCACTGATACTAGCTTGTTTCTCACCCTATAGAGGTGGGAGTCATCTCTCAGCTGATATAACGTACCACAGGTTTTCGTGCGGCACCGACTTCGTCCAACCTGCGGACAGGTGTTTCAAATGGATATTCATGCATTTTTTCCGGATGGGTCTGGGACTCTGTTAGTACATCCAGGAAGATCTGTACTGCTTCATCCAATGTTTCGCGGCTTTCTGTCTCAGTAGGCTCGATCATCAACGCTTCATGGACGATCAGCGGGAAGTACATAGTAGGCGGATGGATACCGTGATCCAGCAATGCCTTGGCAATATCAAGGGCTGAAACATTCCGCTCATGCTTTTCCTGTTCCAATGTCATGACAAACTCATGCATGCAGGTGTGATCGTATGCCATCCTGTAGTGGCCGGTCAGCTTGTGCATCATATAGTTGGCATTCAGCACTGCAGTAGTGGCTGCTTCCGGAATACCTTCACGGCCAAGAGTCAGGATATAGCAGAAAGCACGGACCACAACCAGGAAATTGGAAGAGAAGCTGCGTACATTCCCAATAGCATGGGCAGCAGTCTTGGCTGTGAAAGTACCGTCTGTCTGTTTGTTAATGCGAAGTCCAGGAAGGAATGGCGTCAGAAAATCTTTGCAGGCAACTGGTCCGCTTCCAGGCCCGCCTCCACCGTGAGGGGTGGAAAATGTTTTATGCAGATTCAGATGCATTACATCAAAGCCCATGTCGCCAGGACGGGTAATGCCCATAACTGCATTTAAGTTTGCTCCATCGTAATAGCATAATCCGCCGGCATCATGAACGATCCGGGTGATCTCTGCAATATTTGGATCAAACAGACCAACTGTATTTGGATTCGTGAGCATCAGGCCGGCAGTGTCATCACCTACAGCGGCTTTTAATGCTTCCAAATCTACACACCCATGCTCATCGGACGGGATATTGATCACATCGAAGTCAGCCATAGCTGCACTGGCAGGATTGGTGCCATGGGCAGAATCCGGAACAATGATCTTTGTACGTTTGCTGTCACCACGGCTTTCATGCCATGCTTTGATCAGAAGGAGACCGGTAAACTCACCGTGAGCACCTGCTGCAGGCTGAAGAGTACATGCCTGCATTCCGGTGATCTCACATAATGCTTCTTCAATGGAAGAGAGTACTTCCAGACATCCCTGCACATCCTTGGTATCCTGCAAAGGATGAATGTTGGTAAATCCAGGGAGAAGAGAGGCAGCATCGTTGATCTTCGGATTGTATTTCATGGTACAGGAGCCAAGAGGATAAAAACCATCATTAACTCCATGTGTCTGTTTTGCCAGATCCGTATAGTGACGGCTGAGTTCTGTCTCAGATACCTCCGGGAGATGCAGTGCTTTTTTACGCATTGGTACTTTGATAGTTACTTCAGGGGTCGTGCAGGACGGGATCAGGTCGCAGCCTCTTCCGGGTGCCCCCATTTCAAATATAAGTTTCATGCAAGCACCTCCTTTATCACAGCAATAAGACTATCGATCTCAGATTTTGTATTCATTTCAGTGGTGCACCAGAGCATTTCAGACTGTCCGGTCACAAGTCCTGATAAATATCCGTGTGCAGCCAGCTTTTCAGAGAGAACAGCTGCATCACAGGGACAGGTGGTTACAAATTCATGAAAAAATTCACCGGTATATTTCCTGGTAAATCCCAGGGCAGTCAATTCATCCAGCAGATAGCGGGCATTGGCCATACAGGAAACAGCCACTTTTTCAAGTCCGGCACTACCCATAGCCGACAGATAGACTGCGGCGGTCATAGCACAAAGTGCTTCGTTGGAACAGATATTGGAGCTTGCTTTCTCTCGGCGGATGTGCTGCTCACGTGCCTGAAGAGTAAGGACATAAGCCCGTTTGCCATCCACATCGGTGGTCTGACCTACGATCCGGCCAGGAAGCTTTCTCATCATGTCTTTGGTAGAAGCCATGAATCCAAGATAAGGTCCACCAAATCCTATAGGAAGTCCCAATGGCTGGCCTTCACCTACCGCTACATCGGCACCAAATTCTCCCGGAGTTTCAAGAAGACCAAGGGCAATGGGGTTGCAGCTGGCGATCAGTTTGGCACCGGAATTGTGTACAGCATTCGCAATGGCAGCTCCATCTTCGATCAATCCATGATAGTTTGGGGTCTGAATGATCAGACAGGCGATGGAGGAAGTATCCATAGCGTTCCAGCTTTCCAAATCTGTAAGACCATCTTTCTCGGGAAGGATCACAAGGGAGGCTCCGGAACCAAAGCAGTAGGTACGGATCACAGATAAGGTTTTGGGATCCACAGAAGCACTGACACAGACAGTTCCTCGTTTTCGGTCACGACACATGGCGGCAGCCTCTGCGGCAGCGGTTGCACCGTCATAAACAGATGCATTGGAAACATCCATTCCTGTTAGTTCACAGATCATGGTCTGATATTCAAAAATCGACTGCAGCAATCCCTGGCTGATCTCTGCCTGATAAGGGGTATATGCAGTGACAAATTCTTCTTTTGAAGTGACTTGTTTCACGATGGCCGGAATATAGTGCTGATAGGATCCGGCGCCTCGGAAAATATGAGAAAAACGTGTGTTTTTCTCTGAGATTTCCTCCATTTTCCTGGCTACTTCCATTTCAGACAGGCCGACCGGTAAAGACAGTCCGTCTTTTAAACGAAGAGACTCAGGAATATCCGCATACAGTTCATCGAAAGAATGCATTCCGATGGAGTGCAGCATATCCAGTCGTTCTTCTCTGGTGCTAGGTATGTAAGAACCCATGACAGTTACCTCCTGTAGATAAATTCCGGCTGATCAGCCGTTACTTTCTGACTGACAGTGAGCTTCATACTCAGCAGCACTGATCAGCTCTTCTTCATCAGTGATATCTTTTACCTTGATGAGCCATGCATCATAAGGTGCTTCGTTGATCAGTTCCGGGTGATCCAGAAGCTCTTCATTGATTTCGCAGACAGTTCCGGATACCGGGGAGAAAATATCGGATACAGCTTTGACAGACTCTACATCACCTAAAGCTTCTCCGGCAGTAACGGTATCATCGATCTCCGGCAGATTGACAAATACCAGATCACCAAGCTCGCTCTGTGCAAAGTCAGTAAGACCGATCAAAGTGATATCGCCTTCTTTTTTAACCCATTCATGTGATTTGGAATAACGTAATGTTTCTGGACAGTTCATAATAGAAATCCTCCGTAATTTTATTATTATATGAAATTTATTTTTTTGTTTTTGAATAGAATGGAAGAGAGACAACTTCCATCTCAACTTTTCTGCCGCGTACATCGGCGGTAAGCTTGGTTCCCACAGCTGCGTATGCCTTGTCTACCAGCGCCATGGCAATAGGATATCCAAGATAGGGGGCATGGGTGCCGGAAGTGGTCATGCCAACCTTTATATCACCGGAGAAGACAGGCATGTGTTCTCTGACAATGCCGCGGCCGGTAATTTTCAGTCCTATGCGTGTTCGTGCAGGCTCGCTTGCCTCCAGGGCTTCTTTGCCGATAAACTCTTCTTTGGAAAACTTTACACAGAAGCCAAGGCCGCTTTCCAGAGGAGTGATGGTCTCATTCATTTCATGTCCATATAAAGGCATTCCGGCTTCCAGACGCAGTGTGTCCCGGGCTCCAAGTCCGCAGCAGGTCAGACCTTCTTCTTTTCCTGTTTCCAGCAGAAGCTCCCACATGGCTGCAGCATTCTCAGCATCAAGATAAAGCTCGTATCCTGCGGAACCGGTATAACCGGTCTTGGAGACTATGCAGTGCATACCGCCGATGGTACGGTCAAAGCAGGCACTATAGTATTTTACCGGAAATTCGTCTTCCGGAAGAAGCTTTGCCAGGATCTCATGGGCTTTTGGACCTTGTACAGCGATCTGGGCAACAGAGTGGGAAATGTCTGTGAATGTGGCTCCTCCAACATCCTGCTCATGAGCTTTCATCCATGTAAAGTCCTTATCTTTGTTGGCAGCGTTCACTACGATAAAATAACGCTCATCCCGGACCTTATAAACGATCAGATCATCTACGCAGCAGCCGTTTTCATAGCACATGAGACTGTATCTTGCCTGGCCGTCGTACATATTTGTGAAATCGTTGGTCAGCAGATGATTCAGCAGCTTTAGTGCCCCGGGACCTTCGCAAAGAATTTCTCCCATATGGGATACATCAAAGAGGCCACAGGATTCCCGAACTGCCATATGCTCTGCAATCACACCAGTCTGGTACTGGACAGGAAGAAGATATCCGGCAAAGGGAACGATCTTGCCTCCGTGTGCCTGATGGGTGGAATAGAGCGGTGTTGTTTTTTCCATAGGTGATTCCTCCTTATCTCACATCAGAATGACAAACAAAAAAGCACAGAACAAATAGATACTTGTTCTGCGCTCTGTCATCTTAACCTGAAAGATTACCCGAAACTTGTGATCGGTTGCTTCTTCGGTGCAACTTTGCTGTTGCTTTCCAGAGGTTCGTCGGAAACTGGTCCGTTTGCCTGAGAGTTCTTCAGCCCCTTCGGCGCACATTTCTGTGTCTCTCCCAGTTTCGTCATCCGATGTCTTTAATTACCCTCATGCTAACATAAAATGCCGAGAACGTCAATGAAAAGCATACATATTTTCAGAAAAAACAACCAAAAATACTGAAGTCAAACCAATGTATACTGGACAAATTTAACAATGCAACACTGCGAATGAAGAAAGAACCTTGATAGGTATGCAAATTTTTTGCCCACGCCTGATGGAGCTGAAAGCGCAGGAAACAGAAATACAATTGGCATTTTTTACAGTTTATTTATCTAAAAGTAGAAATAGTGCAATTTTTGCAGGATATTATACAAGAAATACATGACAATATATCGTATTATTGATAAGATGATTACAGTGTCAAAAGGGCTGATCCCACCTGTGCTTGCACAAGGGTGGGAGAATGATTTTGGAGATAGTATGTGAGGAGAAAAATATGGCAGTTGAAAGAAAAACACTAACGCAATTATCTATACCGATATGCTTGGAAACTTTGTTATATATGCTTTCTGGTATGGTGGATACACTTATGTTATCGTCTGTCAGTGATCAGGCGGTGGGAGCAGTGGGAACAGCAAATACATATATAGGCGTTTTTATCATTATGTTTGGAGTAATATCATCGGGTATGATAGCTGTTATGTCACAAAATATTGGAGCAGAAAGGCCTGGGATCGCATATCAGGCCAGACAGCTTGGACTGATATTTAATGCAGTGATAGGTATCCTGATGTCTATTGTTCTTGCTGCTTTTTCTGGCAATATACTTAGAATCGTAAGTATTGCCCCGGCTTTGCTTGAGCCGGCGGAAACATACCTTAAAATTGTTGGAGGTGCATGTTTTTTAAATGCGCTTATTCCTATTTTTGCCAGCTATTTGAGAGTGTTTGGATATACAAAGCATTCATTAATAGGAACTATTGTTGGAAATGTTCTTAATTTAATACTGAACTCAGTATTCTTGTTTATATTTAACTGGGGAGTTATGGGAGTTGCTGTTGCCACAGTTATTTCAAGGGTTGTCAATCTTATTATTGTAGCGATTATGGGAGCTGTACTTATAAAAGCAAAGCAGAATCCTCAGCGTATTGCACCACGAAGGATACTTGCGCAGATTGTTAAGATAGGTTTTCCTTCTGCTTTTGAAACAGCACTTTATAATGTGGCACTGACATTCATCGTGCGTTTTATGAATCAGATGGATGCCAATGGAATGAATGTTACAGCTCGTTCATATACTCTGCAGATTTCAAACTTTTCGTATTGTGTAGGTGCTGCACTTGCACAGGCGAATGCGATTATGACCGGCTGGAGAATTGGAGCAAAGGAGTTTGAAGATTGCGACAGGGGTACGAGAAAAGCTGTGTTCTATGGCCTTGTAACAGCCGCCTGCTTTTCTGTCACATTTGCACTGTCCGGACATTTTATAGTGCATTTATTTACAAATGATACACAAATGATAAATCTTGTGGTAAAGTTGTTAATAGTAGACATATTCCTTGAATTTGGAAGGGTGACAAATCTTGTATACGGACAGGCGTTAAAAACCAGCGGAGATGCACTTTTTCCTGTTATAATGGGGGCAATTTTTATGTATCTGTTTGCTGTTGGCGGGACATACTTTCTCGGAATACATATGGGACTTCTGGCGGTAGGATCCTATATTGCCATGGCAGCAGATGAATGTGCCAGAGCCGTTGGAATGGCACTTAGATGGAAGAGTGGAAAATGGAAAAGTAAGAGTCTTGTATAACCTTAGGAGAGATTATGTACTTTGAATTAAAGGAAAACAAACCACATGGTACAAAGGACGATCCATTTAGTATATATCATATGAGGAATGGGGGCAGGTCATTTCAGGTACCGGTGCATTGGCATGATGAATTTGAAATTGTATATGTAAAAAGTGGCCTTCTGACTGTAAGTATATCAGGTGAGAACTATATAGGAAAACCTGGGGATGCCTTTGTAGTGTCACCGGGCAATCTGCATTTTATGGGTTCACAGGCTGGTGCTGTGAATTATTTTACTTTTCTTTTTCCGTTAAAATATATATCCTTTCGTACAGATGATATGTTAGATGAGCGATTGCTTGAGCCATTAAACAGCGGTCATCTGATGATAACTCCAAGAGTGAAAGATACGGTAAAAGAACTATGCCAGCAGTTAATTGAGATATATGTGACAGAAAATGATGAAAGTCAGTCAAAAATAACTGCTCAGATCAAAACAAAAATAGTTCTTTTACAAATCATCCTTGAAATGTGGAAACAGGGATTTATAGTTGAAAATGATACCAGCGGCAGAAATACTATAGAAAAAGAGATGGTTTCGTATATACAGCAGAATTTTACAGGGAAGATATTGTTAAGGGAATTTGGGGCACAGTTTCATCTTTCAGAAAAATATATATCCCGGTATTTTAAGGAACATTTTCATATTACCCTTTCACAATATGTGACATATTTACGATTAGAGCATGCAAAACAGCTGCTGCAAGACACGGATATTTCTGTTACAGAGGCAGCCTTGCAAAGTGGTTATCAGAATGTAAGTTATTTTATCAGAAGTTTCAAAAAAGCATACGGAGTGTCGCCGTTAAAATATAGAAAAAATTAATGAGGACGGTCACTGGGATAAGCTTGATGTATATATGAAGGAGACAAAAATAATGATCAGAAAAGCAGAAGAAAGAGACATTCCAAGGATTATTGAATTACTGGGACAGGTGTTACAAATTCATGCCGATATAAGGCCTGATATTTTCATTCCAGGCACAACAAAATATACGGTAGACGAATTGAAAGAGCTTTTGAAAAACAAAGAGAATCCAATCTATGTTGCAGTGAACAAGGCAGATGTTTGTGTAGGTTATGCATTTTGCCAACTACGGGAACAGCCATTTTCAAATAATATGGTGCCGTTTAAGTCTCTTTTTATTGATGATCTATGTGTTGATCGACAGGAGCGAGGTCAGCATATCGGAGAAAGTCTGTTTAACTATGTAAAAAACGAAGCGAAGCGGCTGGGCTGCTATGAAGTGACATTAAATGTATGGGCAGGAAATACTTCAGCAGAAAAATTTTATGAAAAAATGGGAATGAAAACAAAAGAAAGACAGATGGAATATATTTTATCCGATTGATGTACGATCCGAAACTGGATGGAGATTACAACAAGGTCAGTGCTTACGGTCACTTCGGTAAGGCTGGTTTTCCTTCCTAGAAAAGAAAGGCTCACCTTTCGGCAAGCCTTTCCTACACGTAAGCGATATTCTGCGCTTTGCAGCACCCCGTCGTTTGCGGAAGCTAAACATACACGTTCATCATATTCTAGCCGTGATGACCGACAAGCCATTGGCTCATTTATAGTATACTCAATAATCGACGAAAATGCCACGATTTGAAAAAGTATTTTTTACTATGGCAACCAGGTGTTACTGTTCATAGCAATCTTATTTACTATGTAAATGTTATTTCACAGTTACTTTGCAAGTCTGTTTTTTGGAGCCACTCTGAACGGTAATAGTGACAGTTCCCTTCTTAATACCTTTCACAACACCTTTGGAAGTGACTGTAGCAATCTTTTTGTTGGAAGTTTTGTAGGTAACTTTTTTATCACTGTTCTTCGGAGTAACGGAAGCCTTGATAGTAAAAGTCTTTCCTTTTTTCACTGTTTTGGAAGACGGTACACCACTGAGTTTTGTGGTTTTCACTTTTTTCACTTTCACTGTCACAGTTGCCTTTTTGCTACCTGATTTTACGGTGATCTTGGCAGTTCCTGCAGCTTTTGCAGTGATCACACCTTTGCTGCTGACTGTGGCAATCTTAGTGTTGGATGATCTGTAAGTTACCTTTTCCTGGCTGGTGATCGGATCCAGGCCTGGTTTCAGGGTGTATGTTTTTCCTTTGGATACGTTCACTGATTTTTTCAGACCAGTGATGTAATTTGTTTTTACAGTTCCACTCTGGACGGTAATCTGGACATCTGCTGCCAGTCCGCTGGATAATTCTATATGAACCAGAGTCTTCCCGGATTTCTTTCCTGCTGTAAGCTTAAACGTTCCTTTTTTGCTAACATCGGAAACTTTAACGATACTGGTGTTTTGGGATGTTACACTCTTTAGATAATCACTGGAGTTCATTTCTGTAACCCTGACTCCTGTAGTGGACTGACCATATTTCAGAGTTGCTTTGTGGGCGTTAATAATAAGTGTATATGTTACCTGTCTATAAGATTTTTGTAATCCGCAAAATTCACAGCGTACTTCTTTATATACCACTTGATATTTTCTAATTGAATACGTTTTTTCACCGTGTGGTGCATAGATGCTTCCACCTCCAGGTTCTGTAACCTCAATCCATTTATGATCTGTTCTTGGAATACGAAGTTCTTTATCCGGATCAGTTACTTCCTGGCTACCTTTTTCATCAAGGAAAATTTTTCCACACATTGCACATTGATAATAATCTTTCCGACCTTCACCATAGCATGTTGCCTTATGTCCCTGACATAATCTCAGATCATGGTTATTATTCTTCGGAATAATCAAATCTTCTTCTGTAACCTCCTGTGTTCCCTTTTCATCGAGAAAAATCTTATCACAATTATCACAGCGGTAACAATCTTTTTCTCCCTCTATTTCACAGGTTGCCTCATGTCCCTGACATAATCTCAGATCATGGTTATTATTCTTCGGAATAATCAAATCTTCCTGAGTAACCTCCTGTGTTCCCTTTTCATCAAGAAAATACTTTCCACAATTATCGCAACGATAGTAACCTTTCCTGCCTTCACCATAACAGGTTGCCTCGTCTCCTTCTTCAAAATACATATCATGCCCTATTGCAGGAATCACAACATCTTCTATTTCATATGTACCATCAGAATATTCAAAATTCTTACCACAGGAATTGCAGTGCCAGTGGTAGCGGATTCCTGTTTCTGTACAGGTAGGATATGCTTCATCTACCAGTACCAGATCATGAGAGATAATTTCTGTCTCAATCTGATCCAATGCCATAGTTCCTTCTTCATTGCTGAAGTTTGTATTACATGTATCACAATGCCAGTATTCTACATTTCCCTTTGCAAGACAGGTGGCAGCTACAGCAGGTACACGTGTCAACTTGTCTGCTATATTATGGAATGTAAAGTCGTTTTTCCTTGCATATGTTTCAGTGGTGGAACCAGCTTTTCCTATAAGAACAATATTGTCATATTTGGTATTGTCGCTTTTATATCCAATAGCTCTCGTTGCCAGCTCCACGTCAGTGCCTGGGATGTAAACACTTCTCAGATTTGTACAATTTTTAAATGCATCTGTGTCAACGGTCTGCATTTTTTCCGGAAGGCTTATATTTGCCAAATCACAGCCATTAAACGCCCCATATCCTATAGAAGTGAGATTCTGAGGGAAATTAATACTCTTTATATTACAAGATTGGAAAGCATACTCATCAATTTCATTTATATTATCTGGTAGCTCTATACTTTCCAGTGCAAAACAATTCCAGAATGCATTTTTACCAATCTTTTTCAAACTGTCTGGTAGTGTAACATTTTTCAGGCTATTGCACCATTCAAACGTTTCTTCTTTTAATTCAGTGATATTTGCTTTAATTACAACTGTATTAAGAGAATAACAATTCACAAATTCCCCACTTCCAAGATCTGTTACCGACTCAGGAATTGTAATTGTTTTTAAATTAGTAGATGCAAATGCTCCATTTCCGATTTTTGTTACACTTTCTGGAATCTCTATAGTTGTAATCTCTGTGTCATAAAATGATCCATTTCCAATATTTTGCAATCCTGTGGGCAATTTAAACTCTGTTATTCCTGTTCCAGAAAATGCAGAATCTCCGATACTGGTAAGTCCCTCTGGTAAAGCAATTTCCGTCAGAGCATTACATCCGGCAAACGCACTATCTCCAATTTCTTTTACACTGGCAGGAATCTCAAATTCACTGAATCTTTTGCAATTATTAAACATTCCATTGCTGATCTTCTCAATATTAGATGGTAGTTTTGCACTTCGGAGATTTTCACAACCAGAAAATACATTGTTACCAATATTGGTAAAATTTTCTGGAAGAGTAATCGTTTTTAATCCGGAGCCACGAAAAGCATAATCACCGATACTTGTAATATGTGAAAAATCAAAACTGGTAAGATTGCTACAACTCCTGAATGCCTCTGCCTCAATACGAGTACTATTTGTTGGCAATACAATATCCGACAAACTAGTACAATTTGAGAATGCTCTAACTCCAATACTAGTTAATTTTTCTGGCAAATTTATGTTTTTCAAACTACTACACTGTAAAAATGCATTCTGCCCTATACTAGTAAGTCCCTCTGGTAAATTTATATTGCTCAGACTCGTACAACATGAAAATACTTCCTGCTCTATACTGGTAAGTTCCTCTGGTAAATATACTGTAGTAAGGTTATTGCAATACATAAACGTTTCAATTCCTAGATTTGTCAAACTCTTTGGCAATGAAACAGTAACAAGTTCCCCATCTTGTGCGAACATACCATAACTATATATAGATGTTATTCCTTCTTCAATTATAATCGATTTAATATCATTTCTATAGCTAAAAAAGCCCTTTATCGCCCCGGTACCCTCAATATACAATGTTCCATCTGCATACAGTTTATAAGTTGCATCATCACCGCAGGAACCATTTTCTACAGGTTCTCCTTTTTCATCCTCCCCAACAGCAGCATTCTCCTCATCGGAAAATGCACTTACTTCACATTCAGATTCGTTTTCTCCATTCTGTGTCTCTACACTGACTTCTTCGTCAGAACTGCCATCTCCGAAATCATCTGTGTCTTCCTCTACATCTGTTTCCTGATCTTCTGGCTCTGACTCTTCTGATGAACCAACCTCATCAGTTTCTTCTGCTGATATCTGAATATCGTCCATGGCATATGCCATGGATGATGGCATCGCTGTACCTGACAGAATCATGACAGCTGACATCAGCATTGCAATTTTCTTCTTCCCCATAAAAATCCCCTTTCTGCTTTTATTTGGTTATTTTCTCTATTACGCAGGTGTGTACTTTTGTTTTCTTATCATAGTTAATACCAGCCAGTAAAAGATTACCATGATAATCCTTCAGGGCATCTGTGTATTTTTTCTCTTTGATTTGGGAAATTGCACCTTCAGCACTCTGATCCCATTTCAGCTCAATCACCGCTGCCGGTTTATCTGTGTGAATCTTTCTCGGAATCAGGCAGATATCTGCAAATCCCTTTCCTGTTGGTAATTCCCGTACAATGGTATAATATTCTCTTGCAAAATAAAATGCCAGATTAATCGTGCAGCTCAGAGAATTTTCGTCATTATACTGTAAAACAGAAATTTCCCTGTGCGCCTGGTCTATCCCCTTAGCCACCTGAGCTCCATCCTGATTCCAAAGTGCTTCCAGTAATTTTCTGGAATTTTCTACAGAATGAATGACTTCATGCCAGTCCATAGTGCTGATGGCATTTACATATTCCAGTGAAACCTCTTTATTTGGGATGGATACTGTCTCATTGTCACTGTCATAGGTAAGATATCCCAGATGAGTCAGCAACGTGAGCACATCATCCTTTGTAGCAAAAGTAGTCATATCATTACTGAATGTTCCGGTATTGATTCTCACACTGTCACCTGCCAGCATTCGGATTATGGAATCTTTCAGACCATCCATGTTCATCTGAATATAGATTTTCAGTGCTTCATAGGTTTCCGTCTGATTCCAGTAGGTGCCGAATTTGTGTTTCAACATAGCTTCCACTACAGATTTGGGGCTGTACATGGAATATAGTTTATCTCCAAACCGACTGTGTGTCCGAAGCCCATAACCATCATACCAAGTTTTTGTTTCCTCAAAATTCATATTGTACTCTGTGCAGAGTGTCTGAACTTCCTCTTCTGTGAATCCAAAATATTTCGCCATTTCTCCCGGATCTGTCATGGAATATTCTATAAACATATTTAATGCAGAATGTGAACCATATTTTTTGATTGGAAGAATTCCAGTCATATAAGCCAGTCCTACATAAGCCTGATCCTTCAGCCATGCACGAAGAAAATCAAGATATTTTTTCTGAGCATCTTTATCATTCTGATATTCCCGGAACATGCAGTCCCATTCATCTACAAGTATTACAAAAGGACGGTTCGTCTGTGCAAAAATATCTTTCATCATAAAAATAAGATTCTCTTCATCCTCATAACCTGTATATTCTCTTTTCAATTCTCTGATAACTTTTGTCTGTAACATTGACAGCATCTCATCCATACTGTGTGTTGCACTCAGAAATTCCTGCATATTCACACGAATTACATCATATTGATTCAGATGTTCTTTGTAACTTTCTTCCTGACTGATCTTGAGATTTTTGAATAATCCTTCTGAATCCACACTTCTGTCGTAATAGGCAGCAAGCATATTGGCAGCCATAGACTTACCGAAACGTCTTGGTCTGCTGACACAGATATACTTCTGCTCTGACCAGAAGAGATCATTGGTTCTGGCAATCAGAAGGCTTTTGTCCACATAGATTTTTGATCTTAAACTTCCTCTGTATAATATATTTCCAGGATTCAGATAACTTCCCATAAATATCCCCTTTATAAAATATATCTTTCCAAAAGACACTTGGCCATTATTTGATCACTACAGCGATTTTCTTTTTGATTTTTCCGGACCTTACGGTTATGGTTGTTTTTCCTGTTTTTTTGCCAGCTGTGATTTTACCGGAACTGCTGACCTTCGCAATGGAGGTATTATTTGACTTCCAGGATTTTACTTTAAAGCCAGAAGACGGACTTGTATTCAATATCTCCTGGAATCCATCCATTACCGTCAAATCTGTATTTCTGGAAAAATACATACATGGTATAAGTAGATGCATTAGTAACGCCTTTGGCAGAACCAATCTTCCAGGTTCTATTCTTTGCATGTTCCGTTGGAGTTTTAGATGTACTCCAGTAAAGAGTTTCGTATTTTTCATCTCCTGCCACAGGCTTGACGATCTCTGTGCCTGCACCAATTGCCTTAAAAGAATAAAATTTGTTTGGATAAAATTTCAGTGGTTTTTTTGTTTTGGCCTTATCAGCTTTATAGGCATTCTTCACATCAGCGGAACTGGTATCTGCCTTGGTAATCGTATAATAATAAAAGAACGGATGATTGGCAGAAAGCATAAACTGTACAGTGTTGTGGTCTGTCCAGGTAACACCACTGATACTCGGCAGGAAAAGCGCTTCCTTGAGACAGCTGACATATCCGTCCGGCCACTGGAAATATACCCAAAGATCCGTGAACTTGTCATAATTCTTGAAAATTACAGGTTTCTTTGTGTTGGCAGCAACCTTGTTGGTTGCCTTGCTCTTGTCGAATTTGGATTTACTGTTTTTTCGTCTATTCCAATCTGGAATGCAGCTACATAATAGGTAAATTCCTTTGTTCCCATAATGTTAAAGGTTACTGATCTCTCACTGGGATTGTATTTCGGAACGCCAACCTCGCCTGTTCCCTTTTCGGATCCCACTGGTTCATCAGTAAAATCATCTGATGGTGTTGGTGTCACGGAAACTTCTGGTGTTTCTGGTTCTGGTGTCACTGTGGGGTCTGGTTCCCCTGGTACTGGAGTAACTATGGGTTCAGGGAATGCTTCTTCTCCTGGTGTCGGCGTCACAGAGGGACTTGGTGTTGAAATATTTTCTGAAAACTCTGAAATACTGTCTCCCTGAACTTCTGTTTCATTTCTTTCCTCTACAACTTCCTCCCTGCAAAATCTGTAACATCTGCTGCCAAAACTCCTGCCGGCACACTGCTTCCCATCATCGTAGTCGCCAGTAACATGATCATTACTTTTTTCCTCATAAAAATCCCCGTCTCTTCATAAAAAAATAGTTTCGCAATAAGATATCTCTTACGAGTATTCTACCATAAAACTATTTTAACGTAAACCATATATGAAACTGTCTTTTTTTATTTAGGTCTACCAGGTTACTGTTCAGGGGTATGCATAAGTCATTGTAAAAAATGACGAAATTTATTTTTTTATTTTGTGGATAATCATTTTCAGCTGGAAAAACTGTGTTTACAGTTTTTCCGGCTGTTCTTTTTGTGAAAAGTTATACACCAGATTCTGGTTTTGAGACCCCTTTCTTGAACTCACAAGACCCGCTTTAGTACTTTTTTTATCATAAAACAAAATAGTTATCCACAGTCAGATTAACGAAAGGGGGATTTCTGGTAATTCGCTTTTTTTCCATGCTTTTGTTATACTCTTGTTAACAAAAAATAAGAGAGGTTTCTTCATGGACATTGATTTAAGAGAAGAACTTAAGAAACGCGATGAACTTCTTGCTGGTTATCTCAAACAGATTGAGATCCAGGAGGAATTTATCCAGAAACAAAAAGAATTAATCGAATATCTGGAAGATCATATTTCTAAGATCACAGACATAATCAGCGGCGTTTGATTAATAACTGTGCTGGGGGAAATGTATGCCTGACGCGTATGATTACATCACACTTATGTGCCGGCTGAAAGCCGCACAGGCCAGAAATAAAGAACTGGAATCCGGCGAAAGATATATCCAGCTGAATGAATTCCATCAAAAGGAATGCAGGGTTTATGAACATAAGATCCGAAAACTGGAAGCTGCGATAGCAGATGCACATAAAGAGACAATCCGTGTACGTAACTACTGGTTTCAGGTTCTGGAAGACATGCTTTTGGAGTTTGAGGCTATGCAGAAAAAGGCAGCCCAGGAACTTCAGGAGATGGAGAAGCGAGCCCTTGTTGCTGAAAAACAAAGAGATGATGCACTGGATAAGGTAAAAGAACTCCGGCTTCAGTTTTACGAAACAGCTGCCAGACTGGAAGAAGAACAGGGAAAGAATCTGAAATTCCGTGCACAGATAAACCGGGATTATGAAAACTCATCGATTCCTTCCTCAAAGACCATTAAGCGTAAAAAGATCACAAACAGCAGGGAAAAATCAGGTAGAAAGCCAGGCGGTCAACCCGGTCATAAAGGACACAGCCGAAAGAAACATGAGCCTACACATCCTATAATATTTCTTTCTCCACCAGAAGCGGTAACTGAAGACTGTGCTTTTAAAAAGACTGGAAAAACGATCATAAAACAGCTGATAAACATCCGTATGATACTGGATGTGACGGAATATCATGCAGATGTTTATTATAACAGTAAAACGGGCGAACGTATACATGCTGCATTTCCGGATGGTGTTGTTGATGATGTAAACTACGATGGCAGCATTCGTGCATTTTTGTTTCTCCTGAACAATGACTGTTGTACTTTAATTGATAAGAGCAGAAAGTTCCTGTCAGATCTGACAGGTGGAAAATTAAACATTTCTAAAAGAATGGTAAGTAAACTCAGCAAAGAGTTTGCTTTAAAAACTGAGCCTGAGCGCAGGTCTGTTTGTGCAGATATGCTGCTTTCTCCAGTTATGCATACAGACTGTACAAATGCCAGAGAGAACTGAAAAAGCTGTTATGTATATGTCTGTGCAACACCTGACGGAAAAGCTCTTTATTTTGCGCGCAGAAAAAAGGGTCACGAAGGTGTAAAAGGAACTGTTACTGAGGATTATCAGGGGATCCTTGTCCATGATCATGATATCACCTTCTACAACTATGGAGAAGATCATCAGGAATGTCTTGCACATGTGCTGAGATACCTGAAATCCAGCATCGAAAATGAACCGGATCGAACCTGGAACAAAAAGATGCATTCATTGATACAGGAAATGATCCACTTTCGAAATAAGTCCCAGGTGCCATATACCCCAGAGACGGAAAAATCTTCCGAGTTTGAAAAACAATACCTGAAGATACTGGAAATTGGACGAAAGGAATACGAGAACATTCCAGCAAACACTTATTATAGAGAAGGATATAATTTATTCCTGAGAATGGAGAAATACATGCGGAATCATCTGCTGTTTTTGCATGATCTCCGGATACCTGTTACTAATAACGAAGCGGAAAGGCTTCTGAAGAATTATAAGCGGAAACAGGCGCAGGCCGTAACATTTAGGAGTTTCGAAAGTATCGATTATTTCTGTCAATGCATGAGCATGCTTATTTTGATGCGGCTAGAAGAACCAGAGAATATATTTGACAGAGTGTCCAGAATATTTGGATAAGAAAACCGATGGCTTTGACTGTTATTAGTCTACCCCATCGGCTTTCGCATGTCCAGCTAACCTCTGAACAGCAACAACCAGGTTATTATTTTACTTAATTCTGAATTTCTGCAAGTGTTTTTTTGAACTGACCTGCAAATAAAACAGATGTAAAGGTTACTGCGATCAGATCAGCAATAGGCTCGGCCATATATACGCCTGCAGTTGGATTGGATACAACATGAGGCATGATATAGATAAGCGGAAGCAATAGTACAAATTTGCGGACAACGGCAACAATAATAGAGCAGACTGCTTTACCAAGTGAGGTAAATGTCATCTGGCACGCAATCTGGATACCAAACAGGAACAGCGAACCCAGATAGATCTTTAACATTGGTGCAGTAAAATCAATAAGACTTGCATCAGCAGTAAAAATACTTACAAATAATCTTGGGGCAAGCTGTACGGATGCCCAGAGTAATGCAGCATATGCGGAACAGGTAATCAACAGTAAACGGAAAGTTTTCTTTACCCTGTCTGCATTTTTTGCTCCGTAATTGTAACTGGAAATAGGCTGTGCTCCTTGTGCGATTCCCTGAAGAGGAAGCATAGCAAATTGCATAACGCTGGTTAAGATCGTCATTGCTCCCACGGCAATATCGCCTCCATAACGGAGCAGGGATGAATTAAAACAAACGGTTACAACACTTTCGCTTGCCTGCATGATGAATGGAGCAAGTCCAAGTGCAACGCAAGGGAGAATGACCTTTGGCACAAGGCGCATGTATTTTTTCCTAAGATGGAGCTGTGTCTTTTTACCACAAAGAAACAAGATGATCCAAAGCGTAGAAACTGCCTGTGATATTACAGTTGCCAGGGCTGCACCTTTTACCCCCATGTGGAAGGCAAAGATAAATACAGGATCTAAAACAATATTGCAAATAGCACCGATCAGAACGGAAACCATCGAAATGGTTGTGAATCCCTGGGCAGTAATAAAGGCGTTCATACCAAGAGTCAGCTGAACAAACAGTGTACCGAAGGCATAGATACGCATGTAATTGGATGCATAGCTGATGGTATTTTCACTGGCACCAAAGGCCAGCAATATATCTTTGCCCCAGAACAGTAAAACAGCAGTCAGGATAAAGGAAACGATGATCTGGAGAAAGAAGCAGCTGCCTAATATTTTCTCCGCTGATTGGTTGTCCTGTTTTCCCATGTAAATAGATGCTCTTGGTGCACCACCGGAGCTGACCAGTGCTGCAAAAGCAGATACGATCATGATGATTGGCATACAGACGCCTACACCGGTAAGAGCCAGACTGCCATCACCAGGGATGTGTCCGATATAGATTCGGTCGACGATGTTATAAAGCATATTGATAAGTTGGGCAATTACTGTGGGAATAGACAGTTTGAGAAGAAGCTTTCCAATAGGTTCTGTACCTAGAAAATTTTTATTATTTTGCATGGGCAATATCTCCTTTTTGTGTTTTGTGTTATTCATTTAGAAGTATTCTTTTAACATTATTCATTGAGCATCTGGCGAGTATTCGCGGCCATAGATTCGGTGATTTCCTTGAAAATATTCATATATTTTTGGGGGATATCCAGGGTAAGCTTCTGGTTAAAATCTTGCTGCATTTCCAGGCCGGCCTTGAGAATTGGCTGGGCTTTTTCCGTGCAGGAGAGCAGAACTTTGCGCCTGTCTCCGGCTACAGTTCCCCGTTGCAGATAACCGGCAGTTACCAGTTTCTCAACATGGACAGATACTAAGTTCTTTTTTATGTTCCGAAATTCACTTATTTGCTGAGCTGTACATAAATCCGGATTATTATTCAGAAACATCAAAATATCAAAAGATACCTGTGGAATATCAAATTCGTGAAGAATAGGTTCGCACATTTTATTGTAAGCGTTTAATGCATCGTGAAAAAAAGTTATGAATGCTGAGGAACGCATATATGCTGCACCTCCTTACCTTATATGGTATTTATTTGAACTGTATTAAATAATACGATGCACAGGTAAGAAAGTCAAGACCAATGTCCTGTGGATATTCTTCCTGTGATACGGAATATGTGTGATGCACTGAAAGACAACGGTGTGATTTATACATCTTTCAAGTACGGTGAGTTTGAGGGGAAGTTGCAGAAGTGGTTTATGGAACTCTGATGACTTTCAGGCTGATTGATGATATAATCGATAATCATAGCGAGGTGCTATTACCTACAATCAAGTGGAACTCTGGGGGATCTTGCTAAAGATTCCCCTATATTTTTGAAATGTTTTTTAAAAGTAATTTCTTATGAATAGTATCAGAAGATAACAGACGAACAGCATTTACGAAGCAGATAGGAGCTGATATGGAACCGCGATATTCAATCTTATATTTCAAAGAAGAACTACTCCTGTATCATGATAAAATCAGGACATATTTACTGAATGGAATAAAGGTATTCTGGTTTGGCGAAACCCATGATTGTGAAGCTTTGCGAAAAGAGTTTCCTGGATTTGTAAAAGGATTATTTTTGCAGACCTATGATATTAGCAGTTTTGAAGGCTGGGCATCAATACCATCATCTAAAGTGGTTGATGGTATTGGCTTGGATACTGACTACAGAGCTTTGTTTGAATGGTTTGAGAATAACATATATTCATTTAATACAGCACAGTACCGGGTTGAACATTGTGATAAAGCATCTAACATTGTGGTAAAGGCTTCTGCAGGAACAGGAAAAACTACAGTTATGATCGACAGGATCCTGTATTTAATGCATATGGTTCCTGATCTGAATATGTCTGAGATATATATGATCACCTTTACCAACGAAGCAACCAATCAGATGAATGATAAGCTACAGGAGAAGCTATTAAGCAAGTATTCCCTGACAAAGAATAAAAAGTATTTGTCATGGCTGGAACAGCAGTCACAGATGCATATCAGCACCATTGACAGCCTTGCTTATGATCTTTTCAGGCGATTTGGTACAGGGGTAGGATTTGGCCGTGATTTACAGATTCAACCCATGGAAAAAGAACGAAAAGATTTGATCAAGGATCTTCTTTCTGATTGCCTTAACGAACAAAAATCAATTGATGCACAGATTGGCATGACATATTCGGAGGCGAGTCGTCTGATAGACAGTTATTGGCGGGAACTGACCAGAAAAGGATATACGATCGATCAGATCCTGGAAAAGGATTGGGGTAATGCGGATCAAAATCAGGTAGTCGCAAATTTCCAGAAGATCTTATGTGTTGTATTAAAGCAATTCGAGGAAAAATACAGACAGTTAAAACTGGATGCCAATGCTATTTCCATTAATGACTTGTTTTTTGATTTTGGCCATTATTTATTAGATAAGCGGCTGGATTGTAATGGCTTGGATATGAGATATCTTTTTGTTGATGAGTTTCAGGATACAGATGCAACCCAGATACGCACCTTTGCAAATCTTGCGAGGACAATTGGTACAAGATTATTTGTGGTTGGGGATGTTAAACAGAGTATTTATGCATTTAAAGGCGCTACGGATCAGGCGTTTGACATTCTTGAGTGGGAGATGAAGGGAACGCTTCGTTATTACAGCCTGAGAAATAACTATAGAACATGCTCTAACATAATGAAGATCATGGAGAAGTATTTCTTTGCATGGTCACAGGAAGGCTTGCTGCGATATGAAGAATCTGTACGGCCTTTTAAGAAGGATGTCGGAGAAGTGCATATGGAGATGGTCTATAAAAAAAGTGAAATACCTTCGCAAACCATGAATGTTATTAATCAGGCACTTCAGGATCTTGAACTGGATGTCAGGTCAGGCAAAAAGAAGATTTCTGAACAGACAAAAGTGGCAGTTATTGTGAGAGGTAACAGAAAAGCAGCAGAGATTGCCAATCTTTGTCGGGCAAACGGAAAGAGTGTTGTATTAAATTCGGACAAACCGTTTTTTCTGTCGCAAGCAGTCCGGGATTTTTATGCAATGATCAGCTCCCATATTTTCGTGGATCAGCCTGTATATACATATAATTATCTGATGACGCCATATGCTGATTATGATAGCATGATTTCCGTTACAGAGATGGAGCAGCTTAAAGGGAATCAGAAGGCGTTGAATGAATATCTTCAGAATTACACTGTTCATACAAACTGGCATAAGTATCAAAAGGAATTTCGCATCAGACCGGTACTTTCTGTGATCAGGGAGATTGTGGAAAATGAGCGTGTGATCGAAAATTATATCGCACTTGATAAAGTCCGTATGCATGGCGGGGATTGGACGGAGGCCAGGAAAAACAGACAGGCTCTTATTGATGCCAAAAGCTATCAGATGAATCTTGATAAGCTTATGGAGATGATACAGCAGAGAATGGATGGGGAATTTGCTACATTATATGACCTTTATACATATTTGACCTTAATGATCTCTACTAACCGGGAAGAAATAGAACCGGATATAGAAATGGCTGATGATTATACCAGTGTTTATATTATGACAGTCCATAAGTCAAAGGGACTGGAATATGATACGGTTATAATGCCGGCTATGAATGGAAGCTTAATTCCCCATGAACAAACTACCATTTTAATGAATGAAGAAAAAGCTGCATGGTATTACAAAAGAAACTTTTCGGAGCATATGAATAGTGTTTGGTACGATGAGCTGCGTAAAGATGCAGTACGAAAAGGTATGGCAGAAGAAACGAGAATGCTTTATGTAGCTATGACCAGGGCTGTAAATAAATTAATTCTTTTGGTCAATGACTGGGACTCTTATGAAAGCTGGTCTTCACTGATCAGAAAGGTAGGATTGATCGATGAGTAACAGGGTCTATACATATGTGAAAATAACAGAATTGAAAAAAGCATCCTTCTTTTCCCAGATTGCAGCACTGCCTCAACTGACGATGTCTTTGGAAATGGACAGGAGCATGGCTTTTGATATGCGTATTTTTCAACGCAACATAATGGGATTCTCCGGCTTTTTACAAAGACTATTTCCAGGCTGGAATACCAGTGGACAAAGATTTGCTTATATTACGGTGCTGAACCATTTTCTCAGGGATAAGATCCGTTCTGCAAAAGACAAATCTGAGAGAGACTGGTTATTTGGATGCAAAAAGAATCTTTATTTTGCAATAAATAACGTGATTCGTTTAGAGGAAGCAAGGGTTCGTCCGGAAGATATCCAGGATCTATCCAGGGATGTCCGTCTGTTTGTAGAGATGTGGAAGAAGCTTGAGAATGCAGATGATTCGATCCATAACTTCAGGAACAGATTAGTAGAATTGCAGGATGCAGACGTCTTTTCAGATGCTGTAAATAAAATATTTAAGTTTCATGGAAGAAAACAGATCGTATGGCATGGCTTTCAGTTTCTCATGCCTATACAGCAGTATGTGTTTGACTGCTTTGGGCATGCAGGATATGATATCTACGCATTGATTCAGGATGAAGGACAATATCCGTATGCCAATCAGATCTGGGAGTATTTGTATGATCATAAGAACGGATTTCCTGAAAAGAAAATGTGGATCAGACAGGATGCGGATATAAAGATAAATCCGTTGGGTGAGATTTTTGAAACAGGTGAAAAGACCAGTGCGTCCAATATAAGCATTATTAAATATAATAATACAGTTGAATTTATAGAAGACATTCCGCGTATCAAAGAAGCAGGGTATTATATTTATTGTGCAGATGATAGGGCTGCGAATAATATGCTGAAGGATTATTATCCTGAACAGTATGAAACAAGAAATCTGTTGTCATATCCAATTGGCCAGTTTGTATATGCACTGCATCGTATGTGGGATGAAGACCTTCAAGGCATTGTATTAAGCCAGAATGGACTGCGAAAGTGTTTTGCTTCAGGATGGCTTTCTTCTAATGGTAAAAGCAGCGTGAATTTTACAGAAGATTTAGAGAGGCTGCTGCCATATTTTGAAGGGTGTTATACAGTGGACGAATGGAAGGCTCGTCTGGATACTTTTACAGATGCCTGTCATAACGCAGTGGATGTTTTTACAGTTCAGGCAGATGATCCGGAGGACAAAAGGAAACAAGAGGATTTAGGCAATCCACTTCGCTATTTTAGTGCATTTTCCATAAATGAAAGCCACATTGCAGAAGTGATGGATATTATTGATCAGCTGATAAGGATGGCTAAGGCTTTATTTGGAGGAAATGAGCCGGTTTCTATACATGAACATATGAATAAACTGGATGGTATGCTTTATATGCACAAAGGTATGCCTAAGGAACTATACCTGGAAGAACGTGAAAAGGTAAAACAAATATTTGAAGCATTGGAAAGTGAGAAGGTCAGGGATTTTCTGTGCTACCCGGGTGATCTGGCAGCAGCACTGCTGTCTTTCATGGGCGGCAGGACAGATGATGAAGAACAGAGCCATGCAGGACTTCAGACGCTTGTGTTTAATATTTTTCAGGTTGAAGCGGCACCGATTGCTGCAAAAGAGAAAGTGCATATATGCCTGGCAGACATTTCCAGACTGCCCGGTGCAGCCGGAAAGTATGGTTGGCCGCTGGATGAGGACGTACTTTTAACAATTGCTGAGTGTAACAAGAATACTTATCTTAACAATTGGATTAAAAATAACAGGTTGACCCCATTGTCAAATCGATATTACTTATACACTGCACTTAAAAATAAAGATGTGGAAATTTCATGGATACAAAAACAGGGCGAAAAGCTATACTCGCCGTCGCCATACATTATATTACTTGATAAATTGAGTGATACACAAATCCGGGGAACAGATGCCCGTTTACAGGAGCTGCCATATGTAGCCGGTATTTATCCGCATAAGCATCTGGATTGTTCCTTTGATATTCGAGATAATGAAAAAATGTATGAGCATGATGCGAAATTGGTTTACTCGTTATGTCCGATGCGTTTTGTATATGAATACGTGCTTGGAGACAGCTCCGCTTACAGAAGTGAATATCAGCAGAACAGGGCGATTGTCCGGCTGATTCAGATATTCAGTAAGCTGCTGAAGGGAAAGTATACCATCGACCAGATTGCCGGGCAGGTTTTTGAAATATTTCCAAACATCAGGAAAGCAGAAAAACGTCAGATGAGGGATGATGCTGCAAGGTGGCCGGTTATGGAACCGGATGATGCTTACACTGCATATAAGGATAAAAATTATACAAACTACCGTTTGAATCTTATATTCCTGGATGAAAGAATTTATGAACAGGCCAGGAAAAATGCGGCTATGCTGATGAGTCAGGAGGGACGCAGGGGGATTTTTTATGACCGTGGGCAGCAGACTGGATCAAGAAACTGTGAATTTTGCCCGCATTCTGTTTATTGTATGAGTGCATTATATGGTATAGATTATAAGGGTGAACAGGGATGATAGAAAAACAATTTTGGATCAATGTAAAAGAGGCATGGATCGTAGCCGCACAGCCTAAAATTACCAATGTTCATGACGATTCCGAAGGAGCAACAGATTTCTCTGTACCAGACGATTCTGAGGATATGGAAGTGTCATTTGATGACATTGATTTTGACAGATCTGTAGAGTCTGTAATCAGTGGCGGTGACTTTGTTATGAAAGATAGACAGGATCATGTGGCAGTAAAAGAACAAACAGTGGCACCATCCAGACCAGCGCTTGATACTGCAGCTTTTGAACAGAAGATGGGACAGCGGACATTACAGGGGTATGCAGAAGCCGCCAGGCTTTTACTGCACTGTGAGCTGCCGGAGGAAATAAATGGATTATATGAGGAACTGATTTTAAGACTGCCAGTTCTGCAGGATGCAGTTACAAAGTTTGAAGGAGTGTATCAGACAGATCTGGATCAGTTTTATGATTATTATATTCCGGAAACATTACAGCTGACATCTGCATATCTGGAGTACCTGGACGCAGGCATCGGAGAAGACATTGTGAATGAGACCGAGAAAGAGATTCTTGATGCCTTAAAACAGCTTCTTATTGCAGTAAACGATAAAGTAGATGAGATCTATAAATTTGCATCAATCGAAATCAAAGCAAAAGCAAAGGCACTTGAAAGCCTGATGAGTCAGGATGGATATGTGGATCCTAAGTTCAAACTTTGAAAAAATGCATTTTCGTCTTAGTGTGTGGATTACACCGCAAAAGATCCTTGCAAAAAGATATGGAATACGATAAAAACAGAAATGATTCCTATTTTTGCATTGACTTTTATTTCAAATTGTATATAATAATAAATAAGAATCATTCCTGAAAAGTAACGTGATCATAAATATTATAAGGGAGGAACTGACAATGAAATACATTTGTGATGTTTGTGGATGGGAATATGATGAGGAGAAAGGTTATCCGGAAGGCGGTATTGCACCGGGAACCAAGTGGGAAGATGTTCCAGACGATTTTGAATGTCCATTATGTTCTGTTGGAAAAGATCAATTTTCAGCAGAAGAATAACTCTTGAATCACGAAGAAGTAATCAATGATACCCCGTTGGAAGACCAGCGGGGTATTTTTAGCAAGGAACAGACAGTATATACGCTGCCTGTGTCTTATTATAGAAAGGTAGGAATGATACGTGGCAGAGTTTACAAAAAGAGCGTTAGAAGAATCACTTAAGAGGATGCTTATGAAAAAACCGGTTAATAAGATCACGATCAATGATATTACCGAAGATTGTGGCGTTAATCGTGCAACCTTCTATTATCATTTCAAAGATATTTATGATCTGGTGGAATGGTCCTGTGAAGAAGATTCAAAAAGAGCAGCGGATGGAAACACAACGTATGATACATGGGAACAGGGCTTCTTGAATATTTTTTATGCAATTGAAGAAAATAAGCCGTTTATATTAAATGTATATCATTATGTAAGCCAGGAGCAAATCACACAATATTTATATAGGGTTGTTTATCGACTGATCAAGGATGTAGTTGAAGAATGCGCAGAAGGCATGAGTGTTCGGGAAGAAGATAAGAAATTCATTGCAGATTTTTATAAATTTGCTTTTGTAGGAATAATTCTGGACTGGATACGGAATGATATGAAGACATCACCGGAACAACTGGTTGCACGAATCAGTGCACTTATTGAAGGGGATGTGGTACGTATGTTGGAGAAGTGCCGCATAGATTGAGATTCCAACAAGTTGCTGTTTTTGTTGAAAAAAACGACAATGCAGCTTTACTGTTAAAGAATTCGATGGCACGGTTGTTTTGTTGATTGCAGGAGAATGACCACTAACATATAATCAGGGCATAACTAACAAACATAGAGTCGTCAAAGCTTTAGGAGGTATGATTATGTATTATTCAAGTGGTAATTACGAGGCATTTGCTCGTCCGAAAAAACCGGAAGGTGTGGATCACAAGTCTGCTTATATTATTGGCACAGGCCTTGCAGCACTTTCAGCCGCATGCTATCTTGTTCGTGATGGACAGATGAAAGGGGAGCATATTCATATTTTTGAAAAGGATCCTATTCCAGGGGGAGCGTGTGATGGATTTGAATATCCAGGCGTGGGATATGTGATGCGTGGCGGACGAGAAATGGACAACCATTTTGAAGTTATGTGGGATCTTTTCCGGTCCATCCCATCGATCGAAACAGAGGGAGTCAGTGTTTTGGATGAGTATTACTGGCTGAACAAGGAGGATCCTAATTATTCACTTTGCCGTGCCACTGTAAACTGTGGAGAAGATGCACATACAGACAAGAAATTTGCAGTTTCTGACAAAGCCCAAATGGAGATTATGAAGCTGTTCTTTACCCCGGATGAAGATTTATATGATAAGCGTATTGATGAATTCTTCGATGATGAAGTATTTGATTCAAACTTCTGGCTCTATTGGAGAACGATGTTTGCTTTTGAAAACTGGCACAGTGCCCTGGAAATGAAACGTTATATCAAGCGTTATATTCATCATATCGGAGGACTTCCGGATTTTACAGCGCTTCGTTTTACAAAATACAATCAGTATGAGAGTATGATTCTTCCGATGGTGAAATATCTGGAAAAAGCTGGCGTGGCATTCCATTATAATACCAGAGTGGTGAATGTTGAATTTCAGGTTGAATCCGATAGAAAACAGGCTACACGGATTGAAATTGTAACAGAAGGTGAAACTCGCTATGTTGATCTGACAGAAGATGATCTTGTTTTTATCACCAACGGCGGATGTGTGGAGAATTCTGCAATGGGATCCCAAAATACGCCGGCACCATATGACCCGGAAATCAAGCCAGGCGGTGGATGGGATATGTGGAGGCGTATTGCAGCCCAGAGTCCGGACTTTGGAAACCCGGATAAATTCTGCTATGACAGTGAACTGTGTAACTGGATGAGTGCTACTGTGGAAACGCTTGATCAGCGTATTATTCCGTACATTAAGAATATCTGTAAAAGAGATCCTTTCACCGGAAAAGTAGTAACCGGAGGCATTGTAACAGTTAAAGATTCCAGCTGGCTCCTGAGCTGGACCATCAATCGTCAGCCGCAGTTTAGAACTCAGCCGAAAGATCATTGCCTTGTATGGGTATATGCACTCTTTAATGACAGACCTGGTGATTATATTAAAAAACCGATGCGAGACTGTACAGGAAAAGAAATTTGTATGGAATGGCTGTATCATATCGGTGTGCCGGAGAATCAGATTGAAGAACTTGCAGAGAACAGTGCCAATACAGTTCCGGTTATGATGCCTTATATTGACGCATTCTTCATGCCCAGAAATGATACAGATCGTCCGAAGGTGGTTCCTGACGGGGCAGTGAATTTTGCCTTTATCGGTCAGTTTGCAGAAACAGCCAGAGATACTATTTTTACCACAGAATATTCTATGAGAACCGGCATGGAAGCAGTGTATACACTTTTAGATGTGGATCGTGGTGTGCCGGAAGTCTGGGGCAGTACCTACGATGTGAGAGATCTGTTAAATGCTACCGTAAAGCTTCGTGATGGAGAAGCTTTGACGCAGATGAAGCTGGGATTGAAAGAAAAAATAGCGATTAAAAAGGCCTTAGGGTTTATCGAAAACACAGATGTTGAAAAACTTTTGAAAGAATATGGCATTATTTAACCGAATCAAGCAAAATTCAAGTAAGATTTCCACATCAATTGGGGAAAACAATAAGCAGTGTGAGGAAACTTGCTATTGGATGTGCTTATGAAGAAAGACAGGTGAAAATTCCTTGAAAATCAAGGAGTTTGAGCCTGTCTTTTTTATTTTATAAAAACATATGGGCGAATAATATGATGTGAGGTGATAATATAGTGGATTGGCAATGGTATTTTTAATCACACATCGCTGTGTGAATTTTATCAGGGCAAGCTGTTACTCCATTTAACGATGTCTTTTGAAGAAAAGCCAAAGACTAACTTACCGTGCGACAATCTCAAATACTACCGTCAGCGAAAACAGATGACAACAAGGTATATAGCAGAAAAGCTGGATATTGTACCAGCGACTGTTATGATGTATGAAAACGGAAAGCATCCTATCCCTTATGATGTAGCTGTCAAACTGGCAGATATTTTGAAAATCGAAACGTCCTTGCTTTATGATGATTTTTCCCGTTTCCTTGCCGCACCCTATACCGAAGCGCTAAAGAGCGTTAGAACGGCTCTGGGGCTGTCACAGAAGGCTTTTGCAGAACGGATAGGGATTGTACCAAGCTACTACTATAAAATCGAAGAAGGCAATCGCAGACCGTCACGAAAGGTTTATCAGAAGATATATGCTGCGCTTGAAACGACCAGTCTACAAACTTCACTTTTAGGGGAGCATCCATTACAATGAAGGTGAAAGAAAAAACGATTGGAGGAGTGACTATGGCACAGAATTTGACTTATACCCGTTGCGGTGATTATCTTATCCCAGATATTCAGTTGAGCCACACAAGCGATAAACCGCTTGGAAAATATGGCAGGATGCGCAGAGCATTTCTTGCGGAAAACAATCCAATACTCTTGGATGACATGATTCTGACGGAGACCTTGTTTCCGCACTTATGGGAAATTGACGAAACTGCTCACCGTAGAGTGGAACAGATGATGAATGAACTTCTGGAGAAAAATCCAGCTCCGGATAAGTCAACCCAACAGCTTGCTTGGGTGCAGCACATGAGTAGCCTAAAAGCACAGGCAGAGGAAATCGTTAATACAGAACTGATTTTTTGCTAACAGAATATAGAATTTTTACTTAGGGCTGACTGTAACAGGTCAGCTCTATTTTTTTGATGGGACAATTCTTGAATTGCATTTCTGACAGTTCTTGCATTGTGCTTTTGACAATTCAAGAACTGTCAAAAGTACAATGCAAGAATACTGATAATAGTGATACTGATCCTTTTCTGTCTGTTATTTGTGGGTTGACACTTCTGCAAGTGTGATTATGACACTTCAAGAAGTGTCGTTTTGACATCTCTGGAAGTGTGAAAATGACACGGTAATAATACTGATAATAATTATACTGATTATAGTAATACTTATTCTTTCCTTTCCTTTCTGTAGGTGTTTCGACATATATGGTATATATGGCAAGGGTGCGGATGAGAACGGATCAGAATATTTATTGATTGAGAATTGCAATTTGAAATTGAATTTAGAGAAAAAAGAGGTATAATGTTCTTATAGCACAAAATTATGAGAAGTTGTGTTTGCAGGGGGTTGAAACATGGCTGTTTGTTATAATAAATTATGGAAAATTCTTATTGATCGTGGTATGAGCAAGACGGAACTTATTAAGGCTGCAAAAATTAGTACAAATGCCATGGCAAAACTGGGAAAGAATGAAGATGTACGAGTAGAGGTTTTGGTTAAAATATGCGGAGTGTTAAATTGCTCCATAGATGATATTCTGGATATCATTCCAGAACAGACAGCTTAAGGCAAGGAGGATATACTGATGAGTACTGTTTTATCAAAGAAACAAATGACAGAAGAAGACATCAAATTGAATTATATTACTCCTGCTATTATGAAAGGCTGGAAAGGTCATATCACGATGGAGACTAAAATCACGGATGGTCGCATCAATATCCGTGGAAACATCGTGGCTCGTAGCAAGCCTAAGTTTGTTGATTATATGCTTTACCTCAACGACGGAAAGCCTATTGCCGTTGTTGAAGCAAAGGACAATAACCACTCTGTATCTCATGGTTTGCAGCAAGCTATGACCTATGCTCAGATGATGGATCTACCATTTGCCTATTCCTCAAACGGAGACGCTTTCTATGAGCATAACTTTTTGACCGGACAGGAACAGCAAATTGCTTTAGATAAATTTCCGACACAGGATGAGCTTGTGGCGAGGTATTATGCTGAACTGAACGGCGGTAAGGGCATTTCTGATTTGGAAAAGAAAATTGTTTTACAGCCCTATTATTCCTCACAAAATACATATCCTCCACGATACTATCAGCGAAATGCTGTAAATAGAACCGTTGAAGCAATCGCCAGAGGACAGCAGAGATTGCTGCTTGTCATGGCTACCGGAACAGGCAAAACATATACTGCTTTTCAGATTGTATATCGTCTGCTCTGTTCTGACCTTAAAAAGAGAATTTTGTATTTAGCGGACAGAAATATTCTTGTAGACCAAAGTATTGCACAGGACTTCGCACCGCTTGAAAAGACAACTTACAAGGTTGATTTTTCTGACAAAGAATGTTTGAGAGAAATTGCATCCCATGAAGTGAATTTTGCCCTCTATCATCAGATGGTGGGACAGAATGACGAGGAGCATTTCAGGCAGATTCCGTCAGAATACTTTGACCTTATCGTGGTAGACGAGTGTCACCGTGGAAGTGCCAAGGAAGACAGCAACTGGCGCAAGGTTTTGGAATACTTTTCTTCTGCCACTCAGATTGGTATGACCGCTACTCCAAAGGAAAGTGAAAAAGTGTCGAATATAGATTACTTTGGAGAACCGGTTTACATTTACAGTTTGAAGCAAGGTATCGAGGACGGCTTCCTTGCTCCGTTCAAGGTCATCAATATCACGACCAACATCGGAGACGGATGGAGACCGTACCACGGACAGACTGATATTTACGGTAATGTGATTGAAGACCGCATTTACAATAACAGGGACTACGACTACAATATTATTCTCCAAGACCGTATTAATGAGGTTGCAAGGGAAATCACGGAGTACCTGAAAAGTACCGACAGGATGCAAAAAACTATTGTTTTCTGTGCGTCCGAAGACCATGCAGAGCGCATGAGGATTGCCCTTATCAACCACAATTCTGACATGGTTAAGGAGAGCCCAGACTATTGCGTGAGAATTACAGGCTCGGATGTTTATGGCAAGTCCAAACTTGATTATTTCATCTCTGTATCTGAGCCTTATCCAGTCATTGCAACAACTTCGGAACTCCTTTCTACCGGAGCTGACTGCAAGATGACGAAGCTGATTGTTCTCGACAAGACGGTTGAGAGCATGACTACCTTTAAGCAGATTATTGGACGAGGAACCCGTATCAGAGAAAAGGACGGCAAAACGCATTTCATCGTTATGGACTTTCGGAATGTGACAAGGCTATTTTCTGACCCTGATTGGGACGGCCCTGTTGAGCAGGACGAGGGCTTCCAACATGGCGGCTCTAAGCCAAAAGGCGGCGGACATGGCGGTGATGGAGGTAAAGAACCTCCTGTTGATCCCGTAGAGCCTCCTATCGTTGATAAGGATGGATGCCGAGTAAAGATTATCAACAAGACAGTTTCTGTCTATGATGCCAACGGTAAGTTGCTCAGACAGGAAGATATAATTGACTATACAAGAACCAATATCAAGGGCGAATATGCTTCTTTATCCGACTTTATCCGTAAATGGAAAGCATCGGACAAGAAGAAAACCATTGAAGAATCCTTTATGGCAATGGGTATCGACTTGAAAGCACTAAAAGCAGACCAAGGCATGGAAGATGTGGACGATTTTGACTTCATCTGCTATGTGGCATACGGCAAGAAGCCGCTGACCCGAAAAGAACGAGCTAATAATGTCAAGAAGAAAGACTTTTTCAGCAAGTATTCTGCCGATGCACAGGCTGTCCTTGATATATTGTTGGACAAGTACATGAACCAAGGTATCACAGAGGTTGAGGATATTAAGGTTCTCTCCCTTGCGGATTTTGCCAATTACGGTAAGCCTGCAAAAATTGTCAAGCTGTTTGGCGGCAAGGCTCAATATGAAGCCGCTGTTAGAGAGCTTGAAGCAAGTATCTATGAAGAAGTAGAGGTAGGATAAATATGGCGATGCAGTCAGGTTTTATAAAAAGAATTAGAGATATAATGCGTATGGACGCAGGTATCAATGGTGACGCCCAGAGAATTGAACAGATGGTATGGATGCTCTTTCTGAAAGTCTATGATGCAAAAGAAGATGATTGGGAGCTGAACGAGGACGCCTACGAATCCATCATTCCTGAAGAATTGAGATGGAGAAATTGGGCGAAAGCCGATAGCAACGGTCATGCTATGACTGGGGACAAGTTGCTGAACTTCGTCAACAACATTCTGTTCCCGGTGCTGAAAGGCAATGATGTGAAAGATGGTGATGCGGTTCTCTATGAGGGTATCAAGGTGACACCCGATACTCCAATTAAGAAAGCCATTGTCAAGTCCACCTTTGAGGACGCCAACAACTATATGAAGGACGGCGTTTATCTTCGTCAGGTCATTGATGTCATTGACGAGATCGAGTTTGACGATGTGAAGGAAAGCCACGCTTTCGGCTTTGTCTATGAGGAGATTTTACGGGAGCTGCAATCGGCCGGTTCTTCCGGTGAATTCTATACGCCGAGAGCAGTCACCGAGTTTATGGCATTGATGATAAAGCCGCAGCTGGGCGAAAAGATGGCAGACTTCGCCTGTGGCACCGGCGGATTCATCACTTCTTGGCTAGGACAGCTCTCCAAACAGGTAACGGACACCACCGCTCAGAAGCAGCTGGATGACAGTATTTACGGAATTGAGAAAAAGCCCTTTCCCTATTTGCTCTGCGTAACCAATATGCTGCTGCATGATATTGAGATTCCGAACATCTACCATATGAACTCATTGAAACACAATCTACTGGACTACACGGACGATGACAAGTTTGATGTGATCCTGATGAATCCGCCCTATGGCGGGCATGAGGACAAGTCCATTCAGGGTTTCTTCCCTGACGATTTGACAAGCTCCGAAACCGCAGACCTCTTTCTTTCAGTTATCATGTATCGCTTGAAGAAGAACGGCAGGGCTGCTGTTGTCGTGCCAGACGGCTTCCTGTTCGGGCTGGACAACGCCAAGGTGAACATTAAGAAGAAGCTCATTTCCCAGTTCAACCTACACACTGTTGTCCGGCTGCCCGGCTCTGTATTCAGCCCTTATACCTCAATCACCACCAATTTGCTGTTTTTTGACAACACCAAGCCGACCACAGAGACATGGTTCTATCGGGTGGATATTCCGTCTGACAGAAAACACTTCTCCAAGACGAAGCCCATGGACTTGAAGCACTTTGATGACTGCATTGCTTGGTGGAATGACCGAAAGGAAATTCCGGACGGCGAAAACTTCAAAGCGCAGAAGTTTACAGCCGAGTATCTGCTGAATGAACAAGGCTGCAACATCGATCTGTGCGGCTATCCCCATGAGGAAGAAGAAATCCTTGACCCGATGGACACCATCCGGGAATATCAGGAAAGACGGACTACCCTCAATGCGGAAATCGACAAAGTGCTGGCAGAGTTGGAAGCCCTGCTGCCGGGAGGTGTGAGAGAATGACGCCGGAACAGTTAAAAGCGAGCATTTTGCAATATGCCATACAAGGCAAGCTGGTGGAGCAGCGAGCCGAGGAAGGCACTGGAGAGGAACTCTTTCAGGAAATCAAGCGAAAGAGAGAAGTGTTAATAAAAGAAAAAATCATTAAAAAAGACAAGAGAACCAGCTCAACAATCAATTTCCGAGAAGTACCTTTTGATATTCCCGAGAATTGGATGTGGGTTACTCTTGGAAGTATATTGAATAAACTTACTGATGGTACTCACAGGACCCCTAAATATACCTCTACAGGAGTTAAATTTGTATCTGTTAAAGATATGAGCAACGGTTTCCTGTCGTTGGAAAACACTAAATTTATTTCTGAAGAAGAACACAAAGAATTGTTTGCACGATGCAATCCAGAAAAAGGAGACTTAATACTTTCAAAGGTAGGTACAACAGGTGTTCCCGCAATCGTAGATACTACCGAACCATTTAGTTTGTTTGTAAGTGTGGCATTGCTCAAATTCGATTGCGAATGTATAGATGTAGAATTTTTGTATTATATGCTTATGAGTCCTCTGGTACAAGCACAGGCTATTGAGAATACAAGAGGAGTGGGAAATAAAAATTGGGTACTAGATGCCATAGCAAGCACTATGGTTGTTCTTCCGCCTCTTGCCGAACAAAAGCGCATCGTTGCCAAGATTGAAGAACTCCTCCCTCTGGTTGACCTCTATGCTGCTTCCTATGAGAAGCTGGAGCAGTTTAACGCCAAGTTCCCGGAGGACATGAAGAAGTCCATTCTCCAGTATGCCATTCAGGGCAAGTTGGTGGAGCAGAGACCAGAAGAAGGCACCGGCGAGGAACTGTATCAGCAGATTCAGGCGGAGAAGCAACGGCTGATACAGGAAAAGAAAATCAAAAAGGAAAAGCCCCTGCCGGAAATTGTAGAGGATGAGATTCCGTTTGATATTCCGGAAAGCTGGAAGTGGTGCAGGCTATCCGACATCATCGATGTCCGTGATGGTACACACGATAGTCCGAAGTATGTTCCAGAGGGAATCCCGTTAGTCACAAGTAAAAATTTGAGCAACGGCATGATAGATTATGGCAATGTGAAATACATCACCCAAGAGGATGCAGATAAAATAAATGCAAGGTCTATGGTGGATGATGACGATATTCTTTTTGCCATGATTGGTTCAATAGGCAATCCTGTTTTAGTGAAAAAGGACAGAGAGTTATGTATCAAAAACATGGCTTTGTTTAAGAAGTTCGCTGATACTGATATTTCTATGCAGTATATGTACTGGTTCTTCTTCTATGCTCAGTACAAGCTAAAAAAAGAAGCATCTGGTGGTGTGCAGTCGTTTATCTCCTTGTCCAGATTCAGAGAATATTTAGTTCCGCTCCCACCCTTTGCAGAACAAAAACGCATTGTTGCCAAGATTGAAGAACTACTGCCGCTGTGTGAGAGATTGAGATAGCTATTGAAAGGAAAATAAACTATGAGTAAGTATAACCCGAACAAATTTATTGCTGCATTAGGGCAAAAGATGAATGGACATGGATTTCCCTCTTGTCCTTATTGTGGTGGGCAGAAATTCACTACAACCCAAAATTTTGCTACATTTTTAATAGCCGAAGATACCAAAAACATCAACTTAGGGCCGAATATTCCTGCTGGAATGGTGGTTTGCGAAAAATGTGGACACATTGAGTTCTTTGCAATGGGCCCTCTTGGACTACTAAGCACGGAGGAGAATGATGGCACCGGTAAGTAATGCAAATATAATCGATACCAAGGATGAAGGTATTGTAGTTAAAGAGACACTAATTAGCATATCTGATGAGAAACTAAGAAATTCACTGTCTCGTACATACGAAGAAGCACAAAAGGATATGAGCAAATTTCATTTTTATAATCTTTACAGCGTATTCTTTTCGATATCCAGCACATTGTTTTTATCCCTATTAACATCGGATTTCCACGCAATAGGTTCTGCAACGGCGGAAATGGTGACAGTGGGGGCCTGGGGGATATGCATTGTTTCAGGCTTTTTAGGTGGCATTCTGGCATGTTGTAAAGTTGCTAAAAAAAATGATACAAGTGCGCGTGATGCTGCAGTAGAAAAAGTATTCAAGCAACACATCACAAAGCAATAAATTTAATATTTATGAGATTAAAAGAAAAATTTTGTCCACTCTCGCTGGTCAAAAGCATATTGTCGCAAAGTGGTGAGAACTTTTGCTGCTGTGTGAGCGGCTGAAATGAGGTGAGAAGATATGAGTTTTAAAAAACTTCCTCAAAACTCAAAACATTTACTTGATCAAATTATAGCAGCCGACAATCCTGCTGATATGCTTGCAAAACGCTTCGATGGATTAACCAGTAGTGAAGATGCCGAACTTAGGAGTATAATTCGTGAACTTCGTGAAGAGGGGTTCATCAATGTTCAATGGGCAGATAATGTCCCCTATTTTGTTACAATCAACAACTCGGCTCGCACCTATAATGAACGTTTACAAGAATATGAGTCAGAGAAAAGAACCGGCGTCACTATCGACCAAAGTATAAAAATTGGTGACGGCAATAAAATTTGTGATTCGACCATTGCCAGTCTGATTCAAGAAACTGCTTCTCCTAAGAAAACATTCTGGGAAAAGCACCCGATATTAACGGGAGTCATCGGTGCAGTTATCGCTGGAGCTATACTCATGTTTTCTTTCTGGGAGAAAATAGTCACATTTATTGAGGGGGTGTTCTAATGGCAAAAAGCAAAATCATCAAAGACCTTGCAAATAGTTCGGTTGATACAATCACAGCACTAAAGAGAACCAAGGTGCTGGTTTCGGCTTTGAATAATGCAGAAATTTCAAAATGGCTTGATTATGAAATTTCTGGATACCCAACGGATGCGACCTTACCTTCTTACAGAAAAGTCCACGGAAGTTTGATGGGGTCTTACTTCAAAGGCTCAATGGCAAATCACATGACTTGGAATAATGTATCAATCCCTTTAGGGGAAATGCCAGATGACATTAAGGAACTTCTTTTGAGCGTTGAGTTCCATGAGGGTGTTGAAGCATTGAGGATGTTAACAGAAAAAAGCAAAGCCGTTGGTTTTGAAATCTCCAAGACAATTCCTGCCGACTGCTTTTCTACTATTGCACACTTCAATAATGACCCGTACATGATAATTACATCAGCCAGGGTAATTGTCGGAGAACATATCGTTAGCAATATTTTCTCAGTTATCGAAAACAAGCTTCTTGATATGCTAATGATTTTAGAAAAGGAATTTGGCTGTTTGGATGAACTGGATATTGATACCACGGCAAAATCTGAAGGAGAAATCGAGGCAATCAATAACAAAATCCTTGTTTTGGTTTATAACGATAAGAGGGTATCTATCGGAGACGGAAACAAAATCAAGGACTCAACCATAGCATCAGAAATCAAATAAATGTCCAAGCCAAAGGCGATCAACCGTAAAAAGTTGGTCGCCTTCATCTTCTGGATTTATAAAAAAATCCAGAATTCTTTTTCTTTAAGCGTTCAGAATGAACAAGCAGCCATCAATGAAATTGATGTTCAAAGGGTCCCAGGGAGATTTCCATGGCAAGTCATTTTGCCAATTGAGGCGAAGGAGAAAATGCAAAAATGAGCAAAGTGTTATAACTTTGCCCGGTTTGCCAGTTTTCTTCCAGCATATAACTTGTGCCCAAGTTGGGAACAAGTGCGGATTAACTTCTGCTCTAATTGGGCAGAAGTCGGATTAGGAACTTCCGCCCAATTTGGGCGGAGGTGTATCAGTTTTTATTCCCAAGTTGGGAATAATTTTGTCCACATATTATAGGCGTTACAACTTGGCAAGCAGTGCAAACCTGTACAGGTTTACTCATTTTCTTGATTTCCCCTCTGGGTCAATCTTCGTAAATTGCTTGTTGGGGAAGCATCCCCAATCCCTTTTGAACGCCACCTGTGGTGTCGGCTGCGCATTCATTCTGAATACTTTTACTTACTGACTTCTGCGCAATTTGCATAGAAGTTCAATTTTCCATAAACGAAAAAATGAAAACATGGGAGAAGTTTCCCCTGATTATTTATGTGATGTATGGCAATCCACTTCCCAACAATTTGTCGGGAAGTCTTGTGGGCAATTCGCCCACAAGTAACAAAAGTGCCAATGATTGGATACAACTTCATCCCAACTTGGGATGAACAACTTCGTGCCAACTTGGCACAAAGTTAAAAATAAAGGAAACAGAAAAACGAAAATCACTTCGACATAATTTGTGTCGAAGTTGAAGGTATGGGCTTTATGCTTGTGGACAGGTTAGCCACAAGACTGCTCAGGTACTTTTTGAAAATTAACTTCGTCCCAAGTTGGGATGAAGTTCTGCGGTGCAACTTGCACTAAAGCAAGGCGTGAAGATTTTGCGTTGTAAATTCCTGACGAGGAGACTGGAATTTCAAAAATAACAAAATAACTTCTGGACAATTCGTCCAGAGGTATCATCAAGTTCCAAGTAGAATATCAAAAATATCCTTGCTGCAACTTTCGGTAAAACGAAACTCTGTTATTAGCTGCTTGTCCCCGAATTGGGAATACGTTCTTAATCGGGAGCTTGACATGATTGCGCTTTTTGACAGCTTATGATATGATAGGCACAGTTGAAAATTGAATACGCTTCAAACTGTTAAGGAAACAATCGGAGTTGGTGTAAACGAAAAAGCAGTCTTGCGGTTTTATCAAACTGCCCTTTCGTTTACATCAATTTCAATTTTTCCTTGGTGAACAAAGTCGCGTCCCTTTAGCCGATAGCTATGGGGATTCAATCGTTGCTCTTTTCCTTAAGTTTATCATACCGGATGTTTTGGTAAAAGTTTTTTTATTCAAGAAATCAATTTCAGGCATGACAAACAAACCTCCTATGCGGAAGTCATTTATTCTATGCAATTGTAGATTTTAACATCTCATATGTGCACGAAAAGAAGAACTGTATTTATCTTTGCGGGGTGATACCATATTCCCTCCGCAAGAAGAACATTTGCATACATCGATGTGATATAAAACCCTTATCATTTCTACTGCATTTAGATTTTTTAATGTAGAAATGTATTTCTTACATCCTAGCAGGTTTCTGCAGTGAGTTATCTTTTTTCTCTTGTTTCTACATGATAGCAGACCATAGTGCCGGATTCTGACAAATCGTTTGGGTGGAACATGCATCATGAATCGACGGATGAATTCTTCTCCTGAAATTGTTTTCTCTTTCCAGCAGCCTTCGTTTTTATAGTCTTTTACTGCATATGTAACTGTCGTATCTGTCATGGATTTGATTCGCTGATTACTGATTGCTATCCTGTGGGTATATTTTCCAAGATAATTGATAACCGACTGTGCACCATTGAAAGTTTCTTTACAGTAAGTGACCCAGTTCTTTTCATAACACTTATCAAGAAGTTCTTTAAAACGATAGCTGTTCTGATATTTCTCTGCTGTACCATGAAATTTAAGTTTAGAATCATTCCACAGACTTTTTAACTCATCCATATATTTTCCACGAAACACTTTTGAGATAACACCATATGGGAGAAAAAATTTTCCACCTGTATCTTTCCATTTGTTTTCATCATCAAGTCCACCTCCAAGAACTATGGTATGAATATGCGGATGATAATTCATTGCAGAACCCCAGGTATGAAGAATACAGATATACCCTATATCAGCTCCTAGATACTTTGCGTCTTTTGCCAATTCATTCAAGGTTGCTGAAGCAGCATGATACAGTGCATCATACAACAGCTTCTGGTTGCTGTAAATGATGGAATTCAATTCCTCAGGAACTGTGAATACTACATGATAATAGGGTGCATCCAATACGTTCTCTTTTTGTGCATCAATCCATTTCTCTTTCGGAAACTCCTGGCACATGGGACAGCATCTGCTTCTGCAGGAGTTATTATGAATGCTGATACATCCGCAGTCCTCACAAACACTGATGTTTACACCAAAAGCGCCTGTTTTACAGTTCATGATATGATAAGCTGTTTTTCTATGATGAGCAGGAGGGCTATTCCTCTTTTCATAAGAAGAATAAAACCGTTCAAATACATCTTGTATCGTACATGATTTCTCCATAATCATTCACCGCCCATCTCATCAAATGGACTCCTAATTCCAAGCAGAGTTTTATTGCTTACATGCAGATAAACCTCTGTTGATTTTGGATCACGATGTCCCAGAAGCGCTTGAATATATTTTACATCACAGCCGGATTCAAACAGATGACTTGCAAAGCTGTGACGTAAACAATGTGTGGAGACGTGTTTCTGAATGCCTGCTCTTTCGGCGCTTTCACGAAAAAACTGAATGACACTATCTTTTGTAAGATAATCCCCTGTCCATGAACTTGGGAACAGAATCCCTCTTGGCCTGCCACATTGAAACCAGTATTCTGTCAATATTTCAAGCGTCCGGTCTGCAAGCAAAGTATAACGGTCAGATCGGCTTTTTCCATCGCGGATGTGTATGGTTTTGTTCGTGCGTGAAATATCATCATAATGAAGGTGTGTGACTTCTGAAACACGAAGTCCACCTGAATACATAGTAGCGATCATAGCTTTATGCTTCAGATTTGGTGTAGCATCAAGAATAGCTGATATTTCTGCTTTTGTAAGCACCGCTGGTAACTTTTTGTCCCTTTTCATACGAGGTATGTCATCATCATCCCAATTCATCTTCAATACTTTTTTGTAAAAGAAGCGGATTCCTGAATGGTAGTGATTGTATGTTTCTGGTGAAATCCCGGAAAGTTTCTTTTCAGTTAGGAATGTATCAACATCGTCAGTTGTTAATGCATCTATATCCTTGGCTGTGTGGTTCAAAAAATGAGCAACACTGGTACAGTATGCATGAATCGTGGAATCCTTGAGATTCCGTTTATTCGCAGCAGATCTAATCTGATTAAAAATTTCTTCGTACATAATAAAATCCTCCATGTAAAGTAAATCGTAAATGTATAAACACTGCTTACATGGAGGAGCATTAGCATAATAAAACTGCTTGCCAGAAAGGCAGCTCAATGGTATTCTTATCATAGGCAGTGGGGATGTCAATCCTGTTTGATTGTTGGTTGTGGTGACTTAACAATACTACTTGTAGGACTTGGTTTCCACTGCTTTTTATTAAAGTGTAAAGAAAAACTGCGCCATAGCCTTGGCAGGCCATCGCGCAGCGATTTTGTTCAACGAGATTTTATTGATGGGCAAGTCCCATATTTATACAAACATATTTTTAGTCAGTCCGAACTGTCGGAGCTGTTACATGGAAGCATCAAGTCAGATACAGAATCTTTTGTGTCTGTCATTGTTGCATCTGTGTAGCAGCTTTTTTCATTATCTGACGTTGGACCAAGTTGGTCCGAGGTCAGAACCACAGACAGAAACGGAGGAAACTATTTGATCGCAGTAATTCACAGAGGACAAAAATTCAAAGAAACTATGGAAGCCTTTCAGCAAAAACGAGTGGAATTTATCGCACAGGAAATCAGAAATTTCGATGCAGAAACCTTGTATGTGTTTCTGGAATGGATTCGTGGCAACGGCCACAAACTTGATAGAATAACTGGGATGGCGGTATGATATGAGCGGAGGTGACTACCCATGAAGAAACAGAGAAAAGTTGAAAAAGATAACCGTGGCGTTGCGATATACGCCCGTAAATCTCGTATCACCAACAAGGGTGACAGCATCGGTGTTCAGTTCAAACAATGTGCGGATTACGCCAAAAAGGAATTGGGGTTGGATGAGGAGTATGAATTTTTACAATACGAGGACAAAGGACTCAGCGGATATTTTTCAGATAGACCGGATTTTCAGAGAATGCTGCATGATGTGCAGGATGGAAAAATCAAAGCAATCGTATGTTACAAGCTGGATCGTGTCGGCAGAAAGACAGCCGACCTAATCCGCCTGATGGATTTCTTGGAAATGTACCATGTTGACCTGCTGATTTGCTCCAATGGTATCAATACTGCCAGCGGACTATATAAAATCTTCATTCAGATATTCGCTGTCATTGCGGAATTTGAAAGAGATACTCTGACAGAAAGAATTGTAGACAATATGATGGAACTTGCAAAGGACGGTCGATGGCTCGGCGGCAATACACCGATGGGATTTACTGTCCGTCGTGTAACAACCGGAAGCGGTAAGAGAAAATCAGCATACAGCTACTTAGAAAGTCTGCCGGAAGAAAAACGCATGGTTCAGCGTTTGTATGAAATTTTTCGAACCACTCGCAGTATCCAGACCACTGCAAAACAGATGAATGAGGAAGGATTCCACACTCCTTCCGGTGCTGCATTTAACGCATCCACCACAAGACTGGTTTTGAGAAATCCCATTTATTGCACTGCTGATAAACGCAGCTATAATTATTTCATCGAACACGACGGCAATGTGTTTGGAGATATGACAGAGTTTGACGGAACTCACGGATTGTCGGCTTACAATAAAACCGACCAAGAAAAGTACGAGGGCAGCGACAGCACATTCATCTCTCCAAAATATGTTCAGACCATTGAAAGCAAGCCTGTTAGTGAGTGGATTATTGCGGTCGGAAGGCATGAAGGCTTTATTTCAAGTGAACAATGGATTGAAGTGCAGGAACTTCTGGATGCTATTGCAGAGAAATACAATCGCTCTCACAGAAAGACCAACGCATTGTTGGCAGGACTGGTGCATTGTCCTCACTGCGGCAGGCGATTGAGTGTGATTTCCGAGTCCGACCGTTGGACGAACGGAAAACCTCGATTCAAATATGTTTGTCCCGGCTATCGCAAAAAGGAATGTAATTTCAAAGCGGTAGACGGCGTTCTTCTGGATGAATTTGTGGTACAGCAGTTATCCGACCTGTCAGATGAAAACAGTGAGTGTTTCAGAAGTATTCTGGAAATCAAGATTGAGGAAGTCTTGGAGCAGTCACAGACGGTACAGGAACACAATCTCATTAAAAAGAAACGTGACAAGCTGAAAGCAGATATTGCTGCGCAGACAAGAAATCTGCGAGAAGCAGATGGCAGTATCAAGCAATTTATTCAAGAGGATTTGCAAAATCTGGCTGAAGAACTGAGGGAAGCGGAGCGGCAGATTTCAAAACTGGATGAGGGTAGAAAGATCAATATGATTGCCATCCGTGACTTGGAAATGACAAAAGAAAGGCTGCTCTCCTTTGCAGAATATGCAAAGGATGCGCAGCCGGAGGTTCTGGTCACTTTGATCCAAACTATTGTAGAAAGAATTTATATTGTGGATAAGGATGACGAGCGTTACTGCCACATCTTTATCAAGGGCTGTTCCGGAGAAGATTACACCGGCTTCTTCCAGACAGCCGGTTACATAGAGCAAAATACTGTCCCTGTGTGTGATTCAGAACAGTGTTGCATTGACAACATAGCATATATCGGATACTGCTAAATAACGCAATGCGTTATTTTGGTGGGAGAGTTTTATCATGAGTAGAGGAAAAGAAGTAAAAGAATTAAGAGAAAAAATGGGAATGAACAGACGTGAATTTAGTGATTACTATGGTATTCCGTATCGTACTGTTCAAGATTGGGAAGCAGAGAAAAGAGAACTTCCGGATTATTTACTGCGATTGTTGAAATACAGAGCGGAAATAGAGCGTCGAATCAAAAGTGAAGATAATTAAAAGGTATCCTCTGTATATTTTTTTACAATAAGCATAACGCAATGCGTTATAATGCGTAAATGTTTAGGAGGTTAACTTGGAGAGAAAAGTAAATGTTATCGAAGATTTGAACGGAAAGAAAACAGTATTTATTCACGATATTCTGTTCAAGGGAAAAAGAGCAGTTAATTGGGATGAAGTTGAAAAGTATTTACGCCAGTATGTAGGAGAATTCTATCAGATAGAAGATTGCAATAAGATGATTTATATTGGATCGGATCTTCCTGATGAGTATACGCACTCAAATTATACTCGGATTTTGAAAGGAGCAAATGCGAAAGCAAAAGCGAATGCCGCACAGGGATTACCGGAATTGCTTAAAATAGCAACGAACGAGGTTTATGAAGATAATCGTAAGGAGAAGCATAGTAAATATGCTAAATATGGTTGGTATTCATATGATTCAAGATTTGCTCTTCCGGTATTTGGTGATGATGGAGAAATAAAGAGATACAACGTCTTTAATGTTGCGATGTTGGTCAGACACGATGAAGATGGGAAATATTACTTATACGATATCATGAAAATAAAAAAAAGAAACGAGCAATCTTTTCCAGTCAAATGACCTTACTCAGTAACAAAACCCATTTCTTGATTATATGATACATTGAACAGTATTAAATGTCAACGAAAAAAGCATAAGAGAAATCTCAATGAAAAGCCAGCCTAGCTATTCATCGGAAAGACCATAGAAAAGACCATAGAAAAGACCATAGAAAAGACAGGTTCAGATACACTGATCAACCTTAATATGTTCGAACCAGTTTTTTATTGTTACCGTTTCTTTCGGTTGTTTTTGTCATGCATGCTTCATGGATATTCAATGACAAACTCTCTCCTATAAGGTATAATACTAAGCAAAGTATTTGTTTTGCTCATTACGAAATGAGAGGGAGATTTTTCAATGGATGGGAATGTGATCAATGAATTGCAAAATGGCTTAAGTGCCGCTTATATAAATGGTTCCGTGGCGTCAAATCTGGCGTACAAGCCAGCATTTGTGTTGAATAATCCAGAAGAAGGGAAGAAGGTAATTTCATCTGTGGAGGATGAATTGCTGCGCTGTGATCAGTTTCAGATCAGTGTTGCATTTATCACAATGGGTGGTGTGACTCCGCTTCTTCAGACCTTAAAAGAGCTTGAAGAAAAGGGGATTAAGGGGCAGATCCTTACAACCAATTATCTGAATTTCAGCGAGCCGAGAGCACTTGAGAAACTCAATGGATTGAAAAATATTACGTTGAAAATGTATGACGTGGAAGCTGCCGGAAATGGCTTCCACACGAAGGGATATATTTTCAAAAAAGAAGAGATTTACCGGATCATCATTGGAAGTTCCAATATGACAAGTGCGGCGCTGACGGTTAATAAAGAGTGGAATACAAAACTGATTTCTACGGAAAATGGAGAAGTCGCAGAGGAAATCGTAGAAGAGTTCCGAAAGCTTTGGAATAGTGAATACGCTCTGTCATATGATAATTTTTATGAAGTCTACAAAGAACGCTACAATATTATAAAGCACCAGCGGGAAATAGCGAAAAACGAAGAGATTCCGTCTATTGAAAAATATAGATTAAAGCCAAACTCCATGCAGGAAAGATTTATTGTGAACTTGCGGAAGATTCTGGAGCAGGGAGGAGAGCGTGCACTTTTGATCTCCGCCACGGGTACCGGAAAGACCTATGCGTCTGCTTTTGCCATGCGTGAGCTTGGGTTTAAGAGAGTGTTATTTCTTGTACATCGTGTGACACTTGCGAAGCAGGCGAAGAAATCGTATGAAAAGGTATTTGACAGACGTGTTACCATGGGCCTTGTGGGTGCCGGTTCCTATGAATATGAGAAAGACTATGTTTTTGCAACAGTAGAAACTTTGAATAGAGATACACATTTGTTTCAGTACAAGCCGGATGATTTTGATTGCATTATTTTGGATGAAGCACACCATAGTTCTAACAACATCTACACCAAGGTCATTAATTATTTTAAACCGAAGCTGTTCTTGGGCATGACAGCTACTCCGGACAAACGGGATGATAACCAGGACGGTAAAAATATTTATGAGATCTTTCATTATCAGATTGCTCACGAAATTCGTTTGCAGCAGGCTATGGAAGAGGATCTGCTTTGCCCGTTTCATTATTTTGGCATCAGTGAAGTGATCTCTCTGGATGATAAAACATTACAGGGTACGAAACTGACAGATGAAGAATTTAATCAGCTTACCAGTGATGAGAGAGTAAGACATGTGATCCAACAGTCGGAATATTATGGCTACAGTGGTGATCGTGTAAAGGGGCTAATTTTTTGCAGCCGTGTGAAGGAATGTGAGGAATTATCACGAAAGTTTAATGCATTGGGATACCGTACAGTTGCATTAAGTGGTAATGACAGTGAGGAGATACGCCAGGCGGCATTTGAAAGACTGGCCATGGATGAAGCTGCTGCAACAGAAGATATGCAGCCTCTGGATTATATTTTCTCCCGTGACATATTAAATGAAGGCGTGGATATTGTTGAAGTGAATCAGGTTATTATGCTTAGACCTACACAGTCGCCGATTGTATTCATTCAGCAGCTGGGACGAGGTCTGAGAAAAGCACCGGGGAAAGAATATGTTGTTGTTTTGGATTTTATCGGGAATTATAATAATAATTTCATGATACCGGTGGCATTATCAGGGGATCGTTCCTATAATGCAGATGTGATCCGCAAGTACGTGATTAGTGGGAATAGTACGATACCAGGGGCATCGACCGTTCATTTTGACCAGATCTCCAAGGACAAGATCTTTAAGTCCATCGACAGGATCAAAGGTATGAAAGCCTTGATCAAAGAAAGCTATATTTCTTTGAAGAATCGGCTGGGGCGGATTCCGCTTCTGTATGATTTCTATGAGAATCAGGAAATTGATCCGTTGGTGATCATTAGAGAATATAAAACGTATGATGCTTTTATGCAGGCTATGGAAAAGGAGAAATACAAGAATTGCTTAAGTGAACAGGAAAAATTAACACTGGAGTATTTGTCTAAAACGGTTCTCTCAGGAGTGCGTCCGGATGAGCTTGCAATACTTGGTCAGCTTCTTCACAAAGATCAGATCAGGATTGAGGATTTTGCAGAAGAATACAAAAAGAAGTTTGGATTTGAGGTCAGCATAGCACAGGTAAAGGATGCTGTTCAGGTGCTGCAGGGACATTTTGTGAGTAAAGAAGCAGAATATCAGAAATTCAGTTTGATCGATATCCTGGAAAGCACCCGGCCCGGAATGATCCAAAGAGTGCAAAGCTACGCTGAAAGACTTACACACAGGCAGTTCTATACACAGGTGGAAGATATTATAAAGGTTGGTATTACCAGATATCAGGAGAAGTATCTTCCGGGGAGGAGTGCGGACAATCCCTTTGTGTTATATGAAAAGTATTCCAGAAGGGATGTCAGTCTGCTTATGAACTGTGGGAAGGATCTTTCCTCTATCATGTATGGTATGAAACGAATTAAAGACGATGTTTTTATTTTCATTACCTATCATAAAGAAGAGAGCCAGGATGAGAAAAATTATGTGGATGGAAAACCGGATTACGCAGATGCATTTGAGGATAATCTGATCTTTAAGTGGGATTCACAGATTGGAAAAGGTCTGGACAGCTCTTATATGCAGGATGTGCTTGGAGCTGCAAGAAAGCATTTACTTGTGAAAAAATCAGATGCGGAGACAAGTTTTTATTACATGGGACAGTTCGATATCGTAAAAGCCTTAAATGCACAGAAAGAAGATAATCGTGGACGTATGCAGCCAATCACAAAGGTTACTATAAAAATGCATCATGCAGTGCGAGAGGATTTATTAAGATACTTGCAGTCTAATATTACGGCATAAATAGTTAGAGGGATTCAATAGATGAAAACAATAAAAGTAGTAGCAGCAATTATCTGCGACAATATGAAAGAGAAAAATAAAATATTTGCAACGGCAAGAGGCTATGGTGAATTTAAGGGTGGATGGGAATTTCCGGGAGGAAAGGTAGAAGCCGGAGAGACACCACAGCAGGCTCTTGCAAGAGAAATAATGGAAGAACTGGATACAGAAATCAAGATTGGTGAATGGGTGGATACGATTGAGTATGATTATCCCAGCTTCCACCTTTCTATGGATTGTTTTTGGGCGGAAGTAACAAAAGGCCATCTTGAGCTAAAAGAAGCAGAAGCTGCAAAGTGGCTTACCAAGGATCAGTTAGACAGCGTTGCCTGGCTGCCGGCAGATATCTCTTTGATCAATACGATTGGGAAGTATATGAAATAATCGAACTGGTGGAGCAAAATATAACAAGCTCCTTAACGATCGAGAAACTTAAGATTCTTGAAACGGACTTAGTCGCTTTATTACAAAGAAAATGAATAATTACTATTTCTGGGGCGCATAATATCATCATGATTACAGGATTGTGGGAGTGCAAAGCACGGAGCAATCTGTGTGATCCGGATTTGGGCATTTTGAAACTCAAATCAGCATCGTACAAAACAATCACAGGTTTTAAGACCTGTGGGAAAGAGGCAGAAAGATGATATTAAGTGACAAAGAGACAACTGTGATCAAAGATTTGCAGACACAGGAGCAGTCCTGTGTGGAAAAATACCAGAGATATAGTAAGCTTGCCAAGGATCAGGTACTTGTTGACCTGTTTACAGACCTGCAGGGAAAAGAGCAGAAACATTTAGATTCGCTCACACAGGTATTGTCTGGAAGAGTACCTTCCTGTGATTGCAATGACTGTGCGGGGAAAGATTATCAACCAACCGCTACGTACAGTATGGCACCTTCAGAGGATAAGAAGGCAGACAGCTTCCTTGCAACCGATTGTATCGGAACAGAAAAACTTGTTTCTTCCACTTACAATACAGAAGTGTTTGCGTTTGGAGATCCAGGTGTGAGAAAACTTTTGGCAGATATCCAGATCGAAGAGCAGAACCATGCGGAGATGCTTTATAAATATAAAACGGTCAACAGCATGGCATAGTGGATGTGTAGAAATAACCCGGCTGAATTTTCAGCCGGGATTTATAATGCTGTGGTATCGGGAATGATCAAACATTTTGTTGACTTTTGGCTGGCAGATGTATAATCTGTATATCAGTTACAAGACATGACTGAACCACAGGAGGGAGAAACAGGTGCCGGATATTATTATTGTAGAAGACAACATAGAAATCGGGACACTGTTATGCGATTTTATCAGAAAAGAGAATTATACCGTAAGTCTTGCAGAAACAGGGGAAAAAGCCCTTGACATTTTTGAAAGGTACGGCGCCAATCTGATCGTGCTGGATATCGGCCTGCCAGGAGTGGATGGCTTTTCTGTCTGTGCCAAAATACGGGAGACTTCCAATACCCATATTCTCATTGCAAGTGCTAGGACAGATAAGGAAAGTACATTAAAAGGCTTGCAGATTGGAGCGGATGACTACATCGGCAAGCCTTATGATATTGATATACTGATGGCAAAGATCAATGGGATCTTCAAGCGAAAATATGCGCTGGATGAGCTTGTGTGCGGCCATCTGAAGCTGAATAACGTATCCCAGACCATTACTGTGAATGGAAAGCCTGTGAATGTTACGGAAAAGGAATTTCAATTACTAAAGCTGTTGGTCGAGAATAAAGGAACTACTCTAAAGAAGGAATACCTGTTTAATCGTGTATGGGGCAGTGACAGCGAATCCGAGCTACAGACCCTTACTGTTCACATTAAATGGCTTCGTAGGAAGATTGAGCAGGATCCGAAGGATCCAAAGCATATTATTACTGTGTGGGGGACTGGGTACAGATATGAATGAGTATAAAAAATTTGCAAGAAGATTTCTTGGACTGGAACTGGTTTTCATTGGGATTGCCAACCTGATTTACTACATATGGATTGCAGATCCTGAACCAGTGCTCCGGAAACTACAAGAAAAAACAGATACGATCTACAAGGTTTTTTATAATCGGACAGACTACAGAACATGGATCCTTATGGATATTGCCCTGGGAATCTTGTTTTTCATGTCTGTTTTTTTAGTGACTTATATGAAGAAAAAAATAATAAAACCTTTTCACAGAATGGAGCATCTTACAGAGGAACTGGCAAAGGGAAATCTGTCTATGCCGATTCCGGCAGAGAAAAGCCAATACCTTGGCAGATTCCTATGGGGAATGGACATGCTGCGAAATACTCTTGAGGATAATAAAGAAAAACAACTACAGTTGCAAAAGGAGAAAAAGACTCTGATCCTGTCTCTTACACATGATATCAAGACGCCTTTATCTGCCATCCACCTGTACGTAAGAGTGCTGGAAGAAGGGCTTTATACAACGGAAGAAAAGTGTGTGGAAGCATATCATGGCATTGAGAAAAATATAAAAGAGATCGAAGATTACGTAAGTGAGATTACGGAAGCTTCCAGGGAGGATTTCCTGCATCTGACAGTAGATCCAGGAGAGGTTTATCTTTCAACTGTGATAGAAGCGATTCGGATGCTTTATGAGGACAAACTGGGACAGCTGCATGTCAGCTTTGAAATACAGGCCTATACAGACTGTTTATTAAAGGGAGATCCTGACCGGCTGATCGAGGTATTGCAGAATCTCCTGGAAAATGCGGTGAAATACGGGAATGGAGAAAGAGTTAATCTCTCTTTTGGAGAGGAAGAGGATTGTATATTGATTCATGTGCTTAATTCCGGCTGTACACTAAAAGCAGAAGAGCTTGTGAATCTGTTTGATTCTTTTTATCGAGGCAGCAATGCCGGTTCAGCCAAGGGATCCGGGCTGGGGCTTTATATCAGCAGGCAGCTGATGCGAAAAATGGATGGGGAAGTATATGCGGAAATCCAGGAGCAGGATTTTGTTGTAACTATGGTTGTGCGAAAGGTATGACCGGTGTAAAAAGCAATGATTAAGATAAAAATAGTTACTGAACAGCAGGCATTTAAGGATTGTTTAATAAATTCTCCTGTAAGATGGATACATCAAACAAAGGGAGGAAAATCCAGGATGTTTTTTCGTATTTTGAAAAAAGATTTAAAAAGAAAAAAAGTGATGAATGCTGTCCTTCTTTCTTTTATCCTGCTGGCTGCCATGTTTGTGGCAAGCGGACTCAGTAATGTGGTCTCTGTTATGAACGGAACAGACCATTATCTGAAAAAGGCCGGGATCGGGGATTATGTGGTGATCTCCATGGGAGAAGAAAGCAAGACAGCGCTGGAAGATGTGTTGCAAGGAAATGATGATATCAAAGAATGCCGCATAGAACCTGTGATCTGGGGTGATAAATCCAATCTGAAAAAAGCGGACGGAACAAAGATCGAAGCGAAAAATTCAGTAGTTTTCCAGGCTTTGGAAGACAGTCAGTTGAAATACTTTGATAAAGACAACAAACAGATCACAGAAATCCAACCCGGGCATGCCTATGTAACCGGGGATTTCATGGAAGAGAACGATCTTAAGACAGGTGATAAGATTACAGTTACATATGACAGCATATTTTTTTCCGTAACTTTGGACGGTACGGCCAAGGATGCACTTTTCGGTTCACCTATGATGCAAAACAGAAGATTTCTTTTTAATGAAAGGGAAATGGAAAAGCTGTTTTCAAATGAGAATGTACGTAATAAATATCAGGGCCAGGTGTGCTATATTGACCTGGCAGATGGTGCACAGGAGTCGGATCTGGCATCCCTGATCTCTGAAGTACCAGGAGTTATGTTTTCAGGTGCATATTCCATGATAAAAACCACTTATGTGATGAACATGATCGTAGCATTTACAATACTGATCTTAAGTGTGTGTCTGATTCTGATCTCTTTTGTTGTGCTGAAATTCTCCATTACTTTTACTATTTCCGAGGAATTTCGTGAGATCGGGGTTATGAAGGCAATTGGTATCAGCAATTTCAGAATCCGCAGCCTGTATCTTGCAAAGTATCTGATGATGTCAGTGGTAGGAGCCGGGGCAGGGCTTTTGCTCAGTGTTCCTTTTTCAAAGCTGCTTTTGCAGTCTGTAAGTAATAATATGGTACTGGAAGCAGATAACCATTTTCTTCTGTCAGTGATTGGCGCAGTTCTAGTGGTAGGTGTGATCCTTCTTTTTACATTCCGGTGTACGAAGCTGGTGAAAAAGTATTCACCTATTGATGCTATCCGTTCCGGTGAGACAGGGGAGCGCTACAAGAAGAAATCCCCGTTCAGGCTTGGGAAAAGCCACAGAAGCACCAGTACATTTCTGGCAGTGAATGATATATTCAGTGCACTGAGACGGTATATGACTATTATCATTGCCTTTTTTATCTGTACGCTGTTTGTGCTGGTATTTGTGAATGTGAGTGCAACCCTGCGAAGTGATACTTTTGTTACAACCTTCGGAAAACGAAGTGATCTGTATTATCAGGATCAGGAGACTGGGATCAACAGCATAACCCAGGATGGGGAAAAGCAGGTAGAAACATATCTGGCTGATCAGGAACAACTTCTGGCTGATGATGGAATGCCTGCAAAGATGTGCGTGGAAGCATTGTATAAATATAAGGTGCGGGTAAAGGATAAAGATTATTCTCTTTCCTGCCAGCAGGGAATCCATACAAATGCATCAGAGTACGAATACACGGAAGGGGAGGCACCTGGAAATAAAAATGAAATTGCCATCACCCCTACTATTAGCAACCTGATAGGTGCGAAACTTGGAGATACCATGTCAATTGATTTTGGGACAGAAACCGTTGATTGTGTGGTGGTGGCATATTTCCAGAGTATGAATCAGCTTGGACAGGTGATCCGGCTTCATGAGGATGCACCTACAGATTTTAGATATCTTTCAACTTTGATGCCTTATCAGATCAATTTCCAGGATGATCCTCCTGCAGAAGAAATTGAAACTCGTAAAGAAAAAGTAGAAAAGCTGTTTGAAATCGATCACGTGATGAATGCAGTGGAGTATTGTGATGATATGATGGGTATAGCATCTACTGTGGAGGCTGTACAGTATCTGTTGCTTGGCATTACAATGATCGTGATCCTGTTGGTATGCGTTCTGATGGAACGGTCATTCCTTGCAGATGAAAGAAGCCAGATCGCTATTCTGAAGGCTATTGGCTTTGGCAGCTCCAGGATCATCAGATGGCACATTATGCGGTTTGGAATAGTTACATTATTTGCAGTGCTGTTGGCTGCATTATGTTCCGTACCGGTAACATACCTGGTAGGAAATCCGCTGTTTGGTATGACAGGAGCCGGAAAGGTTTCCTTTGTGATCAGTCCGTGGAAAATTTTTCTTATGTATCCGGCTGTGATTTTATGTATAACATTTCTGGGAAGCGGCATCACCGCATTGCATATCCGGAAGATCAGAAGCAATGATACAGCAAACATCGAGTAGCAAAAAGGGAGGAAATCAAAATGGCAGCATTACTTTGTGCAAAGAATCTTTGCAAAACATATGTTATAGATAAACGACAAAACAACGTACTTAGAAATGTAAATCTTCAGGTAAATGAAGGGGATATGGTGGCAATCATGGGGCCTTCAGGTTCCGGAAAATCCACGCTTTTGTATGCAATATCCGGGATGGATCGTGCAACAGGCGGACAGGTGCTTTTTGAAGGAAAGGACTTGACTACTCTTAGTGAAAAGGAACTGACAAAGCTTCGGCTGGATGAAATGGGATTTATTTTTCAACAGATGTATATGATGAAAAATCTGACTATCCTGGATAATATCATACTTCCGGCTGTAGAAAGCAAAAAAACAGATGAAAGCAGAAGCCAGAAGCAAAAAAGGGGAGAACAGCTGATGCGTAAGCTGGGTATTATTGAAATTGCTGATAATGATGTGAATGAGGTATCCGGCGGACAGCTTCAGAGAGCCTGTATCTGCAGAAGTATGATGAACCAGCCAAGACTGCTGTTTGCAGATGAGCCTACAGGAGCTTTGAACCGCACTTCTTCCAACCAGGTTATGGATGAACTGGTAAAGCTGAATCAGGAGGGTACGACTATTGTAATGGTTACACATGATGCAAAGGTTGCCGCCAGATGCAGCAGGATCCTTTATATTGTAGATGGCAATATCAAGGGAGAATATACCCATCCGGAACATCTTACAGCTGAAAAGGAAAGGGAACGTGGATTAAATAACTGGCTGATGGATCTGGGCTGGTAGGATAAAAGAATCAATAATCGGTTTTTGCTTGACGATTTGGTCATGATAGGGGATAATAATCTTTACACGCTCTGTCATGTGAGGAGTATTTTTGCTGCTCAGAAAGATAGGGCAGCGAGAAATAACAGAAAAGATTGGTGAGTAAAAATTGGGATTGAGGGAAAAACTTTTTAAAGATATCAAAATTAAAAATTGCATCATTGCTGTGTTGAGCAGCACGTTTTTGGCCTTTGGTCTTTATCATGTCCATTCGCTTTCCGGGATGACAGAAGGAGGCGTGATCGGCCTGAACCTTTTGCTGGAGCACTGGTTTGGCATATCGCCTGCGGTTACGAATTTTGTGGCCAATGTGATCTGCTATGCGTTAGGATGGAAAATACTGGGACGTATATTTCTTGTCTATTCAGGTATAGCCACAGTAAGCTTTTCTGTGGCATATCGTATCTTTGAACAGTTTGAGCCCTTATGGCCTCAGCTTTATAACATGCCTTTGGTGGCATCTGTCGTAGGAGCAATATTCGTAGGTGTTGGAGCCGGGGCATGTGTAAGGATCGGAGGTGCTATTTCCGGAGATGATGCCCTTGCAATGGGAGTATCCCATTTAACGGGCCTTAAGGTACAGTGGGTGTATCTGATCAGCGATCTTGTGGTGCTTATGCTGTCTATCAGCTATATTCCACTGAAGCGGATCGGGTATTCACTTCTGACGGTGATCATATCCGGACAGCTGATCGGAATCATACAGGATTTTGATATAAGTAAATTAAGATCCAGGCAAGGAGATCCAAGTCAATCGGATTGATGGAGAAGGGTGGTTTAATTACCGCCCTTTTTTGGTTTTAATTTTAATTTTTCTTTTTCTCTGTTTAAAAGCTCTATGTTAAGGTTATTTTCTCCTGCGGTTTTGTCTACCCACAGATTCAGGGAATCAATGGCCAGGGAAACTTCATCCAGCTTTTGGCTGATATATGCAAAATCATGGATCTCATCGTCCGTGACTTTCCCATCTCTGGCGATCTGGATCAGGCGGCTGGTAAGAGGATTGATCTCATTCAGACTTGCAATGGTTTCCAGGATAATGGTGGAGAGCTCGGAAACCTCAATCTCAGGTACATATCTGTCACCAATGGTACACTTGTGGGAACAATAATAGTTGCACAGATCCGGCCGCCTGTAACAGTCAGCCATCTGGACGATATCATATGGTGTAGGATCCTGCAGTTCGTATTCTATTTTTTCAATTCTTGAAGCGGATACACCGATCATTTTTTCACTGGCTTTTTCACGGGTCAGTCCCTGCTCTTCGCGGCAGATCTGATAAATTGTTTTATTCTCACGGGTAGATTGCTTCCCCATACTGTCTCCTCCCTATATCTCCAAAAACAGAGAAATATGTGCTGTTATTTCAATAAAGCAGATGTATATTTTGGTGCTGTGTTTTATTATACTGGATTTATCAGTTGACGGCAAGGAAATAAAAAAGAAAGAAACGAGGTATGGACGTTATCGAAAGAAGAAGGATGGTACGGATACTGGAAGAGATGAGACAAAATCCGGAATACAGCAACAGGCTTGGGATAAAAGATAAATCGGTTTTCAAGCCAGCACAATATGAAAGCAGAGGAAGAAGAAATGATAAAGAATGAATGGCTGATCGTAACTGTGGTTGGAACACTGGTAAGAATGATTTTATTTATGTAGGACGCATTACCAAAAGAAAGAAATTCAGAAAATGGATTTATTTCAGCAACAAACAGCGATATAATGTATGATATGAGCAGGAAGAAAAGGCAGTATACAATAAGGAGAATCATCATGGGATATGATATAGAAAAAGAAAAAAGAGAAGCCATTGAGGCAGGCCAGAGAGCATTACATAGCCTCCGGGCAGCACAGGATAATCTTTCAAGTGCAAGGAACTGGGGCTTGTGGGATATTTTTCAAGGAGGATTCTTTTCCAGTATGGTGAAGCAGTCCAAGATGCAGCAGGCCAGACAGTGTATGGAACAGGCCAGATATGATCTGGATAATTTCAGCAGAGAGTTGCGAGACGTAAGTATGATATATGACCTGCATATTGAAACCAGTGATCTTCTGACTTTTGCAGATGTCTTTTTTGACAATGCATTTGTGGATCTGATGGTTCAGGACAGGATCAACAAGGCGCGCAGACAGATTGACGAAGCCATCCGCAGGGTGGAAGATGTATTAAGGCAGCTGCAGAGATATTGATGATATTAAAAGATATTGAAGGATTTTAAAGGAGTGACACAGAGATGTTTACATTATTATTTGTTTTTTGTATGTTCGGTGTGTTTGGAAAGCTGTTTTGTTTTGGGCTTAAGGCAGCCTGGGGGATTTCCAAATTTGTATTAAATATTGTATTTCTTCCATTGATCCTGATAGTTATGGTGGCAGGCGGACTGCTTTCAGTAGCATTCCCGTTGCTGCTCATTATCGGGGTTATAGGATTGGTTGCATCAAGATAAACAGTAAAATGCAATACAAAAGGTAAAGTAAAATCATTAGACATCATAATCCGGAATAATGTGAGAGTGCATCGCATTGTTCCGGATTTTTGCGTGGAAATGGTTCGGACATATTATTTGCGGTATTGTTGGAATTACAAATAGAAAGTGCTTCTCTTGAATGATTTTATAAAAAACGTGAAATACTACTGCAAAAAACGCATAAAAACGTGAAAAATCAGAATAAAAAGAAGATAAAAACGTGAAAACCAAATTGAAAAGAGCCAAAAACGTGATATACTAACATCAGGAGGTAGCAGACGATGTATTTAAGAAGGAAAATAGACGATTATCTTTTAGCATGGAGAAATCGTGAGGATAAGCTTCCGCTAATTGTAAAAGGTGCAAGGCAGATTGGCAAAACAGAGTCCATTTTTCATTTTGCACAGAAAAATTATGAAAACATTGTAAGTATTAATTTTGTACTTGAACCAAAATACAAAACAATATTAAGTGATGGCTATGGGGTTAATGAAATTATAAAAAATATATCTCTGCTGGATCCATCAAAAAAATTTATTCAAGGCAAAACCCTGATTATCTTTGATGAATTGCAGGAAGTTCCAGATATTGCAACTTCTCTGAAAGCGTTTAAGCTGGATGGCAGATTTGATGTGATATGCAGTGGTTCTTTACTTGGAATTAACTACAAGAAAATTCATAGCAACAGTGTTGGATACAAAACAGATTACGAAATGTTTTCCATGGATTTTGAAGAGTTTCTGTGGGCAAAGGGATATACAGAAATTCATATTGACAATCTTTTAAAGCATATGCAGGATGGAGTTCCATTTTCTGATACGGAATTAGCGGTTTATAAAAAGCTGTTTCTGGACTTCTGTGTTCTAGGTGGGATGCCGGCTGTTGTCAAAAAGTATATTGAAACAGGCACTTTTTCTGAAACATTGGAAATCCAAAGACAGATCCAGCTGGATTATGAGGAAGATATCCGGAAATACGCAGAGGATCTGGATCAGACTAAAATTGTAAGTGTATATCGAAATGTTCCTGCACAGCTTGCAAAAGAAAATAAGAAGTTTCAGTTGAGCAAAATAGACAAAAAGGCCAGAAGCCGGGAATATATGGGATGTATAACCTGGCTGGAGGATGCGGGAGTAATATCCATATGTTACTGCTTGAACTATCCGGAACTTCCGCTGAAGGGAAATTATGATGAGTCAAAATATAAGATTTATTATCCAGATACCGGTTTGCTGATCGCATCCTTAGATGAAGAGGCGCAGGAAGATCTGAGAGCGAATAAAAATCTGGGAGTGTATAAAGGCGCTTTATATGAAAACTTTGTAGCAGAGGCCTTTATAAAACAAGGGCTTGGGCTGTATTATTATAAAAAAGAGAGTGCGACTCTGGAAGAAGATTTTTTTGTGAGAACGAAGGATGAACTGGTACCAGTAGAAGTAAAAGCAAACAATAATCGTTCAAGATCCCTGCGAAAGTTAATATCCAGTGATTCGTACAGTGATATTCATTGGGGAATAAAGCTGGCAGACAGCAACGTAGGAATTGAGGATGGGATTTGCACATTTCCATATTTCTGCACATTTTTATTGAAAAAATATTTATCAGGGAAATCATGACGAATAAGTTTTTCTCCACATCAGGCGCAAGACATGCTAAAATATGGTTAGATAATATGAGAGCACCTGAGGGAGGAGACATGAATATGAAAGTAATTGATCTGACACATACCATCCGGCCGGACATGCCGGTTTATCCGGGGACAGAGCCGCCCCAGTTTTTGCCTGCAAACAGTTATGAAAAGGATGGATTTAAAGAAACAAAGCTGTGTATGTTTACTCATACAGGTACACACATGGATCCACCGGCTCATCTGTATGCAGGACGGACCACTCTGGATCAGTTCACGGCAGGGCAGTTTATTGGAAAAGCACTGGTGATCGACTGCTGTGGCCTGAAAGAAGGGGAGCCTATCACAATGGCGCAGATTATGAAATATGGAGAAAAAAGTGCACAGGCTGATTTTCTCCTTTTTTATCTTGGATGGGATAAGCGCTGGGGAACAGACAGTTACTTCGGGGATTATCCCTGCCTGGATGAGCAGGTGATGCAGTATATTCTGGCTGGCAATTATAAAGGGATCGGCTTTGATGTGATCGGCCTGGATCCTATCGCAGATGAGAATCTGACAAGACATAAACAGCTTTTTAAAGAAAAAGAGATCGTGAATATTGAAAATCTGAAAAATTTGGAACTCTGTGGAGATGATCTGTTCTGGTTCAGCTGTTTTCCTTTAAAACTGGAAAACTGTGACGGATCGCCTATCCGGGCAGTTGCATGGTGGGAAAAATAAGGGAGACTACATGACAAAGGCAGGGAAGGATGTTACCCTGATTGCCAGAGGAGCTCATCTACAGGCAATGCAGGAAAATGGTCTGACCTTAGAAAAAATGTGACAAGGCTTCAGAGATCCGAGGACTTGTATATGATGCGGTGAAAATGGGAGCGACATGGGGCTGTCCATGTCTGCCTATACAAAAGCGGCAGAATATCTGCAGAAAAATATGGGAAAGGGGGATTTAAGGATAATAAGAATTTATCTTTCGGATTTCTTACCGGGATTTTGCGAGTAGCAAAAGAAAGCATCTTCAGTGGAATGAATAATCTTGCCATTTATTCTGTGCTGGACAATAAATATAGTTCTTATTTTGGCTTTACTGCTGATGAAGTAAAAAAGATGGCCGATTATTATGGGGCATCTGACAAGTATGATGAGATCTGTAAATGGTATGATGGCTATTGCTTTGGTAAAACAGAGATTTTTAATCCCTGGTCTGTCATTAATTATTTCAGCAATGAATGTGAACCAAGGGCCTTCTGGGTATCAACAGGAAGTAATGATATTATTGGTGAGATTCTTGGTGAAGCGGATGCAGAAATGTACATCCGTTTAACAGCGTTGCTTAACGGCGAAAGTTTTATCACGTATATTGATACCGGGGTGATTTATCCACAGATTAAAAATAATCCGTCAACGATCTATAGCTTTCTTCTCATTACCGGATATTTAAAAGCTGTGAGTACAACTTTATCTTTTAATGGGGATTTTATGTGTCAGGTGGCTTTGCCGAATCAGGAAATTGCGGTAGTGTATCGTAAAGAAATATTGCAGAAGCTTGAAAGGCTGATTCCCCAGCCTACTGCAATCCAGGTTCAGGAAGCAATTTTTACCGGAGACTGCAAAAAACTTCAGAAGTTAATCCAGACGATGCTGCTTCAATCTGTCAGTTTTTTTGATACAGCTGGGGAGAATTTCTATCATGGATTCATGTTAGGTTTATGTGCATTAGTAGGGGGTACATTCGCAACTTCAAACAGGGAATCCGGGGATGGCAGATATGATATCCAGTTAAAACCTTTAAGTAAAGGGCTGCCAGGTATCCTGATAGAATTAAAGGCAGGAAAAGACTGTACGGAAAAACAGTTAAAACAGCTTTCTGAGACAGCTTTACGGCAGATAAATGAGAATAAATATGATATAGATTTAAAAGCTGCTGGTATAGATCATATTTATAAATATGGAGTTGCATTTTGTGGCAAGAACGTGGAAATAGCTGTAGAGCTGTGAAAAAATATAGCTAAAATGATGTGGGGCAATGGCTTCAAGCATAATAAGCAAAGAGTATATATGCAAAAGTGCACATATGCTCTTTTTTATGTCTTTTTTGTGCATTTGAGGAAATCTGTTTATTGAAAACCGGTAGCCTGTGCGATAGAATATAGAACAACCAGAGCAGGAGTTAAAAAATTACAGGAATTTCTGGCTCAGAAAGGAATAAAAAAGGAGGATACACAGATCATGAAAGAAGTGAAATCACCGAAAAAGCCGTTGATGTATTATTATGGGATCGTCATACTTGTACTGTTTCTCTTTAATCTGTTTGTTTCACCTGTTCTTATGGAACGTCAGGTGAAAGAAGTGGATTATGGAACATTCATGGACATGATCGATGATGGCAAGATCGGTAAAGTAGAAATTGAAGATAACCAGATCGTATTTACGAATAAGGATGAAGATAAGATATATAAAACAGGTGTTATGGAGGATCCTACCCTGACAGAGCGTCTTCATAAAAGTGGGGCAGAATTTACAAAAGAGATTGACACAACCATGTCTCCGCTGATGAGTACCCTGCTGACTGTGTTTCTTCCGCTTTTGATCTTTGTACTGCTTGGACAGTACATGAGCAAGAAGCTGATCGAGCAGGCAGGTGGTAAGAATGCCTTAAGCTTTGGAATGGGCAAAAGCAATGCAAAAGTATATGTGCAGTCAACAGAAGGAATCCATTTCAGCGATGTAGCAGGTGAGGATGAGGCAAAAGAAAACCTGGCTGAGATCGTAGATTACCTTCACAATCCTGAGAAATATACCCAGGTAGGTGCAGCAATGCCAAAAGGAGTTTTGCTTGTAGGCCCTCCGGGTACAGGTAAGACTATGCTGGCAAAGGCTGTGGCCGGAGAAGCGAATGTGCCGTTTTTCTCCATGTCCGGCTCTGAATTTGTGGAAATGTTTGTAGGCATGGGAGCTTCCAAGGTACGTGACCTGTTTAAGCAGGCAAAGGAAAAGGCTCCGTGTATTGTATTCATTGATGAGATCGATGCTATCGGTAAAAAACGTGATGGTCAGGTGGGCGGAAATGATGAACGGGAGCAGACTCTGAACCAGCTGCTTACTGAGATGGATGGATTTGAGGGAAATAATGGTGTGATCATCCTGGCAGCAACCAACCGTCCGGAATCCCTGGACCCTGCACTGACCCGACCAGGACGTTTTGACAGGAGAGTGCCGGTAGAATTGCCGGATCTCCAGGGCAGGGAAGCGATCCTGAAGGTTCATGCAAGAAAGATCCATGCATCCGATGATGTGGATTTCCATACTATTGCAAGAATGGCATCCGGTGCATCCGGTGCTGAACTGGCCAATATTATCAATGAGGCTGCCCTTCGCGCAGTGCGAAGTGGCAGAACTGTAGTAGAGGAAGCGGATCTGGAGGAAAGCGTAGAGGTAGTGATCGCTGGGTACCAGAAGAAGAATGCCGTGCTCTCCGACCATGAAAAGAAAGTGGTTTCCTATCACGAGATCGGTCATGCCCTTGTTGCTGCCCTTCAGACAAACTCTGCACCTGTACAGAAGATCACCATTATTCCAAGGACTTCCGGTGCGCTTGGTTATACCATGCAGGTAGAACAGGGGGATAAATATCTTCTGACAAAGCAGGAGATTCTGAACAAAATTGCCACCTTTACCGGCGGCCGTGCAGCAGAAGAAGTGGTATTTGGAGAGATCACCACAGGTGCATCCAATGATATAGAGCAGGCAACCAAACTGGCAAGAGCCATGATCACCCGTTACGGAATGAGTGAGGAATTTGACATGGTTGCCATGGAAACTGTAAATAACCAGTATCTGGGCGGCGATACATCTCTTGCATGTTCTTCGGATACCCAGAAAGAGATCGACCGCAAGGTAGTAGAGCTTGTAAGAAAAGAGCATGAAAAAGCGAAAAAGCTTCTGGAGGACAACCGGGAGAAGCTGGATCAGCTTGCAAAGGTTCTCTATGAAAAAGAAACCATTACAGGCGATGAGTTTATGCAGATTCTGAATGAAGAGGGAGGTGGACAGAAATGAGAAGACGTTCTGGTTTTGGATGGCTGGAATTTATTGAAGGACTTCTTTTGATCCTTCTGGGAATTTTTACCTGTGTACATCCTGGCAGTATTCTGGAAGGTTTTGTGATCCTGTACGGACTTTTGGCTGTGGTAACTGGTATCGGAGATCTTGTTTTTTATGTAAAGATGGAACAGCATATGGGTTTTGGCCCCTCTGTATCCCTGATTGCCGGACTTTTAAGCGTTATGGCAGGGTTTATGCTATTGGTACATCCGGATGCAGGAAAATGGATCATTGCGCTTTTAGTGCCTATCTGGTTTATCGCACATTGTATTTCCAGGCTTTCCCATCTGAATATTGTACGCTTTGTGGCTGGTAATGCTTATTATTATTTCAGCCTGGTCATCAATACAGCAGGGCTGGTGCTGGCAGTGCTGATGATCGTAAACCCTGGATTTTCTGTTTTTTCCATTGGAGTGCTTATGGGAGTGTATTTACTGCTCTTGGGCATTGACTGCTTGATCACTGCGTTTTCAGATATTGGAGGCGGCTGGTGATTGTGTTATAATAAGGCCAGAGAAGGAGCCTTCAGGGCAAAGGGGAAGCCCTGATTTACCTAAGGGGATGGCTAATGTAACAGGGAGGGAAATACAGTGGATGCAGTACAGTATGCAAATTATCTGGATATTCTGAAAAAGGAGCTGATACCGGCTATGGGCTGTACGGAGCCGATCGCAGTAGCTTATGCGACAGCAAAGGCAGTACAGGTGCTGGGAGAGTGCCCGGAATCTATTCATATCCGGTGCAGCGGAAATATTATCAAAAATGCAAAGGGTGCAGCAGTTCCTAATTCCGGCGGGATGAAAGGAATCAATGCAGCAGCAGTTCTTGGAGCTGTAGGCGGAGATGCCTCGAAAGAATTGGAGGTTCTGGAAAGTGTGACAGCCAATGACAGAGAAAAGGCAGCAGCACACCTGGCAGATGGGATCTGTACATTTGCCCTGGCAGATACCACAGAAAAGATCTATATAGAAGCCCATGTGGAAAAAGGAATACATAGTGCAGTGGTAGTGATTTCCGAAACACATACTAATATTGTGCGAGTCCTAAAAGATGGGCAGGTTCTCTATGACCAGCTGAAAAATGATGGAAAGAGTACGGAAGAAGAAAGAAGAGAGCTTTCTGTACGTGGGATCCTGGAATTTGCAGACTGTGTACGTATGGAAGATATCCGTGATGTTATTGGACGGCAGATCCGGTTAAATACAGCAATCTCTCAGGAAGGCTTGGAGCATCCCTATGGAGCACAGATCGGGAAAACCCTGGAGAATGCCTGGGGAGGTACAGTAGCTGCCCGTGCATGTGCCAGGGCGGCAGCAGGAAGTGATGCCAGGATGGGTGGCTGTTCCATGCCGGTTGTGATTAATTCCGGAAGTGGCAATCAGGGGATCACGGTTTCTATGCCAGTGCTTGTCTATGCTCAGGAATGGGATGTGCCGGAAGAGAAGCTGTATCGTGCACTGGTGGTGAGTAATCTTACTGCTGTGCACCAGAAATATTACATAGGGGGTCTGTCGGCTTACTGTGGTGCTGTATGTTCTGCCTGCGGTGTGGGAGCAGGGATCACTTATATGTATGGCGGTGATTATAGTCAGGTTTCGGCTGCGATCATCAATACACTGGGAAATGTTGGAGGCATCATCTGTGATGGCGCAAAGCCTTCTTGTGCAGCCAAGATTGCATCCTCGGTAAATGCGGCGATCATGGCCTTTCATCTGAGTATGGAAAACAAAAGTTTTCTTCCAGGAGACGGGATCGTGGAAGAGGATGTGGAACAAACCATTAAGGCTATGGGGTACATCGGACGGGTTGGAATGCGCCAGACGGATCAGGAAATCCTAAATGTGATGACCGGATGGTGGGATGCCGGATGCTCATGAAAAAGAAGATTTTAATATTGGTGTGTCTTTTAGCAGTATTGCTGGCAGGGGCAGATGTGGGAACAGTGCAGGTAAATGCTGCTGTCAGGAACAGGATCACAGGTACAAAGAGAAAAGGCTATGTGTATGTGGACAGAACCGGTACTGTGGTAAAGGCAGGAGAGATCCGCCAGGCCGTGGATTTTGTGTTGAAGAATTCATCAAGAAAGAATAAGACAAGGCAGCGACTGCGTCAGTGCTATGATGCACTGGTGAAATTTTCATATTTCCATATGGGTACGGAAGTGCCTACTGCCAGGAATATAAAATCTTGTGCCAGGTACATGTTTACCAGAAAAAGAGGCAGCTGCTACTATTATGCAGCGGCTATGGCATATATTGCCAGAGTATTGGGATATGACAGCCGGGTGGCAGTAGGCGGTGTTACGGCACGAGGTCCCTATGCGCAGCTGTCACCACATGGATGGTGTGAGGTCAGGATCGGATCCAGATGGCTGATCTGTGACTGCAGTATGCAAAGAGCGCATTCAGATCAGAATCTGTTCCTGGTGTCAGAGATCAGATATCCGTTCCGGATGCGCAGGGATAAAACTTATGTAATGACTGTGAAAAAGGGTAGGGTTATCTGGAAGTAGCTTCTGCCGGCTTTTCGGTAGCAAAAAGCATAAGCACTGCGCCGATGGAAGCGGCAGCTGTACCAAAGATCAGCATGGCAGAAACACCTGCCAGATCGATAAGCCAGCCACCCAGAAGTGCCCCAAGAACTGTTCCGATGGTGTAGGTCATGGTGAAATAAGCCTGGCCCTTGATCACATCCTGTGGCTCCATAATGGAGTTTACGTAATATACAGAGGAAACAGAAATCAAAGCCCAGCCAAAGGCCTGAAAGATCTGAATGATATAATATACAGTCATATTGGGGGCAAGCAGAGAAAACAGGGTTTTCAGCGCAAAGAAAATACCGCAGCTGCGGAACCATATATCACAGCGGATCTTTTTCTGCATATAGCCGAAAAGGAACATGGTAGGAAGCTCGATTATGGCAGCAAGAGCCATAGCGATCCCCATATCAGTGCTGGACCCTCCTTTTTCTACAATGACCTGATATGCAAAGCTGTTGATCAGCACATGGCTTACATACACCATGATAGAACCAAGCAGTACGATGGTAAATTTTTTATATTTGCGAAAGAAATACAAAGCACCGGATCCAGGTGCTTTTTCTGCCGCCGTCAGATTCTGTTGGCGTTCTTTTGGAACTTTCCGGAAAGGGAAAATCCACAAGGAAAAAAGAAAAAGAAGCAGCCCAATGGAAATGCTTACAGGGATGGTTCTGATTCCAAATCTGTCTACCAGGATACCCAGAGTAGATGCGATCGCAGCAGCAGACAGGGACCCCATGCCTCTGCCAATGCCGAAATTCAGTTTTTTGCCCTGGTTCAGGCTTTCCATTCCCAGCGAGTTGACCATAGGGGTAAGCAGCTGTATAAGCACAAAGCAGCTTCCGTAAAAGATTCCAGTGCACAGCAGAGAACGTGTATAGAACAACAAAAATGCTGACAAAACAAGGGCAATCAGTGAAATAAAAATGCATATCTTTTTCAGAGATGGGCTGCTGTTCTTGTCGGCATAGCTGGCAACGGTTGGCTGCAAAAGTGCAGAAACAACGCCTGCCAAAGCGATGATAATACCAATCTGGGTATTAGTGAAGCCGGTATTCAGGAGAAATACGCTGGCAAAATTGGCCAAGGTAACAAAAACGATCCAGAAGAAAAACTGGATACAGGAATACCTGGGAGTCAGATTTGAAGGCTGTGTAGAAGATGAGAACATGATTGTATAACTCCTTTGTTTGTGATATGTTTATCAATGTGGATCAGGGTCAAAGGTCTTTTGCCCCTACATTATTACAATTATAACATTCATAATAAAAATAGCAATTATATATAGAAAAAACAAGGGGAAAAGTAACATGAAGCGGGTAGATTTTGAAAACGGAACCATTACAAAAAACATCCTGGGTACAGCCATCCCCATGCTGGCAGCCCAGATTCTCAGCCTTCTTTATAACATCGTGGACAGGATCTATATTGCCAGGATCCCGGAAACAGGGACGAAAGCATTGGGAGCAGTAGGACTTTGCTTTCCGGTGATCGTGATCATTATGGCATTTTGCAATCTTTTTGGCAGCGGCGGTGCACCTCTTTTTGCAATCAGCCGTGGAAAAGGAGATGACCGGGAAGCTAGGCTGATCATGGACACATCCTTTACCATGTTGTGTGGCAGTGCACTGGTTTTGATGACAACTGGTCTTCTGGCGGCGAAGCCGCTTCTGATTTTGTTTGGGGCATCCCAGGAAGCGATTGGATATGCCCTTCCCTATATGCTGATCTATCTGCTGGGTACTTTGCCATCGATGATCGCTACCGGAATGAATCCGTTTATTAATGCACAGGGATACGCGGTGGCCGGGATGTGCTCGGTGACAGTAGGTGCAGTATTGAATATTCTGCTGGATCCGGTTTTTATTTTTGTATTACATATGGGGGTCTGCGGTGCAGCGATCGCTACGGTGATCTCGCAGATTTTCTCTGCCTTGTTTGTAATCGCTTTTTTGCACAAAAAAGCAGAATTAAAAGTACGGCTCTTAAAGAAAAAAGAATTATCAGGATGCATAGGATATTGCAAAAATATTATCAGTCTTGGAACCGCTGGCTTTATTATGCAGCTTACCAACAGCTTGGTAACGATCTGCTGCAATAACGTACTGTCTGTAACCGGTGGCGATGTATACATATCCGTAATGACAATCATATCCAGTGTACGTCAGATGGTAGAAACGCCGATCTATGCATTGACAGAAGGGTCTTCTCCTATTATCAGCTATAATTATGGGGCCCGCCGATCCGGGCATGTGCGCCGTGCGATCTTCACCATGAGTGTGATGATCCTTCTTTATACAGCGGTGATGTGGAGCGTGATCATTTTCTTTCCCAAACAGCTGATGAGCATTTTCAGTTCGGACCATATGCTTCTGGAAGACGCAATTCCAGCACTGAAACAGTATTTTTCAGCATTCATCTTTATGGATTTTCAGTATATGGGACAGACTGTATTCAAATCTCTGAACAAGAAAAAACAGGCTGTATTTTTCTCTATTCTCCGTAAGGTTGTGATCGTAGTACCACTTACTTATATCCTCCCTTATCTGCTGAAGATGGGTACAGATGGAGTTTTTCTGGCAGAACCGGTATCTAATGTGATCGGCGGCAGCCTTTGTTTTCTTACTATGATTTTCACTGTATTTCCGGAGCTGAAAAGAATGGAGACAGAGGGAAAATAGAACTTGCATCAGAAAATAGCATATATACAGAAAAAGGAGAATTATAATTATGAGTTATCGTTTTGAAGGAAAGGTTAGATACAGTGAGATTGGTGAGGATAAATGCCTTACACTGCCGGCGATTCTTGATTATTTTCAGGATTGCTGTACTTTCCAATCAGAAGAGATCGGACAGGGAATGCTGGCAGTAGAAGAAAGAAAACGTGCCTGGGTGCTGGCATCCTGGCAGGTAGTGATCGATCGGTATCCTATGCTGGGAGAAAAGATCACAGCACTTACTAAGCCGTATGCCTTTAAGGGATTTACAGGGATGCGTAATTTTGTCCTTGAAGGTGAAAATGGGGAAAGGCTGGCTTATGCCAATTCCCGATGGATCAACATTAATACAAACACCGGGCTGCCTGCAAGGCTTACAGAAGAGGACTGCCGTGGATATGTGCTGGAAGAGCCCTTAGAAATGGAGCAGGTTTCCAGAAAGATCCAGCTTCCGGAGGAGATGACAGATCAGGAGCCATTCACTGTGCAGAAGCACAACCTGGATACCCATCATCATGTGAATAATTGCCAGTATATCCGGATCGCAGCGGATTATCTGCCGGAGGACTTTAAGATCCACCAGATGCGTGCAGAGTATAAGAAACAGGCAGTGCTTGGGGATGTATTTTATCCAAGAGTGCATACAGAGCCTGGTAAGGTAGTGGTGGCATTGGAAACAAAAGAGGGTGAATCTTATGCTGTCGTGGAATTTCAGGCACGGTAGTAGAATGAGGTCAATACATACCGTGGCCGGAAGCTGACTACAGACTGCGTACTGGCCCTGTTGTTGAACGAATCACAAGCTCTGGCTGCAGGGTGATGGCAATCCGGTCTGCAGTAGGATTTTGGATAGAATCCTGCAGGATCTCTATGCTGCGTTCTGCAATGGCCTGGATGGGCTGCGCTACTGTAGTCAGTGGCAGTTCCATGGAAGAAACGATAGGAATATCATCAAATCCTACCAGGGATATATCTTCGGGAATACGTATATGATGTTCCCGGAGATAGTGATAAACACCCAAAGCAATCATATCGTTGTGGGCAAAAATGGCAGTTACTCCTTTTTTTAGAAGAACAGGAGCTGAATGGTAACCGCATTCTACGGTGAAGTGTCCGTTAATTACCAGGTTTTCATTGTAAGGAATCATAGCTTCAGAAAGCGCAGCTTTAAAGCCGGCAACACGGTTTGGCGGTAGCAGGGGATTTTCTGCATTGCCGCATATACACCCGATTTTCCGATGCCCAAGACTGATCAGGTGCTTGGTTGCCATGTATCCTCCATAGTAATCATCTATGGATACGGAGTGACATCCCAGCGTATTAATAGAGTAGTCTAGTAGTACAATGGGAATCCTGTTATTACTGATTTTCCTTACAAGAGTGCTTAGTGGAAAGATATCTGTCCTTTCGGAGATCAGGGCAATAAGGATTCCGTCCACTTTTGATTGAGATAATTGCTGCAGATTGCGGACTTCTTGCTTCAAATTAAAATTGGAGTCAAGAATTACCAGATTATATCCACAACGCTGGGCGGTATGGGATACGTTTTTGATAACTTCTGTATAATAAAGGTTTCCAAGATCCGGTACGATCAGCCCGAAATTGCGTATTTTCTGTTTATAGGTATAACCCATCTCCTGAGCAACCTGTATTACTTTATTTTTAGTTTCTTCTGATACGTTAATCGGTTTGTTATTCAATATCAGCGAACAGGTGGTTGACGACACACCTGCTGCTTCTGCAATGTCTTTAAGCCTTATCTTCATAATTTTTCCTCGTTTGAGAAACTAAGTATAATTTAGTAAAATAGAAACAAATAATTTACTAAAATAATATCCTAAATACAGTGAGAAGTCAATAGGGATATACCACTATACCATATCACACAAAAAATAAGTAAAACATTTAGTAAAAGTGTTTATTGACATTAATGCACACAGAATGATATAAATATAGCATAAAGCACAGCAATTTACGAAAAAAACATAAAGGAAAACAGCTTGAGAACAAATGCAAAAGAGAATTAAACATGATATTATAGGTTTTTAATTTACTAATTTGGAGCAAATATGTAAGATGAATTTAGTAAAATATTTATTCTTTAAATCTTGCTTTTGCTTTAAAAAAACATTACAATAGAAAATATTTATTTAAGTAAATTTCTGTAAAAAGGAGGTCAATGATGGAAGATAGTTACAAGATCAGGTTTGACTCCATTACAATGGAATTTCCGGGAGTGAAAGCACTGGATGATGTCAGCTTTGGAATCAAGCAGGGATGCGTACATGTGCTGATGGGGGAAAACGGTGCTGGAAAATCCACATTGATGAAGATCCTGAACGGATCCTACTCAGCAACCAGTGGTACCGTGTATATCAATGAGCAGCCAAAGAAGTTTAAAACTGCTTCAGATGCAACCCGTGAGGGTGTTGCAATGATCTATCAGGAACTTTCCTATATGCCGGACATGGCAGTAGAAGATTACCTGATGCTTTGCAGGGAGCCACGGAAGGGATGCTTTATTGATTGGAAGAAATCAAGAGAGGAAGCAAGGGAGATCCTGAAAAGAGAGGATTTGAATTATGATCCTAAGAAAACTCTTCGAGAATATTCTGTTTCTGATATTCAGCTGATGGAGATCACAAAAGCAGTTCAGGGTGAGAATATTGAGATACTGATCATGGATGAACCTACATCCGCATTATCCAGCGATGAAGTTGAGCGTCTTTTCAAAAAGATTGATGAGTTAAAGAAGAGAGGAATCACCATTCTTTATATTTCTCATAAGATGGATGAAATCTTCCGGATTGCGGACTACATTACAGTTATGCGAGATGGCAAGCATATCAGGACTGCTCCTGTTTCAGAATATGACGGAGATCTTCTTGTAAAACTGATGGTTGGACGCGAGATTACAGAGGTTTATCCGGAGAAGACAGCCAAGATTGGGGAAGAGGTTCTAAGAGTAGAGCATCTGACATGTAAGGAAAGCCGTATTTATGATATTTCATTTACTGTCCATGAAGGAGAAATCTTCGGACTTGGTGGATTGATGGGAGCCGGACGTACAGAAGTAGTCAGGATCCTGGCAGGACTTGACAAAGCGGATTCGGGTAAAATCTTTGTCCGGGGCAAGGAAGTTAAATACAATAATGTAAGCGGGGCTATTAATAATGGTATCGTAATGGCATCCGAGGACAGAAGACGTCTTGGACTGATCCTTTGCAGGGATATTAAAGAAAATATTTCCCTTTCCAGCTTGAAGAAAATTTCTGTACACAGTTTCCTCCAGAAGAAGAAAGAAGATCAGATCACGGAAAAGCTGTTTAAGGATATCCGGGTAAAAGCACCGGGGCTGGACAGCACAGTTCAGAATCTAAGTGGTGGAAATCAGCAGAAGGTAGTTCTTTGTAAATGTCTGATGACAGATGCAGATATTGTTATTCTGGATGAGCCTACAAGAGGTATTGATGTAGGAGCTAAGCATGAGATCTATAAGCTGATGACTGAACTGGCAGAGGCTGGAAAAGGAATCATCATGATTTCTTCTGAAACACCGGAATTCATCGGTATGTGTGACCGGACAGTGATCATGTACAAAGGAAGAGTTACCGGAGAATTAAGCAGAGAAGAACTGACAATGGAGTCACTGATTAACTATTCAGTAGGAGGAGCCGGATTATGAGTAAGGAAAAGGCAACAAAAAGCATAGGAAGCCAGTTGTTGAAAAAGTATGGAATTGGTCTTGTACTGGTCGCATTACTGGTGATTGGATCTATAACGGTTCCTGGTTTTCTTTCTATTAAGAATGTGACAAACGTATTAAGACAGATCAGTGTAACTGGTATCCTGGCGCTGGCAGAGGGGATTTTGATCATCAGTGGGCAGATCGACTTGTCCGTAGGATCTGTAGTAGCACTGTCTGGTATGGTGTCTGTACAGGTTTACCTGAAGAGTGGTTCCCTGTTACTTGGTGTACTGGTCGCAATCTTGATCAGTGCTGTTGTACTGATGGCCAGTGGTGTGTTGGTAGCAAAAGTAAAGCTTACAGCTTTTATTGCTACAATGGCAATGGACTATATTGCAAGAGGTCTTTGTTACATCTATACAAATGGACAGGCTACATATGAAATCGGTAACTACAATGTGATTTCTACTACCTATGTTGGAGCAATTCCGGTTCCTGTAATCGTATTACTTGTATGTTGCGTTGTTATGGCAATTATCCTGAATAAAACAACTCTTGGTCGTGATGTATTCGCTGTTGGTGGTAATCAGGCAGCAGCCAACGCCTCTGGTATTATCGTAGACCGTACCATTATCAAAACTTTCCTGGTTGCAGGTATTCTTACTGGCGTGGCAGCAGTGCTTCAGATTGCTCGCGTAAATTCCGCAATCCCAAGTACAGCAGATGGATATCATGGTGATGCGATCGCTGCGGCAGTTATCGGTGGTGTAAGCTTTACAGGTGGTATCGGTACTGTAGGTGGTGTGTTGATTGGTTCCTGTATCATGGGTTTCCTCAGTAACTTTATGAACCTGTTAGGATTAAGCGGATATTTTCAACAGGTAACAAAGGGTGTGATCATTATCCTTGCACTCAGCTTTGATCTTCTGACAAAGAATAATAAAGTAAAGAATTTCTTCAAAAAGAAAAATTAAATACAACTGAATAAACGGGCATGGCGGCATATGCCGGAAGATATTCCATATGCCGTAAAAATAAAACTATATAAAATCTAAGGAGGATTTTACTATGAACATGAAAAAAGCGATGGTGGGGATCGTAACAGCAGCAACATTATGTGGAACAATTGCAGCACCTGTAATGGCCGATGATGCAGAGTACAAGGTACTCATCGGATGCAGCAACCAGGCACAGTCTTTCTATTCCTGGCTGGCAAACTCTATTAAAAAAGAAATTGATGAGAATTACTCAGATATGACTGCAACCATCAATGACCTTGCAGGTGAGACGGGAAATGTTCAGACAATGATCGAGCTTGCAGAAACAGGCGGATATAATGGTATCATTGTTGATGCTCCGGATGAAACAAAATTTACAGATGCTTATAAAGAGGCACTGGATGAATATGGCATTTATACAGTACGTGTAAACAAAAGTGAAGATGCAGATGGAGTAACTGTAGATCTTGGACTTAACAACTATGGTCTTGGAAAAGCAATTGGTGAAGTTGCATCTGAGTCACTTCCGGAGAATGCATCTATCCTGATCTTTGGTGGACCTGCAGGAAACGTAGGATCTGACGATCGTTTGAATGGATTTAAAGATGCCCTGAAAGATGCAGGTAGAGATGATGTGACAATTCTGGCAGAGCAGAATGCTAAAGACTGGCAGAAAGAAAGCGGTATGACTGTAATGGAAGACTGGACTCAGATGTATGATGAGGATCAGTTTGACGCTTTGATGGCTCCAAATGATGACCTTGCATGCGGTGCTATCGAGGTTTGCGAGGCTGCTGGCTGGGATACACAGAGAATCCAGTTTTATGGAATTGATGGTCTGGCTAACGGATGTAACGCAGTTAAATCTGGCGCGATGGAAGCAACCGTTCTTCAGGACTGTGACGAGCAGGCAAAAGAAGCTGTAAAAGCACTTCATGAGATGCTGACAGGCGAGAACACTGAGAGCAGATATATCGAGCTTGAGCCAACCCTTATCACCAAAGACAATGTAGATGAGATTATTGCAAAACATGAAGCAAACGGAATGATGAAATAATCCTTTTAGCACGGAAGCTGTTGCATTGAATGCATATTAGATGCTGTTTGGTGCAGCAGCTTCCCTTTTTATACCCAAAAACAGTAAAAAGATATAAAAAAGACACAGAAAATATGATTTCTGGAAACAAAGACGTAAAGGATAAAAGGAGAAACGATGAGAGTATTTTGTGAATATATTGAAAATCCGATAGGAATTGACAGCGTTAAGCCAAGGTTCTCCTGGCGTATGGAGGAGAATGAAGGAAAAGAGCAGAAATCATATCGGATCATAGTAAGTAAAGGTAAAGACCTGTCCAAAGAAGATGCGTATATGTGGGACAGCGGCGAAGTGGTATCCGACCAGACTGCAAATATTGTTTATGATGGAAAAGATTTAGAAAGTGTTACTTCTTACTATTATCAGGTAACAGCAACGGATACAAAAGACAGAAGTAAAACAAGCCAGGTGCAGGAGATGGTAACAGGGCTGATCGATAAGACCCTGTGGCAGTCTGCCTGGCTGGGGATCCCTGGAATGGGTCAAGAAGCACCTATGTGCCGTACAGAACTGAGAATTGATCAGGATTTCCAGAAGGCTTATGCATTTGTGGTTACTCCAAATTATTATGTTTTGACAATTAACGGTGAAAGAGCTACGGACACTGTTTTGAATAATGCAAATACAGACTGGAATAAAACTCTTCCATATTTAATGATGGATGTAACAGATCTGGTAAAAAAAGGTGATAACACAGTTGGTGTTCATCTTGGAAAAGGCTGGATCGGACTGAATATGACAGTGGCAAAAGAGGATCTTCCAGTTTTCTTCCTTTCCATGCAGATGCTCCTTGTAAATGCTCAGGGAGAGAAAACATGGTTTCGTCCTGGAATCGGTGTCTGGGAATACACCCAGAAAGGGCCGTTGGTTTATGACAGTATTTATCATGGGGAAACTTATGATGCCAGAAAAGAGATCCCTCATTGGAATATGCCGGATCATAAAGAGTATGACAAAAAAGAAATCTGGGCAAGAATGACTGAGGCAGAGCCTAAAAAAGGTGAAATCTGTGCACAGCTTCTGGAACCTATCCGTGTAGTAGACAGATTTAAACCAGCAGCAGTATATCATCTGGAGGATGGAAGCTACACTTTCGATATGGGTAAAAATATAGCTGGCTGGGTACGACTGAAGATTGCAGGAACAACGGGACAGACTATTGAGATGTCCTTTGCGGAGGAAGCATTCCCGGATCATTCTGTAAATAAGCTTTCCATTCGTGATGCCAAAGCCATTGATACATATATTCTTAAAGGGGAAGGTACAGAAATATATGAGCCTGATTTTACTTTCCATGGTTTCCGTTATGTAAATGTAAAAGGGCTTACAGAGGAACCGGCAGAGGATACCATTACCGGCTGTCTGGTAATTTCCGATATTAAGAAGACCTCAACATTCCAGTGTTCTGAGGAATTGTTGAATCGTTTGTATGAGGTGGCAAGCAGGACAGAGGAGACAAACCGTCATTCTATTCCTACAGACTGCCCGCAGAGAGATGAGCGACTGGGCTGGACCAATGATATGTCTGTACGTAACGAGTGTGCGCTGTATAACTATGATCTGGTAAAACTGTATACCAAATGGATGCGGGATATCCGGGATACACAGGGCGTGGTTTCCGGTGCTTTATCAGACACAGCGCCATTAAGACGTTATGGGCCAACTCCAATGGATCCAATTGCCATCACACCAGCCAATCTTCCTTGGAATGTTTATTGTTTCTATGGGGATAAGAGGATCCTGGAAGAAAACTATGATATGAATGTGCGCTGGCTTAAATATCTGGAGAGAAACTCTGAGGATGGAGTGGTATTTTCTTCCCATATGGGTGACTGGGCAGGTCCTATGTGTGGAACACATGCGGCAGACGGAGAAGGCGTTGGAGGGGGAGCGGTATCCACCATCACGCCAACGATTCTGGTTGCAACAGCTTCAGTTAGCTATATGTATGGTCTGATGGCAAAAATCGCAGAGGTTGTTGGAAAAGAAAAAGATGCGGATACATTTGGCAAGAAGGCTGAGGAGATCCGCCAGTCATTCCTGAGACATTTCTATAATAAAGAGGAGAAATATTGTGGCAAAAACAGCCAGGGTGCAAATGCGATCGCTTTGTATACAGAGATGATCCCGGAAGAGGATAGGGCAGCTGTTCTGGAAAATATGGTAAAAGACATTGTGGAAAAAAATGATTACCATCTGACAACCGGCAATCTGTGCTCTAGATATATTCTGGAAGTGCTGTTCCAGAATGGTTACAAAGATGTGGCTTATGCGATTCTTACACAGACTACATATCCAAGCTGGGGCTTTATGCTGGAACGTGGTGCAACTACCATTTGGGAAAGGTGGGAAGAGGTAAATGACCCGAATAGTATTCTGGCAAATATGGCTTCCAGAAACCATCCCATGTATGGAGCGTTTTCTATTTGTTTCCATAAATATCTGGCAGGTATTCTTGTGGATGAAAAACATCCGGCATTTCGAAATGTGAAGATCCGGCCATATATTCCGGAAAATCTGGATTTTGTAAATGCAAGTATGGACACTATTAGCGGTGTGGTAAAGAGTTGTTGGAAAAAAGAGGGCAACGCATTGATATTTGATGTGGAAATTCCATACAACTGCAAAGGAGAGATTGCGCTTCCGGTGGCGGATCCGGTGACGACGGAGATCAGACTGAGAGATGTGAATATTTATAAAAATGGAAGTTCAGCTGATTCAAAAGAAGCACAATATCTGAGAACGGAAAAAGACAGAGTTGTATATGCGGTAACAGCAGGAATCTATCGATTTGTTGTAAGCAGATAATGAAAGGGCAGGGGCAAAGATATTTTGTCCCTGCTTTTGTAAAAAAGAAAGAGGGGACAGTCATATGTTTGTTTATAATTTAAGATGTGAATCAATGATAAATCCTATGGGGATTTCTATTCTGAAGCCTCGCCTCACTTGGAATCTGAGAGCAGAAAAAAGAGGGGCGTTTCAGAAAGCGTTTCGTGTGATCGTGGAAAAAGAATTGCCAGGTCAGGAGAATAGCAGAAAGAAGATATTTGACAGTGGTCTTATTGAAACAAAGGAAGCAGCCTGTCTTTTAGATAAGGTGATTCTGGAAAGCGGAACCAGGTATTTCTGGAATGCAGAAGTGACGGATCAGGATGGGATGGTATGGACAGCACCAGAAGCGGCTTGGTTTGAAATGGGGCTTCTACATCAATCTGACTGGAAAGCAAAATGGATTGAGCCTGAGCAGACACCTGTATTTCGAGAAGAGTGGGATATTGCCAAAGAAATGCCGTTTCTTCGGACATTTGAAAACGGAACAAGAAGATGGCTTCATGAACCGGAATTGGATAATTATGTGGAAAATGGAAGTGTACAGAGTCAGGAAATCCAGGAAGATGTGCTGTACCCGTGTCCTATGTTACGCAAGCGGATGAATATAATTGGGAAGGTAATGCGCGCAAGACTTTACGCCACAGCCCATGGAATTTACCGCATGGAGATCAATGGAGTGCGAGTAGGAGATTATGAATTTGCACCGGAGGCTACTTCCTATGCGGATTATATTCAGGTGCAGACCTATGATGTAACAAATCTTCTGGAAGAAGGAGAAAATGTGCTGGGGGTGACTCTTTCTGATGGATGGTGGGCAGGCAGGATCGGATTTTCTGGTGAATCAGCCAGATTTGGAAATATGCTTGGAGCATTGGTGCAGCTTCAGGTGCTTTACGGAGACGGAAGAGAGGAAATCATTGGAAGTGACAATACTTTTGTGTCGACCACAGATGGGCCAAGAAGATATGCGGATCTTTTTATAGGAGAGAAATACGATTGTAGTCGGGAAATAAAAAACTGGTCTGAAAAGGAATTGGATGATTCTTCCTGGAAACCGGTAAATGAAGTAGATTATGGATATGAAACACTGGCTGGACAGAATGCACAGCATATCAAAGTCCTGGAAACGCTTTCGGCACAGCGTATCTATCAGTCACCTAAAGGAGAGCAGATCATTGATTTTGGACAGGCAATGGCAGGAAACGCCAGGATGCATCTGAAAGGATCTCCGGGGGCTGTGATCAAGCTTGACTATTTTGAAGAACCGGATAAGGATGGCAATTATCGTTATGTGATCACCGGGAACAATAGCCAGATGATTGATACAGTGGTCTTGGATGCACAGGGAGAAGGAGATTATGATCCCTGGTTTACATATCACGGGTATCGTTATATCCGCCTCCGTGCAGATCGAGGGGAGGTAACGCCTTCCCGGATTGTGGGACGGTTGATAGGAAGTGATGTACAGGTGTTTACTTATATTGATACATCCAATTCTAAATTGAATCGATTGCAGAAGAATATTGAGTGGACGCTCCGATCCAATTTGATGTCTATTTTTACTGATAATCCGGACAGAGAACGTTCTGGGTGGACTGGGGATCTGCAGATGATAGCACCTACAGTGTGCTATAATCTGGATGTGGAAGCCAACTTTCGAAGGTGGATGGAGGATCTGAAATATGATCAGGGTGAGAATGGAGAGATTCCGGCGGTAATCCCGTATTTCCGAAATGGAAATACATCTATGAATCATTCTACTCCAGGCTGGGGTGATGTAGCTGTCATGATGCCCTGGCACATGTATCAGAAATATGGGGATAAGAGGATATTAGAAACCTGCTATCCGTCTATGCAGAAATGGCTGGAGCTGGAAAAATATCGTGCGGAAAGTGCAAATCCGATCTCTATAGGGGAAGTGACTCCTGACAGGGAACCTTATCTGAAATATATCTGGAATGCTGACTGGAGTTTTGGTGACTGGATCACTCCAAGTGCGTGTACAGACAAAGAAACAGGACGAATGGTGTTAGGACCACTTGTGTTATGTAATCTGACAGGGACTTATTATTATGCATATTCTACGGAAACCTTAAGTAAAATCGCAGAAATCCTTGGAAAAACGGAAGATGCAAAAATGTACAGGGAGTTAAATCAAAAGATTCGGGAGGCTGCTGTACATGAGCTTTACAATCGTGGACAGATTTTGGAGTCACCGTATATGGGGGCACAGATCCTTGCCCTGCATATGCATCTTTATCCGGAAAAAGAAAAGGGAAAACTGTTTAAGAGGATCATGAAACTGGTAAAGAAAAATGGTATGGATGCAGGGTTTTCATCTGCACTTGTACTTCCGGAAATCCTCTGCGAGAATGGAAAATCTGCCCAGATGTATGAGTTTTTGTTGAATGAACAGTGCCCATCCTGGCTGTATCAGGTGAATCAGGGAGCTACTACCGTATGGGAGGCTATGCAGGCTATTCTGCCAAATGGAGAAAGGGGAGACTGTTCTTATATACAGCCGGCATATTGTTCTATCGGTAACTGGATGGTAGAGGGAATGTGTGGTATTTCTGCGGCAGAACCTGGGTTTACCACGGTGAAGATTCGCCCATATTTTACAGACCAACTGGATTATGCAGAAGGAAAAGTTATAACGAAACAGGGAACGGTTATAAATCGCTGGGAGCATAAAGGAAATGAGATGATAATGGACACGGAAATTCCGGCAAATGCAACGGCGAAGATCTTTATTGAAAATACTTCTGCGGATAATGTCAAAGAAAGCAAAGGAAATCTGAGTGGATTTGAAGGCCTGCTTGATGTTGAAGAAAAAGATGGCGGCGTTTTGATTCATGTGGAATCTGGAGCATATCATTTCCGGTGGACAGTAAAGTAAAGAAAACGGGTGTCTGATCAGGCACCCGTTCTTACGATTTTTTAATGAACGTGTGATTCATTTTTTGACGGGACCGGTACTGCTTCGGATGATCAGTTCGGGCTGCATAGTAACAGATGTGCGTTCTGTGGAAGGATTCTGTATGGACTGAAGCAGAATATCTACGCAGCGGTCTGCAATCTGCTGAATTGGCTGTGAAACTGTAGTAAGAGGAAATCCCAGCGTAGAGATGATGGGAAGATTATCAAAGCCTACCAGGGAAATATCATCGGGTATCCGCAAATGGTGTTCCTGCAGATAATGATAAACACCAAACGCACACATATCATTATGGGTAAAAATAGCAGTTACACCTTTTTCCAGAAGATAGGGAGTATATTTATAACCGCTTTCAATAGTAAACATGCCCGGACAAATCAGTTCAGGATCAATGGGAATCCCGGCTTCTGTAAGAGCGGCCATATATCCGGTGGTGCGGTTCGCGTTTGTATTTGGAAAATCTGAACTTCCGGTAATTGTGCCGATCCGGGTGTGTCCCAGATCGATCAGGTGTTTAGTTGCAAGGTATCCGCCCTGATAATTATCTGTATTTACAGAATGACAGCCAAAAGTGGAAAGAGAATCCTCTAGTAAAACAATAGGAAGATTGTGGGATGTTATCTCTCGTATCAATGGGCGTACCTGGGAGGTGGATTCGTCCTGAGGAACCAGAGAAAGCATGATACCGTCCACTTTGGAATTGCGTAACTGTAGTAAATTTTTGCATTCCTGTTCAATAGAGTTATTAGAATCAAGGATAACCAGGTTATAACCGGCTTCCTGAACCCTGCGGGATACGTTTTTTATGATCTCTGTAAAGTAAAGGTTTCCCAGATCCGGAACGATCAATCCCAGATTATGGATGCTTTGCTTTCGCATATAACCCATTTCAAGTGCGATTCTAAGTACATTTTGCTTGGTTTCCTCGGATACACTGATAGGTTTGTTGTTTAATATTAAGGAACAGGTGGTAGAAGATACACCTGCTTTTGCTGCAATATCTTTTAATTTAACTGCCATGTTTACCTCCGGGGGATTATAGTTGCTGAAGCAGCGGGGGCATTATTAATAAGTGGAATCAGGGGAAAGATTGAGATTTTTAGGATTGTTTACGAAAGACTTTTGAACTTTTGCCCCTGATATGGTATTATTGGTAAAGAAATTAGTAAATTATAAAACTGGTTTAATTATCATAAGCCGGAAAAAAGAAAATGTCAATGAAATACGGGAATTGGGAGGGAATATTTTATGAAAATCATTTCATTTGGATCTATGAATATTGATAAGGTATATCAGGTGGAGAATTTTGTACTTCCGGGAGAAACCATACTGGCAGATGGCATCCATCTGAATGTAGGCGGCAAGGGTCTGAACCAGTCTGTGGCAGCGGCGAGAGCAGGCGCATGCGTAGTACACGCAGGAGCGGTAGGAAAAGATGGTGCTATGCTCACTGATTTTATGAAGGATGCAGGCGTGGATATTTCTCAGATTCAGGTGCTTCCAGGACAGAGCGGCCATGCTATTATCCAGGTAGATAGTACAGGACATAACTGTATCATCGTATATGGCGGCACCAACCGTGACTTTACTAAAGAATATATTGACAAGGTTCTTACAGAAAAGGGAGAGCCGGGGGACGTTGTGCTGATGCAGTATGAGGTAAATGAAGTTCCTTATATGATCCGGAGGGCACATGAACTGGGTCTGAAGGTGGCATTTAATCCGTCACCGATTCCAAAGTCCATGGAAGACCTGCCGTTGGACTGTGTAGATTATTTTATTGTTAATGAAGTGGAAGGTGCAGCGATCGCAGGGATTCAGGAGGCGAACCCTGATTACAAGAAAGTGCTGGAGATCCTTTCCGAGAAATATCCGGCAGCAGTAATCGTACTTACTCTTGGAGATGCAGGGGTTCTCTGCAAGAAGGGTGAGGAAACCTATACCCATGATATTTACCGTGTAAAGGCAGTGGATACTACAGCTGCAGGAGATACCTTCTGCGGATATTTCCTTGCAGGTCTGTGTGCTGGTGAGGACATTCCAAAATGTCTGGAAATGGCTTCTGCAGCTTCTGCAATCGCAGTGTCCCGTCCAGGCGCAGCACCGTCTATTCCGCTGTATCAGGAAGTGGTGGAGTTCTTAAAAGAAAGATAATATGGAGGGTCGTTGCAAAAGTCTCTATTGACAGCATGATATTAAAATGATATCATCAAAATATCAAAACATATTTGATATTTTAGGAGGAAGAAAAAGAAAATGAAAGAAAAAGTATTAAACAACAAGAAAAATGGCATGGCCATGATGCTTCTGTTTCTCCTGCTGTATGCAGTGGGGGTAGGAGCTATCGCATTTGGTGCGGTTCAGGAAGTGATCCCAGTTATGGTTGTTGGTATTGTATGGGTAGCTATAGGCTGGATCCCCTTTGTAGGATTGCGTGTCCTGAAGCCACAGGAAGCACTGGTATTGACCTTATTTGGTAAGTATATCGGTACTTTGAAGGAGAATGGTTTTTACTGGGTCAATCCATTTTGCAGCAGTGTGAATCCGGCAGCTAAGACAAAGCTGAACCAGAGCGGCGATGTAGACGGAGGTTCCGGGAAAGGTTCCCTGGCAAGTGTTCTTGGCGCATCTGCGAAAGAAAGCAGCGAAGTTCTGATCACAAATAATAAGATTTCACTGAAGATCATGACTCTGAACAATAACCGTCAGAAGATCAATGACTGTCTGGGTAATCCTATCGAGATCGGTATTGCAGTTATGTGGCGTGTGGTAGATACTGCAAAGGCTGTGTTTGATGTAGATAATTATAAAGAATATCTGTCCCTTCAGTGTGACAGTGCCCTGAGAAATATTGTACGGATCTATCCATATGATGTGGCTCCTAATGTAGACACTACAGGAGACGGTATCGCAGATGAAGGCAGCCTTAGAGGATCCAGTGAAGTGGTTGCCGAGCGTATCCGTAAGGAGATTCAGCAGAAGGTTGAGATCGCAGGACTTGAGATCATTGAGGCAAGGATCACTTATCTGGCATATGCACCGGAGATTGCAGCCGTTATGCTTCAGAGGCAGCAGGCATCTGCGATCATTGATGCAAGGAAGATGATCGTAGACGGTGCTGTTGGTATGGTGGAGATGGCACTGGACAGACTGAATGAGAATGGTGTGGTAGAACTGGACGAGGAGCGGAAAGCGGCCATGGTATCCAACCTTCTTGTAGTACTTTGCGGCAATCGTGACGCACAGCCTATTGTTAATTCAGGAAGTCTGTATTAATCGTGGCAGATACTAAGGCAAAGAAACAGATTCCGCTCAGACTTTCAGCAAAATTATATGATCAGATCGCTGCCTGGGCGGAGGATGATTTTCGTTCAGTGAATGGACAGATCGAGTATCTTTTGTCGGAATGCGTAAGGCAGCGCAAGAAAAATGGGAAATATGTATCCGAGGAACTGGATGTTCCCCCAGAACTGGATATATAAGAGATCGTATAATAGTTCTCCTTGGCTTTACCAGGGGTTAGGGTTATTATGTGGATAAATCGCAACGGCGCGGTGAATTGGTAAACTGCGCCTGTTGCGATTTTTTTATGTGTAATAGACAATTGTTCAGTAATGTTTCTATTGTATAAAAAATTATAGGACTTAATAATACGAGGCTATTAAGATTTATCTCAGTCGAGAAGACTCCCGCCTCTTTCAGGTGGTGAGTAACAGCAAGTTCATCTCAGTGGGAGTCCAATCTTCGACTGAGATAAACGCTCCGCGAGGATGCGCAGTGATTCTGTAAAGAATATGTCAGCTTACGCTGACCAGAATCACGCGCCAAGTCTCGCGACTGCTCGACTTGATGGAGTGATCGTAGAAGAGGGAGAGCCGAAAAAGCTTTTCCAGGATCCGAAAGATGCTCTTACACGGGATTTTCTTTCCAGATTCCGTAATCAAGAATGCTATACAGAAGTTTTGAGAAAAAGGCGTGTGAGATAGAACGCCTTTTTTTATTTCGTTTTTTATTTCGTTCCGAAAAATGCCTTGACTAAAACTGGGGAAAATAGGAAAATAAATAGAACTGATATTTTGTTTTACTTTAAAGCGGGGGAAATGATGAGTACAGGAAAAGAGAGAAAAAGAGCAGGCATATACAGGCTGTGTCTTCTGGTAATGCTGATACTGCTTCTGGGAGCGGCAGTGCCGGTTTCTGCAAAAGTGACCAGCGTAAAGAATATTGAAAAGGTTACAGGGGGCAGATTTACCGCCAGAAATGGAAATTGGTATTATTATGACAAAGATGGACAGATGGCAAAGGATTGCCTTTTATCTGTCAGGGGGAAAACATATTATTTTTCTGCGAAAGGGGTCAGGCAGTACAGCTGGCACAAGATCGGTACCAGGTGGTATTACTTTGGGAAGAAATCAGAAGGATACATGTATAAAAATGCATGGATCTACAAAAATGGAAAGAAGACCTATTATCTGCGAAGCGACGGCCGCAGAAGCCAGGGGTGGATCCGCAGCCGTTATACCTATTATTTTGATGCAAAGGGCAAGCTGACCACAGGAACGAAACGGATCTCCGGTGTGAATTGCAGGTTTGATTCTAATGGCAGGATGACAGGAAGCGGCCCGTCTGTTTCCCTTAGCAGTCCATGTGGGATCCTTGTAGAGGCTGACACTGGGAAAGTGCTTTATTCCAAGAACCCGGATCTGCGCCATGCAAATGCAAGCACCACCAAGCTGATGACGGCTATATTGGCTTTGGAGAATTGCAAATTAACCGAGAAGGTGACTGCATCTGCCAATGCAGCAGCCCAGGAGCCTACCAAGCTGTATCTGCAGCAAGGGGAAAGCTTTGTACTGAAGGATCTTCTTTATTCCCTGCTGATCCCATCCCACAATGATACAGCAGTAGCACTTGCAGAGCATGTAAGCGGGTCAGTACCTAAATTTGTAAAGCTGATGAATAAAAAAGCAGCAGTCCTGGGATGTAAGAATACCCATTTTGCCACACCAAACGGACTGGATGCAGGGATGGACCATTATACAACTGCCAGGGATCTGGCAAAGATCGCCTGTTATGCATGGAAGAAGCCTATGATCCGAAAAATCGTAAAACGGCAGCAAGGGACCATCACCAGCCTGAACGGCAATACCTATACCTTCCGTACCACCAATAAGCTTCTTGGCAATATGGACAGAGTATACGGGATCAAAACAGGCTATACCCGTAAAGCTGGCCATTGTTTTGTTGGTATGATCCAGGCCGGAAATGGAAAGACCTATATTTCCGTTACACTGGGAGGCCCTACAAGCGATGCCAGATGGGCGGATACACGCCGGCTTCTGCAATACGCAGACACACTTAAATAGTATTCTATTCAACCGCAAATTGGGGGAATGCTGCCAAAAGAGCAAAACAACAATTAGGCCCATGTGGATTGAGAGTATCTTTTACATTGTGTGTGTGCTATACTGACAATAATCATTTTCGTAAAAATATATAATAAGGAGAACCCATGATTGAATTAGGAAAAAAACAGACACTGACTGTAGTAAAAACAGTGGATTTCGGTGTATATCTGGCTGAAAAGGATGATAAAGAAGGCAAAGATTCTGTACTACTCCCTGCCAAACAGGTGCCTGCAGGCACGAAAGCAGGAGATGAGCTGACCGTATTCATTTATAAAGATTCCAAAGACCGTCTCATCGCTACCACCAGAGAGCCCATGCTTCAGGTAGGGCAGACTGCAGTTCTGAAGGTTTCCCAGGTGACAAGGATCGGAGCGTTCCTGAATTGGGGACTGGAAAAAGACCTTCTGCTTCCATATCATGAGCAGACCACCAGGATGCAGGAAGGGAAAGACGTACTGGTGGCTCTTTATATTGATAAAAGCCAGCGTCTTTGCGCTACCATGAAAGTATATCATTATCTTTCTACACGCACACCTTATGTGGTGGGAGACCAGGTAAAGGGCCGTGTATATGAGATCAGCGGTAATTTTGGTGTATTTGTGGCTGTTGATGACAAGTATTCTGCACTGATTCCTGCAAGGGAGGCTGCCGGGAAATACCGTCCGGGAGAGATTCTGGATCTGCGTGTAACAGAAGTAAAAGAAGACGGCAAGATGAATGTCACAGATCGCCAGAAAGCATACCTGCAGATCGAAGAGGATGCAGAGTCCGTGCTTAGCGTGATCGATGAATTTGCAGGGGTTCTTCCTTTTGATGATAAGGCGTCCCCGGAAGTGATCAAAAGAGAATTCGGCTTGAGCAAAAATGCATTCAAACGGGCAATCGGGCACCTTCTGAAAGAAGGCAAAATAGAGATTAAAGAGAGAAGAATATACAAAAAATAACAGAGGCAAGAAATAATATAAACAGGAAATGAGGTACACACAGTGGCTTTCACGCATCTGCATGTCCATACAGAATATAGTCTGCTGGATGGATCAAATAAGATAAATGAATATGTGTCCAGAGTGAAGGAACTGGGAATGGACAGTGCTGCGATCACAGACCATGGAGTTATGTATGGAGTGATCGACTTTTATCGTGCGGCAAAAGCGGCAGGCATCAATCCTATCCTTGGATGTGAAGTGTATGTGGCTCCCGGCTCCAGGTTCGACAGGGAAGTAGGAAGCGGAGATGACAGATACTATCATCTGGTGCTTCTTGCTGAGAATAACCAGGGTTATCAAAATCTGATGAAGATCGTATCCAAGGGTTTTGTAGAAGGTTTTTACTACAAGCCAAGAGTGGATCTGGAACTTCTGCGGGAGTATCATGAGGGGCTGATTGCCTTAAGTGCCTGCCTGGCTGGCGAGGTTGCCAGATATCTTCAGAAAGGGATGTATGAGGATGGCAAAAAGGCTGCCCTCAGATATCAGGAGATTTTCGGAGAGGGGAACTTTTTTCTGGAACTTCAGGATCACGGGATTCCGCAGCAGCAGATGGTCAATCAGCAGTTGATGCGGATGCACCAGGAAACAGGGATCCAGCTGGTTGCCACCAATGATGTGCATTACACTTATGAAACAGACGCAGATTCCCATGATATCCTGCTTTGCCTGCAGACCGGCAAGAAGCTTACAGATACAGACCGTATGCGTTATGAAGGCGGACAGTATTATGTTAAGTCAGAAGAAGAAATGGCAGCACTGTTTCCTTATGCGCCGGAGGCTCTGGAAAATACACACAAGATCGCGCAGAGGTGCCACGTGGATATTGAGTTCGGCAACACAAAGCTGCCCAGATATGATGTGCCGGATGGATATACCTCCTGGGAATATTTGAATAAGCTGTGCCGGGAAGGCCTGGAAGAACGATACGATCCGGTGACAGAAGAGTTGGAAAGCCGTCTGGATTATGAGCTTACCACAATCAAAAATATGGGATACGTGGATTATTTCCTGATCGTGTGGGACTTTATTAAATATGCAAGGGATCATGAGATCATGGTAGGACCGGGCAGAGGTTCTGCAGCTGGAAGCCTGGTTGCTTATACCCTGGGGATCACCCAGCTGGATCCTATCCGTTACGATCTGCTTTTTGAGCGTTTCCTGAATCCGGAACGAGTATCCATGCCGGATATTGATGTGGACTTCTGTTTCGAGCGCAGGCAGGAAGTGATCGATTACGTGGTTCGCAAATACGGTAAGGACTGTGTAGTGCAGATCGTTACCTTTGGTACATTGGCTGCCCGTGGTGTGATCAGGGATGTGGGACGTGTATTGGACATGCCTTATGCCCAGGTGGATACCATTGCAAAGATGATTCCCCAGGAGCTGAATATTACCATTGATAAAGCACTGGAAATGAATCCGGAACTGAAAAAAACTTATGACGAGCAGGAGGATGTACACCATCTGATCGATATGGCAAAGCGCCTGGAAGGACTTCCAAGGCATACCTCCATGCATGCAGCCGGTGTTGTGATCAGCCAGAAAGAGGTGGATGAATACGTACCTCTTTCCAGAGCCCAGGACGGCACCATTGTAGCTCAGTTTACTATGACTACGCTGGAAGAACTGGGCCTTTTGAAAATGGATTTCCTTGGGCTTCGTACATTAACAGTGATCCAGAATGCAGCGAAAATGGTGGAGAAAGATAAGGGGATCACCCTGGATATGTCCCACATTGATTATAATGACAGTAAGGTGCTGGCATCCCTTGGCACAGGTCGTACAGATGGTGTGTTCCAGCTGGAAAGTTCTGGTATGAAGAACTTTATGAAGGAATTGAAGCCTCAGAGCCTGGAGGATGTGATCGCCGGTATTTCCCTGTATCGTCCGGGCCCGATGGATTTTATTCCCCAGTATATCCGTGGCAAGAACCGTCCGGATACCATTCGCTACGACTGCCCGCAGCTGGAGCCAATCCTTAGCCCAACCTACGGATGTATCGTATATCAGGAGCAGGTTATGCAGATTGTGCGTAATCTGGCAGGCTATACATTAGGACGAAGTGATCTTGTGCGTCGTGCAATGTCCAAGAAAAAAGCTTCTGTCATGGAAAAAGAGCGGCAGAACTTTGTATATGGAAATGAGCAGGAGGGAGTGCCTGGCTGTATTGCCAACGGGATCTCTGAGAAGACAGCAAATAAGATCTATGATGAAATGACTGATTTTGCAAAATATGCTTTTAATAAATCCCATGCGGCAGCTTATGCAATCGTAGCTTATCAGACGGCTTATCTGAAATATTATTATTCTGTGGAATTTATGGCTGCGCTTATGACCTCCGTGATCGAAATGCCAGCCAAAGTGGCAGAGTATATTCAGGTATGCCGTCAGATGGGAATTCAGATTTTGCCTCCGGATATTAATAACGGAGAACGTGGCTTTTCTGTTGACCAGGGAAGGATCCGTTATGGCCTTTCCGCTATTAAAAGTGTGGGCAGGCCTGTGATCGAATCGCTGGTGAAGGAGCGCAGGGAAAACGGAATCTACCGTACACTGAGTGATTTCATTGAAAGAAACAGCGGGCAGGTGAATAAACGCGCCATCGAAAATTTTATCAAGGCAGGGGCACTTGACTGCCTGCCAGGCAACCGGCAGCAGAAAATGCTGGTTTACAGCCGGGTAGTGGATCATATCAGCCAGAATAAGAAGAACAGCATGGCAGGACAGATGAGCCTGTTTGACTTGGTTGGTGAAGAAGATAAGAAGGCTTATGAGATCAGTATGCCAGATGTGGGAGAATATGCAAAGGAAGTTATCCTGGCCTTTGAAAAAGATGTACTGGGGATTTATCTTAGCGGACATCCCCTGGAACAGTACAGAGGTATACTTGAAAAGAATATCAGTGCAAAGACCACAGATTTTCAGCCGGATGAAGAGACGGGACTTTCCGTGGTAATGGATAACCAGAAGGTTGTAGTTGGTGGTATGGTGACCGAGAAAACCATTAAATATACCAAGAATAATAAGGTGATGGCCTTTGTTACCCTGGAGGATCTGGTGGGTACTGTGGAAGTAGTGGTTTTTCCAAGGGATTATGAAAAGTATCAGAGCCTTTTGGATGAAGATGCCCGTGTGCTGATCCAGGGACGGGTATCCGCTGAAGATGACAAGGCCAGCAAGCTGATCCTGGAAAGGGTGCGTACCTTTGAAGAAGTGCCAAGGGAGCTTTGGCTGCAGTTTGATGACAGGGATGCATATGCAGACCGGGAAGCACATTTGATGGAAGAACTGAGAGCAGTTCCGGGCAATGCTTCCGTTGTGATCTATCTGAAGGATGTAAAAGCAATGAAAAAGCTGCCGGCCGGATACAGGGTAGCTTTGCAGGAAGAATGGCTGGAAAAATTCCGGAGGGAATATGGCAGTGAGAATGTACGCGTGGTAGAGCGTGCGCTGAAAAGCTTCTGATATGAAATTTGTAAAAAGCTTCTTATGAAGTATATCAGCTGGGAGTCAATCCCCCAGCTGATATAGCCTCCGGCAGGATTGCAGAGGTGCGCAGGAGAAGTATGTCATGCGATTGCATGACGCGCACCTCGCAGCAAGAATGCCGAGGCATTCTTGAATAAAAGTTTCTAATGTAAAGTTTATAAAAAGCTTCTGAAAAAAAACAGGGACAGAGTATTGAAAAAAACAGAAAGATGCTATAAACTAGTGCTGAATATGTGTAGAAAAGGATTAACCCCGAGATGCAGATTGTATCAGAGAGAATACAGGCATCTCAAGGAACTCAGAAGATGGAGGAGTAATTATTATGGCAGAGAAAAAAATTAAGACCATTGGTGTCCTTACCAGCGGCGGTGATGCTCCTGGAATGAACGCAGCAATCCGTGCAGTGGTAAGACGTGGACTTAGCAGCGGATTAAATGTAAAAGGTATACTGAAGGGATATAATGGACTGCTGAATGAAGAGATTATAGATATGACAGCGAAGGATGTATCCGATACCATTGAACGTGGCGGTACGATCCTTTATACAGCACGTTGTGCAGAATTCCGTACAGCAGAAGGTCAGAAGAGAGGCGCAGAGATCTGCAAGAAGCATGGTATTGACGGACTGGTAGTGATCGGTGGAGACGGTTCCTTTGCAGGAGCACAGAAGCTGGCTGCCCTTGGTGTGAATACCATCGGTGTACCAGGCACGATCGACCTGGATATTGCATGTACAGAGTACACCATCGGATTTGATACAGCTGTTAATACAGCTATGGAAGCAATCGATAAGGTACGTGATACATCTACTTCCCATGAGAGATGCAGTATTATCGAGGTTATGGGCCGTGGCGCCGGATATCTGGCATTATGGTGCGGTATTGCCAACGGTGCAGAGGATGTGCTGATCCCTGAGAAATACGACTATGATGAGCAGAAGCTGATCAACAACATTATTGAGAGCCGTAAGCTTGGCAAGAAGCATCATATCATCGTAAATGCAGAGGGTATCGGTAATTCCCAGGCTATGGCAAAACGTATCGAAGCAGCTACAGGTATTGAGACCCGTGCCACTATCCTTGGACACATGCAGCGTGGTGGAAGCCCTACATGTAAGGACCGTGTGTATGCATCTATGATGGGTGCAATGGCTGTAGACCTTCTGGTAGCAGGCAAGAGCTGCAGAGTAGTTGGATATCGTCATGGAGATTTTGTGGACTTCGATATTGACGAGGCACTTGCTATGCAGAAGAGCGTTTCAGAATATCAGTGGGAGGTTTGTAAATCCCTTTCCCATAATTATGACAAACATGGATTACAGAAATAGTTTTAGACGATGTTTACAGGAAAAATTTCATAAATTGAAAACAGCACAAATAATTGCCCTCAGCTTTGCGGGGGTAATTTTTGTAGGAGGATTTTTTCTCTGGCTCCCGTTTTGCACCGCACCGGGGGAAAGTACTTCTTTTGCAGATGCATTATTTACGGCTACTACCAGCGTGTGTGTAACCGGTCTGGTGACAGTGACCACAGCTACCCATTGGTCGACAATAGGCAAAGCGGCTATCCTTTTGCTGATCCAGATCGGAGGCATAGGAGTAGTATCTCTGGCAAGTATACTGTTTATTGGACTTCACAAGAAGATTTCCCTGAGGAACCGGAGGCTGATCAAGGAGTCCTATAACCTGGATCAGATGTCAGGACTGGTCAAAGTTGTGCGAAAAACTGTACTTTGTATTTTTGTTGCAGAAGGGACCGGCGCAGTGCTGTATGCATTTTGTTTTGTGCCTCAGTTTGGCTTCCGTAAGGGAATGGTCCATGCAGTGTTTACAGCAGTGTCAGCATTTTGCAATGCAGGGATCGATCTTCTGGGCGAGACCAGTCTGGCTCCCTATCAGGGAAATGTGCTGGTGAATCTTACCACTATGGCTCTGATTATTTCTTCGGGTCTTGGCTTTATTGTGTGGTGGGATATTTGGGCAAAAATAAAAAAGGCAAAACAGAATCACAAGTTGTCAGTGAAAAAAGTTTATGCAACTCTTCGTCTGCAAAGCAAGCTGGTATTAAAAACAACCCTGATCCTGGTTATTGGAGGTACGCTGTTGATCTTTTTGTTTGAAAGGAACAATCCGGATACTTTTGCAGGGATGTCTACAGGCAGGCAGCTGCTTGCATCTGCTTTTCAGTCTGTGACCACCAGGACCGCCGGATTTTTCACAACAGATCAGGCAGCATTTACCAATGCTACCTTTGTACTGTGTCTGGTACTGATGCTCATCGGAGGATCCCCTATGGGTACAGCCGGTGGTATTAAGACAACGACCATTGCAGTGCTAGTGCTTAGCATCCGGGCCAATCTTCGTGGTGATAAGGATGTGGAAAGCCACAATCGGAAGATTCGCAGCAGCTACATCCGTTCTGCCCTTGTGGTAGCAGGGATGTCTTTGTTGGTTTTATTGATCATGATTATGCTTCTGGCTGTAGCGATGCCACAGGCAGATCTGATGGACGTTATTTATGAATTAACTTCAGCCCTGGGAACAGTAGGTTTGTCCAGAGGGCTGACGCCACATTTGAGTCTGGCAGGGAAATACATTGTAATGCTGACCATGTATCTTGGACGTATCGGCCCTCTTACTTTAGGTGCAGCCGTGGTGGCAAGAGAACAGCGCAGATCAGAGAATATCCATCTTGCAGAAGAAGATGTGATGATTGGATAGGAGACATGACATGAAGGAAAAAAGCTATGCAGTGATCGGACTTGGACAATTTGGTATGTCAGTGGCAGAAACACTGGCAGAGTCGGATTGTGATGTACTGGCAATTGATGCAAGGGAAGAAAATATCCAGGAGATTGCAGATAAGGTTACTTATGCAGTTCGTGCAGATGTGCGTGAGCCTGAAGTTTTACGGGCTCTGGGTGTGCAGAATGTGGATGTGGCAGTGATCGCAGTGGCTGAGAATATGGAAGCCAGTATTATGGCCACTATGCAAGCCAAGGAGCTGGGAGTACCCTATGTTCTGGCCAAAGCCATGAATGTCCTTCACGGCAAGATCCTTGAGAAGATCGGCGCAGACAGGGTGATTTATCCGGAGCAGTCCATGGGACTTCGTGTGGCAAGAAATCTGATGTCCGGAGGTTTTCTGGATGTATTTGAGCTTTCCACTGAATTCAGTATGGCAGAGTTTCCTGTGCCGACGGAGTGGATAGGCAAAAGCCTGCAGGAATTGCAGCTTCGTGAGAGCCATGATATTAATATTATCGCCATCAAGGTAGGGAATGATGTGGAAATTAATCTGGACCCGGTGAAGCCGCTGGAAGCAGACTGGCATTTGATAGCTATAGGCAAAAATAAAGTACTGGAAAGACTGAACTAAGGGGAAGGTTCCTGATTTATGATAACCAGTGTGAATAACGGACAGATCAAAAATATAATACAGTTAAATCAAAAGGCAAAGGCAAGGAGAGAGCAGGGGCTGTTTGTGGCAGAGGGCAGGAAGATGTTCCTGGAAGCTCCGGCTGACTGGGTTTCCAGAGTTTATCTGGCTGAGTTTGTTACTGGGGATACTGAGCTGATGAGCCATGCCGAAGGCTTTCCTTGTGAAGTGGTTTCAGATTCCGTATTCAGACAGATGAGCGATACTCAGACACCGCAGGGTATCCTTACTCTTCTTAAGAAGCCTTCCTATATAGAAGAAGACATTTGGGGAAGCCGGGCAGCAGATCAAATACACCCACTGGTGATGGTGCTTGAGGATCTGCAGGATCCGGGCAATGCAGGAACGATCTTCCGTACAGCCGAGGGCGCCGGAGTGGACGGGATCTTTCTTACCAGAACCTGTGTGGACATTACCAATCCCAAGGTGATACGTTCCACCATGGGTTCTATTTACAGAATGCCTTTTCTATACGTGGAAAGTGTGGTATCATTAAAAGAACAGCTGGAAAAACATCATATCCGGCTTTTTGCAGCTCATCTGCAGGGCAGGAATACCTATGATAAAGAGGATTATCAGGGAGGAACTGCTTTCCTGATCGGTAATGAAGGAAAGGGACTTACGGATCAGGCGTCGCAGGCAGCGGATTGTCTGATACGGATTCCAATGAACGGGCAGGTAGAATCCCTGAATGCGGCCATGGCTGCCGGGATCCTTATGTATGAGGCTGCAAGGCAGAGGAGAGGATAAGGAGGAGATTCTATGCAGGAAGTCTTTATCTGGCTGGCAATACTTACTTTTTTTCTGGTAGCTGAAGCCGTGACGGTGCAGCTTACCACTATCTGGTTTGCAGGAGGTGCTCTGGTGGCTGCTCTTGCTGCAGGCATGGGAGCAGAAGAATGGCTGCAGATCATACTGTTTCTGGCTGTTTCTCTGATACTTCTGATTCTGGCCAGACCTGTACTAAAGAAATGTCTGAATAAGGGCATGGTCCGTACCAATGTAAACAGCCTGATGGGTCAGTCCGCAGTAGTGATCCAGAAGATTGACAATCTGGCACAGACCGGACAGGTTCGCATCAATGATATTGAATGGCTGGCAAGGACATCGGATGACAAGGAGATCATTCCTGAGAAGACGGTAGTTACCATCACGGAAGTCCGTGGGGTCAAATTAATTGTGAAGGTGAAAAAGGAGGATTAATTTATGGGAGGAATTTTGGCATTATTGGTGATTGTTATTCTGGCATTATGGGTGCTGGCATCCTGTATCCGCATTGTTCCCCAGGCTTATGCAGTTGTGCTGGAACGCCTTGGTGCATACCGTGCCACATGGGGCACTGGTGTACATTTTAAGGTGCCTTTTATCGAGAGAGTTGCCAGAAAGGTCAACCTGAAAGAACAGGTAGTGGATTTTCCACCTCAGCCTGTGATCACAAAAGATAATGTAACCATGCAGATCGACACCGTTGTATTTTTCCAGATCACAGATCCTAAGCTGTATGCTTACGGTGTGGAGAATCCCATCATGGCCATTGAGAATCTGTCAGCCACCACACTTAGGAATATTATCGGAGATATGGAGCTGGATGAAACACTTACCTCCCGTGAAGTGATCAATACCAAGATGCGTGCCTCCCTTGATGTTGCCACAGACCCATGGGGCATCAAGGTGAATCGTGTAGAGCTGAAGAATATCATCCCGCCGGCTGCGATCCAGGAAGCCATGGAAAAGCAGATGAAGGCAGAGCGGGAGAGACGAGAAGCGATCCTGATTGCAGAAGGAGAGAAGAAATCCACCATCCTTGTGGCAGAAGGTAAGAAAGAATCTGCGATCCTGGATGCTGAGGCTGAGAAGCAGGCTGCCATCCTTCGTGCAGAAGCTCAGAAAGAGCGTATGATCAAAGAGGCCGAAGGCCAGGCAGAAGCAGTACTTAAGGTACAGAAGGCAAATGCAGAAGGTCTTCGTATGATCAAAGAAGCAGGGGCAGACAATGCAGTTCTTACTTTGAAGAGCTTTGAAGCACTTACAAAGGTAGCAGACGGCAAAGCAACCAAGATCATTATTCCTTCTGAGATCCAGGGAATAGCAGGTCTGGCTTCTTCCCTGAAGGAAATTGTAACTGACGATAAGAAGACCGAATAAAGAATCTGACAAGGATAGATCCGGCATAACAGAGCAAAGACATACTACAGGAGAATGACTATGAATTTAAAAGGACGGAATTTTCTTACATTAAAGGATTTTACACCTGAGGAGATCATTTATCTTCTGGAGCTTTCAGCAGAACTGAAAGCAAAGAAAAAAGCAGGTGAGCTTACTGAGTATTACAAAGGCAAGAATATTGCCCTGATCTTTGAAAAGACCAGCACCAGAACCCGTTGTTCTTTTGAGGTGGCAGCACATGACCTTGGCATGGGCAGCACATATCTGGATCCTACTGGCTCCCAGATCGGCAAGAAAGAGAGTATTGCAGATACAGCAAGAGTTCTTGGCAGGATGTATGATGGTATTGAATACCGTGGATTTGGCCAGGATATTGTGGAAGAACTGGCAAAATATGCAGGAGTCCCGGTATGGAACGGCCTGACCAACGAGTATCATCCTACCCAGATGCTGGCAGATATGCTTACCATCCATGAGCATTTCGGACATCTGCAGGGGATCCGTCTTGTATATATGGGCGATGCCCGTTATAACATGGGTAATTCCCTGATGGTTGCCTGCTCCAAGCTGGGTATGCATTTTACAGCCTGCACAAACAGCAAGTATTTCCCTAATGATGAACTGGTGGCACAGTGCCATGAGTATGCAAAGGAATCCGGAGCAACTATCACTCTTACAGAGGATGTAGAGGAAGGTACCAGGAATGCAGACGTTATTTATACAGATGTGTGGGTATCTATGGGCGAGCCGGATGAGGTATGGGAAGAGCGTATCAAAGATCTTACACCATACCGTGTGACAAAGCATGTGATGGAGAATGCAGGAGAGAAGGCAATCTTTCTTCACTGCCTGCCCGCATTCCATGATCTTAAGACAAAGATCGGCAAGGAAATGGGACAGCGTTTCGGCCTTACCGAGATGGAAGTTACTGATGAAGTATTTGAGTCTGCACAGTCAAAGGTATTTGATGAGGCAGAGAACCGTATGCATACCATCAAAGCTGTGATGGCTGCAACACTGGGATTACCGGAAGGATTATAATGGATATTTTATACGATAAAGATACAATTTCAGCAAATATTCATACAAAATGGGCGGGTCAAACCGTCCATTTTGTGAAAAGAACAGATTCTACCAATCTGATGGCCAAGCGTCTGGCTGACAGGAAATTTCCTCACGGTACGCTGGCTGTGGCCGAGTATCAGAGTGCAGGAAGAGGACGGCTGGGCCGTTCCTGGCAGGCGCCACGGGGCACCTCGGTTATGATGAGTCTGCTGCTTTTGCCGGAGTTCGAGCCGAAATATGCTTCTATGCTTACCATTGTTATGGGATTGTCTGTAGCACAGGCAGTAAACAAGCTGGGATTTGATACGACTATTAAGTGGCCTAATGATGTGGTGGCATCCCATAAGAAGATTTGTGGGATCCTTACAGAGATGGCTGTGGAGGGCAACAAGATCCGCAACGTGGTCATTGGCGTAGGAATCAATATAAATATTAAGAAGTTTCCGGAGGAAATGGCAGATAAAGCTACTTCCCTTTATCTGGAAGCAGGCCATGAGTTTGACAGAAGCCTGGTTCCCGGCCTGGTGATGGAGGCTTTTGAGAAGAATTATGAGAAGTTTGCCAAGACCTGTGACTTAAGCCTTATAAGGGAAGATTATGAGGAACTGCTGGCCAATATGGATCAGCCTGTACGTGTGATCGCAGGGGAGGATTCTTTTGAAGGGATCGCCAGAGGGATCACGGACATTGGCGTATTGATCGTAGAGCGGCAGGATGGCACTTATACTACTGTGAATGCAGGGGAAGTATCTGTGCGAGGTCTTTACAGCTACGTATGATTAGTACAGTGAAAATTAAGGCAAGTCAATATGGTGGTTACTTAATATTCACTGTACTAGGGCAATGGATTAAATGAATCAGTATACATTGCAGGAGAGGAATGAACAGATGTATCAGGACAATATTGTGCTCTGTGGTGCAAGCGCATATGAGCAGAAATATTATTTTAACGAAGATTTTTCATCTCTCCCGGATCATGTAAAGAAAGAACTGCAGATCATGTGCGTTCTTTTTACAGAGGAGATCGGAGGGATTTTTACACTGGAGTTCGACCAGAACGGAGATCTTCAGTTTAAGACAGAGGCATTGGAGGCAGACGGACGATATGACGATATCGGCGGTGCGCTGCGGATCAAGCAGCTCCGTCAGCAGAAAAGTGAACTTCTGGAATCATTGGAATTATATTACAGGGTCTTTTTCCTGGGAGAAGATCCGGCTGGCATTAAGGAGTAGACTTCATGGAGCTCCGTTGGAAAATAGGCAATGTTGAAATAGAGAATCCTTTTGTGCTTGCCCCTATGGCAGGTGTTACAGATCTGGCTTTCCGCAGGCTTTGTAAAGAACAGGGAGCCGGCCTGATCTGCATGGAGATGATCAGCGCAAAGGCTATCTCCTATCACAATAAGAATACCAAGGCGCTGATGGAGATCGACCCGGTGGAGCATCCGGTATCCATGCAGCTTTTTGGCAATGAGCCGGAATTAATGGCTCAGGTGGCTGCCAGCATCGAGGAACAGCCTTTTGATATTCTGGATATTAATATGGGCTGTCCTGTGCCAAAGGTGGTGAATAACGGGGAAGGTTCTGCCCTCCTTAAGGATCCGGAAAGGATTTCCCAGATCATAAAGAGTATTGTGGCTGCCATCCATAAGCCGGTGACTGCAAAGATCCGTATTGGTTTTGAAAAAGAAGCTGTGGATCTGGCGGAAATCGCCAAACGGATCGAAGATGCGGGAGCCTCTGCCATTGCAGTCCATGGACGGACCAGGGAGCAGTATTATTCCGGTCAGGCTAACTGGGATGCCATCCGTAAGGTGAAGGAGGCAGTAAAGATTCCTGTGATCGGCAACGGAGATGTGACTTCTCCTTTGAAGGCAGAAGAGCTGATGAAGCAGACGGGCTGTGATGGGATCATGATCGGACGGGCAGCGGAAGGGAATCCATGGATCTTCCGGGAAATGAATCATTATTTTACTACTGGCGAACTGCTTCCGGGACCATCCAGAGAAGAGCTCTGCCAGATGATCCTGCGGCATGCAAGGGCGCAGATCGGCTTGAAGGGAGAATATATGGGTATCCGGGAGATGCGGAAGCATGTGGCCTGGTATACAGCAGGGCTGCCTCACAGCTCTGCATTGCGCCGGGAATCCAATAATATATCCTCTTATGAAGAGCTGGAGAAGCTGCTGGAGCTGATCCAACCGGAATAAGCAGGACGAACTGGAAAGGAGAACGGGATGGAACAGCTGAAAAATATGGAGATCATCCGGAAAGCATTTGCATATCTGAAGGAAGATGATGACCGTACCCTTAAGGAGCTTCTGGAATTGGTACAGATTCCGGCTCCCTCCGGTTTTGAGCAGGACCGGGCAGTCTGCATTATGGATAAGATGGAGAGGATAGGTCTGGACAATGTTGGTCTGGACCGGGTGGGCAATGTATTTGGCACCATTAAGGGGACTGGTAAAGGACCGGTGGTGATGATAGCAGCCCATACAGATACGGTATTTCCACAAGGCACTGACCTGACCATCAAAAAAGAAGGAACCCGGTATACATGTCCTGGGATCAATGATGATACAAGAGCTATTGCAGAGATCCTCAGCGTGGCCAGGGCTATGAAGGCTCTGGATATCCATGGGGAAGGAGATATTATCTTCTGCGCCAATGTATGCGAGGAAGGTCTGGGCGACCTGAAAGGTGTAAAATACATTTTCAGGGATCCACATGCCTGTGATGGTTTTATCACGGTAGATAATGTGGTTCCCGGTGGGATCATCCATACTGCCACCGGAAGCGAACGATATCTGGTAACATTTGCAGGACCGGGCGGTCACAGCTTCAGTGATTTCGGACTTCCCAATCCTGTTCACGCAATGGGAAGGGCCATCAGCCGGATCGCAGATTTTCAGGTAAAAAAGCTGCCTAAGACCACATTTAATGTAGGCGTTGTGGAGGGAGGTACTTCTGTAAACAGTATTCCTGAGAGATGCTCTATGCTGGTGGATCTGCGATCTGACAGTGCAGAAGAATTATCTGCATTGTCCGCACAGTTTAAGCAGGTGACAGAAGATGCTGTCAGCCAGGAAAATGCCCGGTGGGATACAAAAGAGAAGGTAACAGTGATCTTTGAGGAAAAAGGAAGACGTCCGGCAGGGGCTCAGAAGCCGGATGAGCTGATTGTCCGGGCAGCCTGGGATGCTACGAGTGCTGTTGGCTATACGCCGGTATTTCATGATGCATCCAGTACAGATGCCAATATTCCTATTTCCCTGGGGATTCCTGCAGTGGCACTGGGCCGTGCAGGAGATGGGGGAGATACCCATACGGTTCACGAATGGTTTCAGCCTGAGGGGGCTTGGCGGGCACCCCAGAAGGAACTGTTGCTTGTTCTGGCACTTTCCGGTTTTCAGGGATATAGGAAGTATCAGCTTCCGATAAGACACGCATAATTTGGGGGCGAGTCCCAAGGTCTTTCATCCACTTATGAGCAAGCTCAGGTGGATTTAGACCTTTTGATCCTGTCCTCATCATATAGATCAGAAATCTTGTAATCCTGTTTGTAAGTAAAAATAGCTTGCAGACAGGATTTTTTGTGCAGATTGTATAATGCAAATTCCGGATTATTGGTTGAAAAATGAATTTTATACCATTATAATGAATGTAACTAACCTGTTAAGTGAAAATATGCTCAAAGAGCGAATAACTATCAACAGCATAACTGGATCAACTGCAGGACAGTGATTTGATTATGTGCAAGCAGCGAAGCGGATGGCGGATATCCGCTTGACAAGAAAAGGAGGATGTGCATGAGACATAAGGAAGTATGGAAGCGTCTGGGCGCATGGACACTGGCCTTTTCCATGGTGGCAGGAAGCTGCCCATCTATGGCATTGGCTGAAGAAGCGGATCAGCAGATCGTGGATGTGGAGGAGTTGTCCGATCAGGAGCAGGCAGGAGAGGTATCACAGGCAGAAGAGATGCCTTCTGGGGAAACATCTGTAGAGGATGTGGAGGACGTGCCGGAGGATTCGTTTACGGCAGATGAGAGTACAGAGGAGCCGGCAGAGTTTACCTGTGAAGAGGTAGAGGATGTGGATCTTCTCAGTGATAATGCAGGAGAACCGGCAGAGGGAGAGAACCCGGCAGAAGGAGAAGAGCCAGATGACGGAGGCTCTGTCCACTATGAGCTGTATGCGGAATATGAAAGTGGAGACTGGCATATGTTTCCAGGCAGTGAGATGAAGATTTTCACATCTGTTTCTGAATGGTATGATGATAATGAAGGCGATGGCGGTGATGGAGAAGTCATCAATCTTGCGGAAACAGAACCTGACGTGGATACAGGAAATGGTGATACAGGAAATGGAGACGCAGGGAATGGTGATGGAGAGAATGCCATAGAATATGAGCTGGAGCTTTATAACGGTCTGGAAGACGGCACTCCATATGACAGCAGTCTGATTGATGTTACCATTAATCCTGAGGATAATTCTTTGCTTGTGAAAGCAAAAGAGGGTGCGGATGGTGGAACGGATATCTGCATCCAGGCAGTTACCGGCACCGGAGAGGAGAAAAGAACTCTGGCAACGAATCAGGTCTGGGTGGAGGTAAGATCTGCATATGATGTGCTTGCACCACAGAAGCTGCTGGACGATAACAGTGAATTAGGGGCAGGTAAGCAGCTGTATCTGTCTGGACTTAAGGTACTGCATTATACAGTTGGGGCAGAAGTACCCCAAGTACGGGAGGATGTACGTTTCCGACTGGGTGAGCTGGATGAGAAGCCGGATGAGAATATGTGGTATGTGAAGAAAGATGTAAGTGAGGGTGCGACAGATTTTCCTATAGTATACCGCAAGACAGCTGATCATGCAGATCTTTACATCGCGGCAGAGGCAAAGAATGATGCTGGTGAGTGGGAAGAAATCTGCGGCAGGAATTATAGTTTTGATGGTTTGGATTATGGGGTATGGCTCGAGGACAAGACCCTGCGAGGTGGAAACGATAGTACTTATGTATTTGACAATGAGGAACAGTATTGGGTAGAGCTTAATACCGAAAATCTGAAAGATAAAGACGGTTATGAGATCCGCTGGACAGTTGGCAAAAGGACAGAGGACGATGCGTCGTTTACTCCTTGCATTGGCACTGATCAGAATGCTTTCTGGACACCAGATGGTGACCATAATATGCTCTATATTGATGGCACTAGGTTTGCAAAAGAATACCAGAATCTGGAACAGGATTGGTGGTATGTGATTCGCGTAGAAGTTGTAGGATACCTTTATGCAGGAAATGAGATGCCAGTGGAAGAACTCATACTGTATACAGATGAAACAAATTTGGATCTTGCAGAATCTCGGTATGAGTACCATTTTGAGAATGACTATAGATCCATTCTTGTGGATCAGAATATCTGGATCAATAATCAGGGAGACTGCTATATAGAGGATGGCTCTAATCCTTATGGAGGTGATGGAACCTTCAGGATCACCGGTGTTGAACTGAAAGGCAATGACGATATTTTTGAAGTGACAGAACATGACGGTGGATGGAATCTTTATGCTAATCGTCCGGGTCGGGTAAAAGCGCTGATTTCCTATCTGGATTGTCAGGAAACCGAACAGGTACACGAGACAGAATTCTATGTAGAAAAGGATCTGTACAACCTGGATATTGCTTATCCTAATGATAATAATTCCATCCTTCCGGGAAATACTATGGAGCTTCCTGTAACACTGCATCATGAGTGGAGACACAGCGATGAAGAGATGGGCGGCGAAGACATTGAGGACTTCTCTCTGGAACTGCTTCAGGATGAAGATGGAGATCTGTATGATCCGGAGCTTCTGAAGGATGTTTCCTTTATCCAGAAGGATGGTAAAACATACCTTTATGTAGAGAGCACTGATGGCGAAGACCGAGGTGAGGCTTCCATCCGCATCCGGGCCTCCGTAAAGACAGATCAGGATGAACTCGTGCCTGTTGCTGAGAATGAGTTCTATTTTGAAGTGTGTGATGAATACGATTTTGTATCTGTAGCAGAAGAAGTTCCCAATATTCCAGTTGGCGGTACTCTGGATCTGAACAGTCTGGGGATCTCCACACAGCATGTAAAAGGTGATCAGGTAACAACAAGAGAAGATGTTGAATACACCTGGGAGGTTGACTGGAATCTTTGGTCCGCAAAATCTCCGGTGGGCAGAATATTCCCATGGTTTACCAGGATTGGGACTGATGGCACCAATGTGACGGTTATTGCGAACATCAGGAATGAAGATGGTCAGCTGGAGGAGATCGGCCGCAGGAATTTCTGGTTTGACGAGCTTGATTATTCCGTATGGTTCGAGAATCTTCGCGAGGAGGGCGGCACCTATGTATTCAACAACGAAGAGGATTATGTACTTCAGCTTAACACAGAGAACCTGAAGGATAAAGGTGAGGCACTTTACCGGATCGACTGGGAAGTAGGCACCCGGTCTGAAAACGATGGGGATCAGCTGGGAACGATCGATGCCGGATTCTGGAAAGTGGATGCAGAAGATGCTTCTAAGCTTCATGTGACTGGAAAGATTCTGTCAGAGATCCAGAAGAGTCTGCCGGATGGACAGTGGATCGAGATTCGTGTACATGTAAGAGCAGGAGCACCTGGAACAGATGGTACAGAGGTATTTGAGCAGAGAACAGGCATATACTCAAGATATGCCATAGAGGATTATCAGTATCCTAGCTATGGTACTCAGATGTTTAAGGGAAATCGTTTCTGGTTTAGCAAGGATTTCAATTGCTATGTGGAAAACAGTGAGCATCCGTATGGCGAACCTGTTCCTTGCAAGATCAAAAGAATAGTAGAGATAGAGAGTCTGGAGGAGGACGATCCTGAGCCATCCGTATCCTACGAAGAAAAGGATGACGGTTATCTCTTTACAGGAGTCAAGTACGGCGGTACCAGGGTGACAGTTGCCTATGATGATATTCACGGTGACGAGCAGACACATACCTTTGATATCTGGGTGAATGACACCATTTATTCACTGGAAGCTGAGTTTGAAACAGGCTGGCAGATGCTGAAAGGAGAAAGCCAGAATATCAGCTTCAAGGTGTACAAAGAAGTACAGGGCGAAGATGGTAATACTGAGAAAACAGAGGTACCTTCCAATGAATATTATATAGAGATGGACGAAGATTATCCTAGAAATCTTGCCTCTATAGAAATGGGCGATAATAAAGCAGTTGTGCAGGCAACAAAGAGCGAAGATGAAGGTCAATTTGGTATTGGCTTCAGGGCTATATCCAAGGCAACACATTTTGATGAGGTGGATCAAAAAGACTATCCGGACTGGGATGCTTATACTGATATCAACATTTCTGTAAGAAATCTGCATTACAATGTACAGCTGGAAGGCTGGGATAACAATGGTGATGCAGGTACTAAAGTAGGTTCTGTGGTAGATCTGAACCAGTATAATCCTACGGTTGAGTATGCAGGCATTGATCCTGAAACCGGCGAAAAGTTCACAGGCACACTGGATAATAAAAATGTTCGCTGGCGTGTGGAATATGATAGGGAGAAATGGGAAAGAACACCTGCTACTGCAGAGCAAGATATCCCGGCATTGGTACGTATATCAGGCACTGAAACTCAGATCGTACTGGTAGCACAGGAACTTCATAGTGACCGATATGGTAATGAATTCTGGGAAGATGTAGCAGAAGAAGAGATTTATTTCGACCGTATCTTAAACAAGGATCAGGATGTAACGATCTCTGAGCTGAGAGATCCGGAGTTTAGCAATAGCTGGATCTATAACAATGAGATTTGCATGCTGAATATTAAGATTCGGATGCCGGAGACGGCACCTACAGATAAGTTACCGGAAATTATCTGGAGTCTGTATGGATATCGAGGCGACGAAAAAATCATGATTCCTGGAGATAATTATGCAGTAAGTGAAGATGGCACCATGCTCACTCTCTATGGCGCAAAGCTGTGGAAAATCTATCAGGAATTGGGTATGCCGGGTGCTCTTTGGGTTCAAGCCGAAGTGAAGATGGGTGATGAACGGATCGGCGTGGATGAGGCTGCTGTTTTTGTAAGACAGTCAGAGGAAGCATGTGATCATCAGTGGAAAGATGAGACTGTTACCAATCCTACCTGTGGTGTAGACGGATTCAGTGTACAGCGTTGTGAGATCTGCGGAGATACAAGGGATCAGGTGCTTCCTGCAACAGGAGCACATACCTGGGGCGAATGGACAGTAACAAAGGCAGCTACCTGCACTGTAGCAGGAGTAAAAGAAGCAAAATGTGCAGTATGCAGTGCTACAAAGACAGAAGCGATCCCTGCAACAGGAGCACATACCTGGGGCCAGTGGGTAGTAACAAAGGCAGCAACCTGTACAGAGGCAGGAGTAAAAGAAGCAAAATGTGCAGTATGCGGCGGCACAAAGACAGAAGTGATCCCTGCAACAGGCGTACATACCTGGGGCCAGTGGACAGTGACCAAAGAGGCTACTTATGTGGATGCTGGTGAGCAGACAAGAGCCTGCAGCGTTTGTGGCGCAGCTGAAAAAGCACAGACAGAGCCTTATGTTCTTCCAATCAAGAGAAACCAGAAAGTATCTCTGGTGATCCCGTTGGCATCAAAAGATAGTATCAAGTCTGTGGCTTCTTCCAATAAGAAGATCGTAGCAGTTAAGAAGCTGAAAAAGAACACCATTCAGCTGAAGGCTTCCAAGAAGTCAACCGGAAAGGTAGTTATCACCATTGTAACAGCGAAGAAACAGAAGAAGACCATTCAGGTGAATGTACAGAAAGGCAGTGTAGCTGCATGGTCACTTACCGGTGTACCAGAAAAAGTGACACTGAAGCTGAAACCGCAGAAAAAGAAAGTTTATCAGCTGAAACCAGTTGTAACACCTGTTACCTGCAAGACAATGGTAACTTACAGTTCTTCTAATAAAAAAGTGGCAACTGTAAGCAAGACTGGAAAGATCACTGCAAAGAAAGCGGGAACAGCTGTGATCACTGTAAAGGTTGGCAAGAAGATCAGTGCCAAGTGTATTGTTACAGTAAAAAAGAAATAATTATGAGGCAAGGGATCACACCTGCAGCAAAGCCGCAGACAGATCCATGATATGCAAACAAACAGGGGACTGCAGATGCAGTCCCCTGTAATTCTATAAGGATATAAAGTGATTATTCAAAAAAGCAGCTGTTTGCGTATAGGACAGCCCATTGTAAAGAAAGATCAATGAGATAATGCTTTCTTTTTCTTCAGGATCACCCAGATCAAAATGGCAAAAAACATAATAAATAAAACAGAACAGGACAACAGATAATTAAGGGATGCACCCATGATCCCTAGCTTCTGTACCATAGCCTTTGCCGGGAGAATGGTGATCAGGGCAGTCAGTGCATATACCGGAAGGATGCAGCCTCCTTTACGGATGGCAATCAGGATATTGTAGATCATGTACACCTCAGCACCGATACCGCCGCCTATGAGAAGTACGATAAAGTGAAGCTTATAGGGAGAAAGATCTACTCCATAGATCAGCTCCAGCAAAGTCCTTCCAAGCAGATGCCCGGCAATGACGATACCACCACAGCAAAGGAAGATGATCCCGATGATACGGGCTACGTACAGAACAAATTTCTTCAGATCATTATCCCACCATAGTCCTGCAATAGTGGTGATCATAGGCTTGAATACAAATTCGCACATCAGCGTGATCACAAAAGAGGGCATAAATAAAATGCTGTAATAGGTCTGATATTCATCTGTCATTACATTGGACATGGCATACTTGGGTACATTGTAAAGCAGCAGGGAAAGAAAGGTACCTGCAAACAGCGGGGTACACATTTTCAGTAATTCCAGTACATGGGAGAACTGAAAGCTTCGTTTCGGCTGCCGGGAGGAAATATGCCGCACAGCCCAGGAATTTACCAGAAGACACAGCATCAGGGATGTAATGGCTGTTGCACCACAGGTCAGATAAAGATTCCTGGTGAAATAAAGTAGCAGAGTAAAGAAAACTGCGGAGTATACATTACGCACAGCCAGCATTTTCCCCATAAGCTCTACATGGTAGTTCTGCTGCAGATTGCCGTGAAATACATCCTCTACTGCATCGATCATCTTCATCATGATAACAAAAATGCTGATGGCAATGTATTCTCCTGAAAAGCTGTAGGCGCTGTAAATGACACCAAAAAGCATCATGGCAGCACAGGAAAATACACGGGACACTTTGTATTCAGAAAAAAGATATTTGTGATCCAGGTCAGTGGCCTGGAAGGTACGCATCCCATATCGGCCGACCTGGAGGAGCAGCTGTGCTGTAGCATAGCTAAGGGAGAAAAAACCGGCAAGTTCTACACCACATAGTCTGGTAACGATCAGCAGGTAAAGAAAGGAAGATGCTGAATAGCAGGTACTTCCGATCATATTCCACAAAAAGGCTTTTTTAACATTTTTTTCTTGATTCACGTATTCGATGGTAAGTCACATTCCTTTCCGGATATTTCTATTTGTAAGTCATGATTATTCTCGGTCTTTGCATTATTGTAAGTCATAATACTTCTCACTTATTTCTTTCTTACAAGAAGGGTTTTATACATTTTTCCAGCGAAACCGTAAAGACCGGTTTTGCGTAAAAACGGAGTAACCTTGCGGATCACTTTTGTAAGGAAGGAGCCTTGCATATATTTACGCATTATCATTTCCTTGTCGTTGCTTTCGGTATATTCATGCCAGAATGCAGCCTGCTTTGCAGGCGGTTTCGCAGAATATTCCAGATGAGGCTGCCAGCTGGCTTTTTTGGAAACAGACTGGTAATCTGCCTCTCCCTTTAGCTGATCAAACAGCTTTTGGCCTTTGGGAGTGTTTACAAGTACCAAATTCACGCCGCCTTCCACATCAAAGGTAACGCCTGCGTTTTCCACATTCCAGAAATCTCCAAGGGTAAAGTCACCTGGCCGCTTATAGCTGGTATAATGACAATGGAAGCAGGAAGGGCGGTTTCCATAAAGGCTGAGGAAGAAACGGTTGAAGGAAAAGTTCTCCATAACGCTTTCCAGATTGCCCTTTTCAAGGGTTACATCCATGACCTGCTTTTTCCAGGAAACCCGCTTGCTGCGCATGTTGATCCCTGTGATCCGGTCATCCTTTGCAATATATTTTTCTTTCAGAATTTTAAGATAATCCTTCCATAGCATCCGGCTTGGAACACCGTGACAGATATTGTCACAGGTATACAGGTTATCTGTAGGAATATGCCTGGTACGAAGGAATTTTTGAACGCCTGCGATCTGACAGGGAGTGCCGGTCAGCAGTACAGTTTTTCCAGATTTCAGATCCTGTGACAGGGAAACGTAAACTTCAGATAGGTCACTTTCTACATATTTGGAAGTGCAGAAAGCAGATGCCTCTTCCATGGACTGTGCCCGCATGTGAAGAACCTTATAATCCTTGTCAAAGGCAACTCCGTATACTACTCCATTCTGGGAAATGACCCACTTGGCCAGCAGTGTAAACATGCCGCCGGATGAACTTCCTTTCAGAATCTGGGGATCCCGGTTACGAAGTGCATAAATATCCGGGGAGGCATCCACACCTGTGAAAGTGTCTTCCATAGGACAGACTTTTTGACAAAGGCCACAATTTACGCATTTGGTCTCATCTACGATAGGATAATAAAAACCACATTTATCGTGCTTCATTGTAATGGCAGATTTGCCGCAAATGTTGGCACAGGCCATACACCCGCAGCAATCGCTTTTTTTTAGATTTTCGGTAAACATATTTGCAGATCAATCCTCCTGTTCCTTTACCAGGCTGCGAAGCTGTGCCAGGGATTCTTTACGGAATCGGGCGATCTCTTCATTGGCAAAGGTAAAATCAATAGGCTGGGTAAGCTCTTCATCACTTACGTTTTCGATGGTACGGTGGGAAAGGCCAACCATTTTCAGTAGCTGCTGTACCCTGCGGTTCATATGATGGCCATTGACCATGGCAAAAAAGTTGCGGTTAAAAAGCAGGGAATAAACCACACCGTGGAAAGAGTCAGAAACTACATATTCTGCGTTTTTGAAAAGCCCCATCCACTGGGCAGGGCCAATGGCGATCTTGCAGCTGCAGTTCATAAGGCCTACAAGTGGGAAAGGAATATAAACCACACGCAGGCCGGTTTTCTTTTTCAGGCGGCGCACAAAGTCCACCAGTTCTTTGTTGATCCCAAGCTGATAAACCAGGATATATTTGCTTTTACGTCGGGGCTCTTTTAATAAAGGTGTCCATTCGTCTGCTGTAAGAAGCAGGGTAGGGTCGCAGGTAATGCCAGGACGGCTGCCGGTGAGGCTCTCCACAATATCGGCACCATAATCCTCACGTACCAGAATCTGATCAAAATCTTTCAGCAGGGAGCTGTATTTCTTACGGTACTGTTCCGGTGGCTCATGCTCACCGATGCTAGCTGCATAGCTACATTTTTTCTTGCCTTTTTTTACAAAATCAAGGAAATAAGTTGTGTCGAAATTGGTCAGCTTATAGTCCCAGATCTGGTCACTGCCTGCAATGTAAATATCGTATTTGCCTGCCACAGCACCCATATTGCCTCTGGAAACCGGCTGGCTGTAGCGCATGTGCTTCCGGAATAGGTTGCACTGCCTCCGTCTAGGGATATAGCAGATGTGTCCGATGGCACCGTAAATATAATTGAAAAGTCCTTTTTTCTTAAGATTTACAAGACGGAAGGGATTGCTGATATAGTCGCAGCGGTAATCAATAATCTCTGGATAAGTGCCCATTTCTTTAAGCTTTCGCTGAAGGGCATAACTTTGGAGAATCGCCCCGTAATTGTCATAATCGTGGAATGTGATCACGCCTACACGCTTTTTGTTCATGTTTTTCCTCCATAATCATACGGCCTGGCCCATCCAATATCCATGTATTCGCTCATGAAGGCATAGCTTATTTATGGCTGTTGTCCGGGATCTTCATAGTAAAAATTAAGAGGCTTTGCATGTATCAGCCTCTTCTTTTGTTTTCTTTAACTATAACATAAGAAAGAAAAAAGTAAATAACAATTCCTGGCACAGGGGAATTTTTTGTTACAGTGAATGAGGTGAACGGCGATGAATTTTTGTTTGCTATTTATCTCTGGTATGGTATACTGTCAACAGATATATCAGCTGGGAGTCAATCCCCAAGCTGATATAGCCTCCGGCAGGATTGCAGAGGTGTGCAGGAGAAGTATGTCATGCAATTGCATGACGCGCACCTCGCAGCAAGAATGCCGAGGCATTCTTGAATTTTTACAATGGAGGTTTTTTCATGGCAGATAAAATAGCAGTTCTGATTCCCTGCTATAATGAAAGCAAATCTGTAGGGAAAGTTGTGCAGGATATGAAGGCTGCGCTTCCGGAAGCTACGATTTATGTATATGACAACAATTCTACAGATGGTACAGACCAGATAGCCCGTAAGGCTGGGGCAGTAGTGCGTTATGAACATCAGCAGGGTAAGGGCAATGTGATCCGCAGTATGTTCAGGGATATCGACGCTCAGTGTTATCTGATGGTGGATGGAGATGATACTTATCCGGCAGAGTATGCCAGAGAGATGTGTGACAAGGTGCTGAATGAAGGGACGGATATGGTGGTTGGAGACCGGCTTTCTTCCACATATTTTACTGAGAACAAGCGCCCATTCCATAATTTTGGCAATAGCATTGTGCGTGGAAGCATTAACCGTTTATTCCACAGTGGGATCAAGGATATTATGACTGGCTACCGGGCAATGAGTTACCAGTTTGTTAAGACATATCCGGTTCTTTCCAAGAATTTTGAGATCGAGACAGAGATGACGATCCATGCCATTGACAAGAATATGCAGGTTGATAATGTGATCGTTGATTACCGTGACCGTCAAGAGGGCAGCGAGTCCAAGCTGAATACATATACAGACGGATTTAAGGTGATCCGTACCATTATCCGTATGTATAAGGATTACAGGCCAATGCAGTTCTTTTCGTTGATTGCAGCCATTTTATTTGTTCTTGGTACCGGCTTTTTTATCCCTATCTTTATGAAATATTTAAACATGGGGGTTGTGACTAAGATTCCAAGCCTGATCGTGATCTGTTTTGTGATCCTGTCTGCGATCATCTGTCTGTTTTCAGGGATTATTTTATCTACCCTGGTGCAGCAGCACAAACAGAATTTTGAATTTCAGCTGCAGGAAGTGAATATGCAGTACAAACGTCTTTTTCCGGAAGGATAAAAACTGGGAAAACCTCACTTGACAAAAAGTGGGGTTTTCGTTATAATACAGAAATTGTGAATACACTGGGCTTTTTGTACCCTTTTTTATCTTGAAAAATACAGAAAAACAGTGAACAGACAATGAATGTAATAACCGGAGTGGCATAGATTATAAGAATAACAACGTATTATCCGGATTGAAAGGAAGTAAGGCAGATGGAAGAAAAGAAGAACTTACTAACTTATGCGGGACTTAAAAAACTGGAAGAAGAGCTGCATGATTTAAAGGTAGTAAAAAGAAAAGAAGTTGCGGGTAAGATTAAAGAGGCCAGAGAGCAGGGTGACCTGTCTGAGAATGCAGAGTACGATGCTGCAAAGGATGAGCAGAGAGATATTGAGGCACGTATCGAAGAGATCGAGAAGATCCTGAAGAATGCAGAGGTTGTTGTTGAGGATGAGGTAGACCTTGACAAGATTAATGTAGGCTGTAAGGTAAAGGTTCATGATTATGAATTTGAAGAAGACATTGAGCTGAAAATCGTTGGCTCTACAGAGGCTAACAGCCTTCAGGGCAAGATTTCCAATGAGTCTCCAGTAGGTAAAGCACTGATCGGTGCGCATACAGGAGATGTGGTTGAGGTAGAGATGCCCTCAGGTATTATGAAATACAAGGTTCTTGAGATTCAGAGAAACGTATAACACTTTATCTGCCGTTCAGAGGCGCAAGGCCCATGGGCGGCAGAAATTTTTAAGAAGATAGGGAGGCACGAAAGTGGCAGAGCAGAAGAAGCAGGAACAAGATTTAAACCAGCTGCTGAAGGTCCGCAGGGAGAAGCTTGCCGAACTGCAGGCAGAGGGAAAGGATCCTTTTAAAATCGTTAAATATGATGTGACACATCACAGCCAGGATATTAAGGATCAGTTTGAAGAACTGGAAGGAAAAGATGTAACAATTGCAGGACGTATGATGTCCAAGCGTGTAATGGGTAAGGCGTCCTTTTGCCATGTACAGGATCTGAAGGGCATGCTCCAGTCTTATGTGGCAAGAGACAGTATCGGAGAAGATGCGTACAAAGCATTCAAAAAGCTGGATGTAGGCGATATTATTGGTATTAAAGGCCAGGTATTCCGCACAAAGACCGGAGAGATCTCTATTCATGCTTCCGAGGTGACACTGCTTTCCAAGAGCCTTCAGGTCCTTCCGGAGAAATTCCACGGACTGACCAATACAGATACCCGTTATCGTCAGAGATATGTGGATCTGATCATGAATGCAGAGGTAAAGGATACATTTATCAAGCGTTCAAGGATCTTAAGTGCAGTTCGCCGTTATCTTGACGGACAGGGCTTTATGGAAGTAGAAACACCTATGTTGGTATCTAATGCCGGCGGTGCAGCTGCAAGACCTTTTGAGACTCATTTTAATGCACTGGATGAGGATTTCAAGCTTCGTATTTCACTGGAGCTTTATCTGAAGAGACTGATCGTAGGCGGTCTGGAAAGAGTTTATGAGATCGGCCGTGTATTCCGTAATGAGGGCCTGGATACCCGCCACAATCCGGAGTTCACACTGATGGAGCTTTATCAGGCATATACAGATTATCATGGCATGATGGATCTTACCGAGAATCTGTACCGTTATGTGGCACAGGAAGTTCTGGGTACTACCACCATCGTATACAATGGTGTGGAGATGGATCTGGGCAAGCCATTTGAGAGAATCACCATGGTAGACGCAGTTAAGAAGTATTCTGGTGTGGACTTTAATGAGATCCATACACTGGAAGAGGCAAGAGAAGCTGCAAGAGAGCATCATGTAGAGTTTGAGGAACGCCATAAGAAGGGTGACATCCTGAATCTGTTCTTTGAAGAGTATGTTGAGGAGCATTTGGTCCAGCCTACATTTGTTATGGATCATCCTATTGAGATTTCTCCTCTTACAAAGAAAAAACCGGAGAATCCGGATTATGTAGAACGTTTTGAGTTCTTCATGAATGGCTGGGAGATGGCAAATGCCTACTCCGAGCTGAATGATCCTATTGACCAGAGAGCACGTTTTGCTGCTCAGGAAGAGCTGTTCGCTCAGGGCGATGAGGAAGCCAATCATACAGATGAAGATTTCCTGAATGCATTGGAGATCGGTATGCCGCCTACAGGTGGTATCGGCTTCGGTATTGACCGTATGTGTATGCTCCTTACAGATTCCGCAGCTATTCGTGATGTGCTGCTGTTCCCCACAATGAAGTCACTGGACGCTGATAAGAAATCTGCGAAGTCAGAAAACAGCACTTCCACAGCAGCACCGGAGAAAGAAGAAGTTATCGACTTCTCCAAGGTAAAGGTAGAGCCTTTATTTGAGGAATTTGTTGATTTTGATACTTTCAGCAAGTCCGATTTCAGAGCTGTAAAGGTTAAAGCATGTGAAGCTGTTAAGAAATCCAAGAAGCTGTTACAGTTCACGCTGGATGACGGAACAGGCACAGATCGTACGATTTTAAGCGGTATTCACGCCTATTACGAGCCGGAAGAACTGGTTGGAAAGACACTGATCGCTATCACAAACCTGCCGCCAAGAGCTATGATGGGAATTGATTCTTGTGGAATGTTACTTAGTGCAATCCACGAGGAAGAGGGAGAAGAAAAGCTCCATCTTCTGATGGTTGATAACCACATCCCGGCTGGTGCAAAGCTGTACTAATCCAGAAAAAAGAGTTCGGTTTGGTAGTCATAGACGTCCAATCAGGAAAAGTGGTTCCACGGATTGACATGGAGCTACATGAAACGGCCTGGAGCTGTATAGATTGAAATAATGATGTATGGATTATAAGGAAACAGAATAGGGAGCTCTATGGATTCTTAACTGTTTGACTTATTTGTTTACAAGTAAAATATTGATTATTTTTGAGGAGCATTTTTCAAAAATAAAGTGTATAAAGGGACACTTCTCTTTTGGTAGAAATACCAATGGAAGGTGTCCTTTTTTTGTTGTCAGGCATAGCAATTATTCATTTTGGTGATATGCAGAAAATACATCCTTTCACGTACCTGCCAAATAAATTTCTGGAAACAAGGAGGAAGCCATGAAAAAACGAAAAACACCTGACTTGGAAAAATATCTGGAAGGAAAGAAACACAGATTTGTAAATTACACACAAGGAGCAAAGATTTATAAGATGTCCTACTGGCCTTTTGTCAGATTGGCAAAAAGAGCAGAAGCCAATTATCCGATTCGAAAGACAGCTATTGTGGATCTGAATATTCTGGATGATTTTTTAGAAGACAATCCTGAGGTTGTATCAGAATTAAAGAAGAGAAGGGGGAAGCGTTATGGGAAATAACCGAAGCAAGGTTCCGGATTTGGAAAAGCTTGTCAAAGGAGGGCGTAAGAAATTTGTCCGTTATGAGGAAGGGGCAATGCTTTATTCCATGGGAATCCATACATTTCAACAGTTAGCGAAAGATGCCAGAGCAGTATACCATGTCAAACGAATCGTGTTAGTTAATCTGGATCTTATTGATGAATATCTGGAAGCATTCCGTGATGAAGAATTTTGATGAAAGAATATAGGAGGAACAACATATGTGTAAAGTGATATCCATTACAAACCAGAAAGGCGGAGTCGGCAAGACCACCACAACCGTAAATTTAGGAATTGGCCTGGCAAGAGAAGGCAAAAAAGTGTTATTGATTGATGCAGATCCACAGGGAAGTCTGACAGCAAGTCTTGGATATGTAGAGCCCGATGAACTGGGAGTTACTTTGGCAACCATTATGACGAAAGTGATCAACGAAGATGAAATATCAGAGGAAGACGGTATTCTGCATCATCAGGAAAATGTAGATCTGCTTCCGGCCAATATTGAATTGTCAACTTTGGAAGTGACGATGGGAAATGTTATGAGCCGGGAGATGATCATGAAGGAATACATCGATACGATACGATCCCGATACGATTATATTTTGATCGATTGCTTACCTAGTCTTGGAATGATGACGATCAATGCATTGGTATCTTCGGATTCAGTTTTGATTCCGGTTCAGGCAGCCTATCTTCCAGTGAAGGGATTACAGCAGCTAATTAAAACAATTTCTATGGTGAAGAAAAGATTGAACCGGAGATTGACGATAGAAGGAATACTTTTAACTATGGTAGATTTCAGAACAAACTATGCGAAGGACATTGCAGCACTTGTGCAAGAAACTTATGGAAGCCAGATTGCGATTTTTAAAAATGTGATCCCAATGTCAGTAAAAGCGGCAGAGACAAGTGCAGAAGGAATCAGCATCTACACACACTGTCCGAAAGGTAAAGTATCTATGGCATATATGAATCTGACACAGGAGGTTATGAGTGATGAAAAATAGACCGGGTGAGAAAATTAAACTGGCAAGTCTTGATGAATTATTAGGTGTTGTTAATGAAGAATCAGCAATGGAGATTGAGATCAACAAAATCCATGCATTCAAGAATCATCCATTTAAGGTTCTTGATGATGAGAAGATGCAGGATCTGATTGAAAGTGTAAAGCTTAGTGGTGTACTGACACCGGTACTGCTTCGAGTGGACAGCAATGATGAATATGAAATGATCTCCGGTCATCGAAGATTACATGCAGCAAAAATGGCAGGACTTACTACCATCCCAGCTATCGTAAGAGAATTATCAGATGATGATGCCGTAATAGCGATGGTGGACGCCAACATCCAAAGGGAGGAGTTATTGCCGAGTGAGAAGGCATTTGCGTATCGAATGAAGTTGGAGGCAATGAAGAGAAAGGCGGGAAGGCCTAGCAAAGAAAATGCGGGACAAAATGTCCCGAATTTAACAACGGACATTATTGGTGAATCAGAAGGAATTAGTGGAAGACAAGTAAAAAGATTTATTCGTCTGACAGAGCTAATTCCAGAACTTCTTGATATGGTAGATAACAAAAAGCTGACTTTCACAGTTGGAGTAGATATTTCCTACATCGATAAAGAAATTCAGGAATGGATCTACGAGTATATTAAAGACACTGGCTTTATCAAACCACAGCAGATTACAGCTCTTAGAAATCAGCTGAATGAAGGTTCGGTTAATCAGGTGGGAATGCTAACGATTTTTAACAAATGTATGATGGTGAAGCCTCCATCAAGATCTATTACATTTTCAGAAAAGAAGCTGACGAAGTATTTTCCAGAGAGTTACAGTGCTGATGATATGGAACGGGTGATAGAATCCTTGCTGGAAAAATGGTCTCAAGAACAAAACGATTAAGTAAGAAACAGAAGAAGAAAAGAGACACAGAAGTTTAGAAAGAGGACTTCTGTACAGAAAACGAAAGGAGGAAGTTATGGATAAAAAGATGAAATTCAAATATTTTTACGGAACAGAAGCTGATCAGTTCAGCTTCTACCGTATACCAAAAGCATTATTTACAGACAGTTACTTTAAAGATTTATCAAGCGATGCTAAAATTTTATATGGACTGATGCTGGATCGTATGTCCCTGTCCATTAAAAATCAATGGTTTGATGAAAAAAACAGAGCATATATTTACTTTTCGATAGAAGATATTATGGAATTACTGAATTGTGGTCGAAATAAAGCGATCAAATCCATGCAGGAACTGGATGATGAAACAGGAATTGGTTTGATTGAGAAACGCAGACAGGGATTTGGAAAGGTGAACATTATCTACGTGAAAACCTTTATGCTGGAAAAAACGGAAGAGAAATCACTGGAGGATGAATTGAAGAAGTTTAAAAAACAAACTTCTGAGGAAAATGAGGAATCTACAGAAGTTTACAATTCAAACTTCATGAAGTCCCAAAATCAAACTTCTAGAAGTCCCGAAAATAAACTTCAAGAAGTTTACATTTCAAACCCTAATTATACTAATCTTAGTGATACTGAAATGAATTATAATAAATCTAATCAAATCGTATCTGCAGATGAGAATCGATCCGATGGCGATAATCCTACTGAGGAATATCAGGCTTATGAAAATTTGGTCAAAGAGACCGTTGATTATGAGTCACTGGAAGTAACCCATCATGACGATATGCGACAGGTTGATGAAATCGTGAACCTGATCGTAGAGACAGTGATGTGTAAAAACGACAAGATTTTGATTGCCAGCAACTGGTATCCGACAGCACTGGTGAAGAAAAAGTTTTTGATGCTGACTTATTCACACATAGAGTATGTCTTGCACTGTATGAGCGGGAATACAAGCAAAGTGAAGAACATCAAGAAATATTTACTGGCAGCTCTGTTTAATGCACCGTCCACGATGAACGGGTATTATCAGGCAGAGGTGAACCATGATATGCAGGACTGGTAAGATAGGAGGTACACATGTTTATTTTAAAACTTGCTGGGAAGATATTATTACTGCCGGTATGGCTGATCCTTTTTGTGATCGGCCTGGCAGTGAAAATGTCAGTACAGACTTATGCGGTTGTCAGGGGAATCCTGGGGTTTCTATTCACTTTGTTGATTATAGCGACTGCATACTGTTACCATGACTGGGTTCAGGTTGCATTCCTGTTGGTGCTGAGCACTATTCTGTATCTGATTCTGGTTGCAGGAGTGGTTGTAGATACTGTACTGGACATGACAAGAGAATCTATTATTGATTTTATTTTATCTTGAGGAGGATATGAAAATGAGTGAAAAAACTGATTTTATACAATTACCACCAATCAAAAAAGACACACCGTCCGAAGTGGTCTCAATGATCTGGCAATATTTGAAATTACCTGAGGAATCCAGAAAGAGAGTGACAGCAGATCTAATTGATGTGGATGAAAATTGTGAGAAGGAAGATTTTCAGATTCCGGATCTCTATGACATCGTTCCAAAAGAAGAAATTGCGGAATTTGAAGAAACTATGCGTAAAATTATAGCAGGAATTATCTCTCAGGCCAGCAGTGTTGCCACCTGGGTGTATGTGCAGAAATATGTGAAGCACAAAACTCTGGATGAAATGCTGCAAGAATGGAAAGGAGCAGGCCAGTTCATCATTGTCATGGATACCTGGTTCGAAAAATTGATGGCAGAATAATACGATAGTATGAATATGGAATCCCATGAATAGTAGTTTATACAAGCAAGAAATGAGGAGTAATTAAAACTCCTCATCTTGCATATTATAGAGCTTTACATCATAGCGTTTAGCCTGGTCATGAAAATAGTTTTGTATAAACCGATCAAATTGACCAGAACATCCCCAGTAAATACTTTCTATTTGTTTTAAATCAGAGAATACTGCTGACCAATGTTCATGCTCAATATCATTTAGGATACTTAGCGCATGCTGTTTATCATTATCATATATATCTTCTAATGTCATTCCTCTTGGAATGTACATATTATGATTATGAGCAGAATATTCATTAACTCTACCAATAAAAACATTTTTAGAAGGAAGTTCACTTTTAGACTGGCGAAGATTTTTTTCTTCCCGCAAGCATAGTTCATAAAAAAAAGTTGAGCATGCCATTCGATAATAACTTTCAGGAAATTTTGTATATAAATCGCTTGCAAGTAGTTTGTCCCAAAAATGAATTACTTTTTCGTATTCTGAATCTTCTTTTATTGCATAAACAAAATCATCAAATGCAAAATCACAAATATATACTTCTTCGTCAGACAGAAGATTTTCAACAGCTTTTTCTGATAGACCAGTTTTTTCACAGATATTTCTAACATCATAATTATCTGAAAAAATATCTGTTTTACCATATAGAAAATCCATTGACACATGAAAAACTAGACTATAAGCATACATATAATTGCTAGATACTTCCCATGGATTTTCCTTTAACATATCACGTTCAATATGCTTGGTTATTGCAGCAATATTTTTTGTCTTGTATTCGGAGTGTTTTTTGGGATAACCATTTGGAGCTACGTAATCATAGTAATCTTCGTAAAGGATATTTGCGAGTCTTGGTGCGTTGATTTTTGAAATGCATTTTTCTTTATCAGAGCAAATATCTATATAACGCTCATTAAGTAATTTATACATGGTGCGTTGGAAACCTTTTAAAGTACTGTATTCAGTTTCTTGGACCAACATAATATCTCCTTTCATTATAGACGACATATATGTCTATAAATGCTGATTGTATTATGAAAATAGACAATATATCGACAAGTAAGTATGCTATAGTTATAGCACAAAAGTAAATGAAAAACTAGATAGTTTTAGGAAAGGCGCATACCATGAGTATTAAAACTAAAAGACTAATCGATGAAAATCAAATTATTATGATTGATACTTGTTTTGCTATGAGTGAAGGATTTGCAGATTTTGTTGCGGAAATTGAGGAAGATTTATTGATATACAATAGAAAAATAGTTGTTAAAAGTATTGTAATGGCAGAACTTTATCGGCATATGGGGTCAAATGATGAACTTTTAAGGGCTAAAGCAACTAGAGCTGTTGATATTATCTGCATGAGAAGAAATATTTTTGAAATAGATGATAAACATATTACAGCAGAGGCTATTTTGAAAGGATTTGCGGATGTAGAATTCCTCACTGAATTTACTAAAAGCAGAATAAAATATAAAATGGCATTGCTTACGAACGATTACAAGTTAGGAAAAGATATCAATGAATTGAATAATCTTGAAAGTTGTTATGGAAAAAAAGTTGCGGTCTTTTGTTTGAATCGTAGTGGAAAATTAGAAGAGCGTCTTTATGAAATGGAAACTCCTACACTTGCTGAGGATATTGTTTCAGATTCTGTTTTTATAAAGAAAGAAGAAAATAAAAATTGGGTTCCGATGATTATATCTTCTGCTACATTTTTTATAGCTGGAATTGTGGCTGATAAATATGGGAAAAACATTACAAATAAGATTATAAAAGCAATTGCGTAGGAGGAATGAGTTATGAATGAGATGATTAAAAGAGATTGCGTTACAGATGTAATAAAAAATACAGACGTAAATATTTCACTTGAGGGATGGCCATGTACTGTTGCTACGATTGGAATTTGTGTAACAGTGGCATTTGTAGAGTGGTTAAAATATAATCAACCTGTTAAGAAGGTAGAAAAAGGAACCATCAATTTGGAAAGAAACGCTGCATAATTCATATATAATAGTTTTGAAATTTGCGTTGAAAGAAATAGACTAAAAAGATTACAATCAATAACGCCGGTGTAGGATTTTGATATCCAGTACCGGTGTTGTTGATTTCACAGGGGCTTGGGGGTGTAGCCACCAAATATACTATTCGTTTTCTGCTTCGGCAAGTTTGTTAAGGATCCACTCCCGATTGATAACAATGTCCTTATCATCTCGAAGATCCTTGAAATCATCGCAGTGTGAAGAAGCAAATTCATACATATTGTCAATGTCAACTGCACCAGTGATCTCACCCTTATTAATGATTACAAGAATATTTGTTCCATCGTCATCGACAGCAAAGCGCAGTTCATCAAATTCTTTATCAGGATCATTTTTGAGAATAGAATCTGTCGCAAGCAATTTAACAAGTTCCATTATCCTGTCATCCTTACCAGCATCAAAGATCTGGATCTTTTCAACGAGCTGATTTGCTGATGTCACAATCCGGTTTAAGTACTTTTTGGTACGAAAATCAGCCAAAGCATTTTTTTCATAAAATATTTCATATGTTTTCTCTACTTCTGATTCAGGAACCAGATAAATCATGACAAGATCTTCCATCTGGTGATAGAGTATAGGGTAGTTTAAACGGAAGGTCTCTCCACAGTTCGGGCAGGTATAAAGGAAAATAGATTGATTAAGTAGCTTCTCCTTCATTTCAGGATCCAGAACAGTATTAATGCTGTCCCAGACTTCAAAATTCCCATCATGATGGCAGGAAGGGCAGGTTATCTTTTCAATATGATATTTTGACATAAATGATCCCCCTTTCAGTGAGATACATCGATAGTTTTCTTATTATTGAATAATCTTATCTTTTATTATTTCGCCAGGAAATTGCTCTGTATCTCCATTGGCATATGATAAGCCTGGCCTCGTTTTGTCAGGCTGTATAATTTAAAGCTCATTAGTTCCGGAGTCGCATTCAATGAACTGCAGAGTCCGAAATAATCCAGGTCTTCGTTCTGAACCATCTCTTCAATGTCTTCATCTTCAATCAGTAGATCGGAAGCAAACAGATTGGCCTGGTATTCTGTATTATCCGTCATATTGTAGAGTGTATCATCTTGCATCGGAGCCATTTTCAGCTGGGAACGATGCAGGATGATATGTCCTAATTCATGGGCGGCAACGATCATCTTTTCTTCTTCTGAAAGGAAACTGCTGATCATGACATAGATTGTCTTGCAGCTCATAAAACAATATCCTTTCAGTGTCTTATATCTGGAAGTTTCCCCGACAACAATGTTCATCTGATCCATGATCTCAAAGGGATCCCTGGTGCCATATTTCTTGATTAATTTCTTTGTTTCTGTATATATGTAAGTGTTTCTCAAATAAATCACCTCAAAAGTAAAAAATAAAAAGGGCAGAAATATCCTTGTAACTATAAGGTAACAGATTAGGTGTACAATAATCCCGCCTTCTATTATTTTTCCTCTTGGTTTTTCAGATATTTTTTCGGTGTAAATTTCTTTGCACGTCTTTTGGAATCCAGATAAAGGCTCTGGATCTCATCCATAAAAGCTATTTTATCTTCGTCTGTCAGTGATCCACCAGCAAACATAGCTGCAGCCTGTTCCAGAATCTGCTGAGCCTGTTTGGCACCACGGTTACCAAACTGTTCGGATGCTTCTGTGATAAAAGCTTCATCCTCACTCATGAGATAAGAAACGTCACACTGTAATGCATCTGCCAGTTTCTGATACAGAACATTTTGTTTTGGAAAACGTCCTTCTACTTCCCAGGATCGAATGGTCCTATATGAAACACCAACCATACTGGCCAGTTCCTGCTGACTCATCTTTTTTTCTTTTCTTAATGATCTTACTTTTTCACCGAATGTCATAAACATACCTCTTTCTAAGCCTTGTCTTATAAGTTCCATTAGCCGCCTCAAGGCAAAACGGGAAATGTGTCTCCTAAAAATTAAAAATTAATCTTGACAAAGGGAAATATCTCTCCTATAATGTGAATCACAGATAAGGGAAACATCTTTCCTATAAGATACACAATATTTCCTCTTTTGTCAATGAATATGTGAAATGAATTTCCTGTAATTCAATGAAAACAGGAAGGATAGACAGTCATTGATAGTCAAAATGGGATACATGTTACAAAAAGAGGAAAGACGTATGGGAGGTGACAATGTGAGTCAGGATCAGACTTCTATTATCTGTATTGATCTGAAGTCCTTTTATGCTTCTGTAGAATGCGTAGAACGTGGGCTGGATCCATTTAAAGCAAACCTGGTGGTTGCAGATCCGACCAGATCAAAGTCTACAATCTGTTTGGCAATCACTCCGGCTATGAAGGCTCTTGGCATCAAGAACCGGTGCCGGATCCATGAGATACCGGATTGTGTGAAGTACATTACAGCTATGCCGAGGATGCAGCTGTACATGGATTATTCCGCAAAGATTTATGGAATCTATCTGCGGTATGTCTCAAAAGAAGATATCCATGTGTACAGTGTCGATGAATGTTTTATTGACATAACCAATTATCTACAGCTTTATCATCTCACTGCAAAAGAAATGGCGGTAAAGCTTATGCAAGCGGTCATGGAGGAAACTGGTATCACTGCAACTGCAGGTGTGGGAACCAATCTGTATCTTGCTAAGATCGCAATGGATATCGTAGCAAAGCATGTGGATGACCATATCGGAATCCTGGATGAATTCTCTTACAGAGAGCAGCTATGGGATCATAAACCATTAAGTGATTTCTGGAGGATTGGATCCCGGACAGAAAAGAAACTGGCTGGTTACGGGATTCATACAATGGGAGATATCGCAATGGCTTCTTTAAGATCTGAGGACTGGCTGTATAAGATGTTTGGGATTGATGCAGAGCTGTTGATCGATCATGCATGGGGTTATGAAACATGCCGGATGAGTGATATCAAGAACTATCATTCTGAGGAACACAGCCTATCGAATGGCCAGGTGCTGATGCGAAATTATTCTTTTGACGAAGCATTTGTGATCGTAAGGGAAATGACAGACAACCTGGTTCTGGATCTGTTTGAAAAGGGACTGGTAACAAGCTCCCTCACCTTATGGATCGCATATGACCACAGGTATGAGCATGAGGCATCCAAAGGAACCGTAAAACTCGAAAGAGGAAGTAATAGTTCCAAAAAGATTATAGATGCAGTTGAAGACTTATATTTCAGGATTGCAGACAGATATACTGGAATCCGAAGAATCGAGGTGTGTGCGAACAGGGTTACTTCTGAAAGTTATGTGCAGTACAGCCTGTTTGATGATCCTAAACAGACCGATAAAGAACGGCATTTACAGGAAGCAGTATTGAATGTAAAGCAGCGTTATGGAAAGAATGCGATCATGCGGGGATCCAACCTACTAGAGTGTTCTACTTATAGAGAACGCAACGAACAAATAGGTGGTCACCGTGCTTAGAGGAGGTGCAAAAAGTGCTGGCAAGTGCATATCAGCCGTATTTATATTTATCAAGACCGGTTTCCAGGAGACATCCAATGGATGTAGGACGCAGGGCAAAACAGTTTGCTCCATTTGCGGCACTTCGTGGATTGGATGAAACGATCCGGCAACAGGAAATCATTTACGAACCGAAAAGAGATTTATCCGACGAAAAGAAAAATGAGCTGGATATGAAATTAAGGATTCTGGCATATGGAATGAAGATACAGGCAACTTATTTTCAAAAGTCCTGGAAGAATCCATCAGTTGGTCAGTACCATACATTATCTGGAACCGTAGAATTTTTTGATACATCAGTCCACTTACGGATCGATGATACTGAGATTCAGATCCAGGATATCTGTGATCTGACTGGTGATGTATTTGAAACTATAGAAATACCGTGTTAATTAATCACAGCAGAATTTTTTATACTGGAAAGAGCGTGTGGTAGCTGGTGGAAGGATAAAAAAGGATGCACAGATCGACAAAGCAGATCTGATCAGAATAGAAATCGTGCTGTTCGTGCAGCTTTGGCACTTACGGAATGGATGGCATGATGCTCATAAGGCGGATTTGATTTCCCTTTGATCCGTTGAGTAATAAATGGAGAAATATCTTATTGCTTAAAGGAGGAAGCCTATATGGGATCAGGTGCTATTAAATGGCATGTACACTGCTCTGTATGCGGAGCATTTATTGAAAAGAGCGCACAAAGCGATTCAGAAGTGGAGTGCAAAAAATGTCGCAGTACATTGGAAATATTTGTAAATGATGATATGGTGTCGGTTCGTCCGATCCACATTCGTGATGAACAATTAAAGTCCAGGATGCGGACTTATTCCCGAAAGATGATGAATCAGGGATCATAACAGAATAGAATGAGCTGTCTGTGTAGTAAGCGTTGAATTTGGCAGGAACCATCAAGAACGCACCAGACAGTAAGAGTTTGTCAAGGAGCTGAACCTGACTGGAATCACTAAGAGCCCGGCAAAACATTTACGGATACACTGCAAGATCAGAAGTATTTTCTGATTTTGGAGATCGTTGAAATATTTGTTTTGCCGGTTTTTCTCTTTGACAGAAATAATATACTACATTAGGAGATACTTTTATATTCCTAGGAGTGATGAAAAATATAAGAGACAAGAGTAACAAAAATCTAAAAGACATTAATAGATTGACGAACACTAGCAACACATGCGTCAACAAAAAAAATAAGATTCATTTTTTTGTTGACACTGAAAAAGATAATGTGTATAATGATAAAAAAGAAAATTCTTAAAAAAATGAAAGGTGGTGCAAAGAATGATAAAGAGCTTATCAATGATGAAAAATGTTGGGGAGGTATGTGAACAGCTCCGAAGAAAAATGTATGGGAAGGATGCAACGGCAAAAGACTATAAAGATTCATTTATAATAAATAACAGCATCGATAATTTTAGTGGTAATCCGGAAAACTTAATGGAAGAAAAAATATCAGAACTGGATCAGTCACATGGAAAGACATCCAAGAGTGTTAATTTAAGAGCTGATAGTTATAAAAAACTAAATACATATTCCAAACTACTAAATATTCCAGAATCAGAGGTGTGTAGAAGGTTACTTTATTATGTGTTAGAAGCTGGTGTTGCTAATTCAGCTGACAAGACTCAATTGGTGACTTTGAAGAGCAAGGTTATTCTTTTACAAACGCAAATAGAGGAAAGCATGAAGACACTTTTTGAGATTATCGAAGAAATTGAAGAGATTGAAGAGAGGAAAAATTAAAGATGATTGCTATAAACCAACTTACCCTTGAAGATGTAAATCGGTTGAAAAATATATATGGAACGAATAATACTAGTGTTTCGGTGTCTACTACTGAAATAAAGCAGATGAAGGAAAGACTGGAGGTACTTTACCCTAATTGTAAGGTTCAGTGGAGCTTTGCTGAACGTATTTGCTTGAGAAATAAATCTCACTAGCCTTCCTGAATAAGAAAACGAGGTGGAAGCCTATATGGAATCAGGTATTATTAAATGGCACGTACATTGCACTGTATGTGGAGCATTTATAGAAAAGAGTTCAAATAGTAATTCAGAGATAATGTGTAATAAGTGTCACACCACTTTGGAGATATTTGTAAAGGAGGAGCTGGTGTCTATAAGACCAATTCACATTCGTGATGAACAATTAAAGTCCAGGATGCGGACGTATTCCCGAAAGATGATGAATCAGGGATCATAACAGAATAGAATGAGCTGTCTGTAGTAAGCGTTGAATTTGGCAGGAACCATCAAGAACGCACCAGACAGTAAGAGTTTGTCAAGGAGCTGAACCTGACTGGAATCACTAAGAGCCCGGCAAAACATTTACGGATACACTGCAAGATCAGAAGTATTTTCTGGTTTTGGAGATGGTTGAAGTATTTGTTTTGTCGGGTTTTTTTATGTTTTTAAATTTTTTATGTTTTAGACACTGTATTTTAGCCTCCTATCTTTTGTATATGTGAGGAGAAAAAATAAATGATCTAGGAGTCACGGACTCCCGTTCAAAAAAAACGGGTGAGTTCGTGGCTCCTTAGAATGCTCATTTTTAATGCTTTGTTCATGGACTGCCCGTAGCCGAAAGGCAGAAAGGCGGTCCATATGTTGACATTAAAAGAATTGAAGAAAGTAGTAAAAGTAGCAGATATGAAGGCGGATACTCCATCAGCAAAAGCGTTAAAAGAATCTGGAGCAGAGATTGTTGTAAAAGAAGTACTTGAGACAGATGCGTCGATTGCTGTCTATGAAAATGGCTATGTACTTTATCAGGAAGGAACAAAGACCACAGTATTTCCATTGCATAAATGTAGTGGCTATGAATATGAAAATGCCGATGGAACAAGAAAAAGAGTGAAGCGAGAGTTCTTTGATAATGAAAACTGGTATGTGCTTCCCTTATTAGTTGCATCTGACCGAATGATAACTAATCAAATCAAGATCGGCGATTATCACGGAATTATATCTTATTCTGTATTCGTGGAAGACCGGAAATATCTGATCGATCCAAGAAGGAACTGTCTGGACGATGTGATTGAAAAAGAGTTGATCAAAGAACTGTTGCAAACATTAACAGAAAGACAAAAAGAGATTATTTACCTGTATTTTTGGGAGCAGATGAATCAGATGGATATTGCGAAAAGTCTTGGAATCAGTCAGCAGACAGTAGCCGGAACTATAAAACGCTCGATTGAAATCATGAAAAAATATGCCAATCAATAAAAAATTTTAAAAAATTTCATTTTGGAACCTGTAAAAAGGCCGTTCATCTTTTGTATATGTGAGGGAGTTAAAAATGCTTCCTCCTGAACCTTGAAAAATGAATAGCCTGCCCGGAGTGATATTCGGTCTGAACATGCATAGAGCGAAAAGCTGCGTGTCTGCTAGAAGAAAACGTATCAGAGACGGAAACTGATATAGGAACGGATCCGGGAAAGAAAACAGGAAAACGCTTAAATCTTAAATCAAAAATAAAATGTCTGAATCTGAAAAGAGGATGACAGTAGAAATCGTGTGGCGGTATTTGTGATAAACAGGTACCGCCATATATTTGTGCTGTTATCTCAGCTTGTGCTGACTGTCCCAAATAGTGCAAATTTCAGGAAAGGAGGCGATCATCTTCGTATAAAAGATAATACGCAGACACGAACAGATAACCATACACAAAAAAATCAGAAAGGAAGGATTTAAGAGAATGAACGTGAAAAAGAAAGCACGCAGGGTGATGTCCGGTTTACTGACTGCAGTAACGGTTCTATCGACGGTACTATCTCCCGTTGTTGCCTATGCTTCTGATGATGCCGGATCTGTAAAAAAGATTCCGTATTATGAGGAGATCAAGGATCAGCTGGATGAAGATGAAGTGGTAACTGCAAAGGATTATGAGCTCAAGGTTGGAGACAATTTCGATGTAAAGAGTGATTATACCGGTCTTACGATCCAGGATGACAGCAAAGTAAAAGTTACATTTCAGGAAGCAAAAGATACGGATGGGAATGACTTTTCTACCGATTATGCCAATTCCTATAAGGCAGTCTATTATGTAGAACCACAGACAACGGATCACCCAACCTACCAGATCAATCGAAAGATCGTGGTAAAAGAAGCGGATCAGCAGAAAGATTCGCAGTCAGAAAGTTCTTCTGATCAGGATGCTGGTTCTTCCGATAAGACAGAAACAGAGGATTCTGAGGCTGACTCGTCTACAGAGGAAACTGGTGCTGCTGACACGGAGAGCAAAACAGAACTGGCAGAAAAAGAATTTGATGCAGAGATCGAAGCAACGGAGGATCAGGAGACCGTTGATCCGGAAACAGGGATCACACTCTCAGAGGTTATGCAGGAAGCGGTTGACCAGGAAGTTGCTCTTGCAGATCTTGAAGCAGGCGAAAGTATTACTTTTGATATGCCAATGATGCTTGCTTCCGGTGAAACAGGAACAAAATCAGTCACCGTCACAGCCGGTTCCTGGTACTATTACGCAGATTATGGATTAGGTTCTTATCTGACTTGTCCATATTATGTGAAATGGGGAAGCATCAATGCGACAGCATACTGTGTTGAACCATCCAAAAAAGGACCGGGAAATGGAACTTATACGATCCAGAAACTTGCCGATGGAAAGACACTTGCAAAGGTCTGCTATTACGGAACAAAAGCAAGTGATGAGAATGGTTTCTTTGATGAGAAACATCCGGATTTCCCGGCAGGAAAGAGATTCATTATTACTCATATCACAGCGGCATATGCAAATGGATCCAGTGACTGGGCATCCGGAACCAATGCGACAGGAAAGAACCTGGCAATGGAACTTTATAACTATTGTGTAAATATGCCGGACATTCCGTCTGTAGATATGAGCTTTTCCGAATCTAATGTAAAGGCTTATGTGGAAGGAAACAGCCAGCGAACAAGTGTGATCACATTCAAAGCAGATAAACTGCAGACGATTACATTTAAGCTGCCAAGTGGTGTAAAGCTTGTAAATGTGTCAACCGGTAAAACAAGTGCTGCAGGAGCAAGTGTAGAAATCAGTGGAGGTACACAGTTTTATCTGACAGCACCACTTGATCAGGCAGAGAGCGTCAGTGCTACATTTTCTTCTCAGATGAAGGGAAGCATTGATAAAGAATACTCTGCTTACAAGATTGTAACAGGATCCGGAACACAGGATCTGGCTCTTGTTTTCGGTGAAGGTGTCGGAAATGAGAAATATGTGGATTTTAAAGTAACCTGGACAAAAGAATGTAAGGTATCCATTGTAAAGAAAGACCAGGGTACAGGCAATGCACTGGCTGGTGCAGTGTACGGGATCTATTCCGATGCTGCATGTACAAAGCTGATCGCAGAGATGCCTGCAACTGATCAGAATGGTGCTTCACAGCTCACAATGGAAAAGACACAGGAAGTTGTTTATCTGAAAGAAATCTCTGTTCCAACAGGGTATCAGATCGATACAAAGCCTTATAATGTGACTCTTGCTATCGGAAAGACAACAACCAAAAATGCAACGGATAAGCGAACAAATGCAAAGCTAAACATTGCAAAACAGGATGCGGAGACAGGAAATGAAGCACAGGGAGATGCAACACTGGAAGGTGCGGTATATGGCCTTTATGCAAGGGAAGATATTGTTCATCCGGATGGAAGAACCGGAACAATCTATAAGAAAGACACCTTGATCACATCCCTGACAACGGATAAGAATGGCGAAGCATCTGTATCGGATCTGTATCTTGGAAAGTATTATCTGAAAGAGCTTAGTGCTCCGGTGGGATACGTACTGGATCCGACAGAACATGATGTGGACTGTACTTACGAAGGTGCTACTGTTCCGACAGTAGAAAGAACTTCTGTATGTAAAGAAACTGTCATCAAACAGCCATTCCAGATCATCAAGGCAGCAAACAACGGAAAGACCGATGCAGATCTTCTGCAGGGAGTTGGTTTTTCGGCATGGCTTGTCAGTGATCTGAAAGTAAAAGCAGATGGAAGTTATGATTTTGATTCAGCCAGACCAGTTGTACTGACTGCAGATGGCCAGACAGAAATGTTTACCGATGAAAAAGGATATGCAAGATCGATTCCGCTTCCATATGGAACTTATGTGGTAAGAGAGACCACAAGCAAACACAACTATGCACCGGTCGATGATTTTGTAGTGAAGATCACAGAGAATTATCCGGATACACCGCAGACATGGCGAGTGCTTCTGGATAAAGAATTCAAAGCAAAATTAAAGATCATCAAAAAGGATGCAGAAACACAGAAATCTGTACTCCTGGCCAATACTGAGTTCAAGGTATACGACCTGGATAATCAGAAATATGTGGAACAGACAACATCCTATCCGAAGCCAACGGTACACAAATCCTATTTCACAAATGAGGAAGGATACCTGGTACTGCCGAGAAATCTGAAACCTGGTAACTACCGGATTGAGGAAGTGATGGCACCCGATGGGTACACAATATCCAAAAACTATGTGACAGTTGCAGTTGATACAGATACTGCTTATCTGACCGATCCTGTCACAGGAGATGCAGTCATTGATGTGGAATATACCAATGCCCCGGTCAAAGGTCAGTTAAAGATCTATAAACAGGGTGAAGTGTTAAAGGGATTTGATAAGGACTTCCAGTATGAAATGGCTGGACTTGCAGGTGCTGAATTTGAAGTCTATGCGGCAGAGGATATCTATACTGCCGATCATCAGGTAGATGCAGATGGACAGAGAACTTTGTATTTTGCAAAGGATGCACTGGTGGCAACCGTTACAACGGATACAGATGGTTATGCAACTGTAAAGAATCTTCCACTTGGCAGATACTATGTCAAAGAGAAGAATGCACCGGACACTTATGTGTTAAATACTGTACCGGAAAATGTCGAATTTGCTTATGCAGATCAGGATACTGCAGTAATCGAGAAAGAAATCTCTGTCACAGATGAACGACAGAAAGTGTCGATTACGGTCGAAAAACAGGATGCTGAGACAGGCAATACAGTAGCCGGAGCAGTATTCGGTATTTATAACACAAAAGACATCCAGACGAAAGATGAAAAAGTGATCGTCAAAGCAGATACTCTTTTACAGGAAATGACTTCTGATGAAAAAGGTCAGGCAGCATGTACACTGGATCTTCCACTTGGAAGCTATTATGTAAAAGAACTGAAAGCACCAGATGGATTCGTATCTTCGGATGAAGTACTGAGATTTGATGCTTCTTATCAGGGGCAGGATGTACAGACAGTAACATTAAAATCCGTAAAGAAGAACCAGCCGACAACTGTTGAGATCACAAAATCAGATGCAACAACCGGTGTAGAACTGGATGGAGCTTATCTGAAAGTAACGGATAAAGATGGAAATGTAGTAGACAGCTGGACATCTTCCAAAGATGCACCGCATGTGATCAAATATCTGAAAGTGGGTGAGAATTATACTCTCCATGAAGAATTTGCACCACATGGCTATCTGGTAGCCAATGATGTGACATTCACAGTCAAAGATACCGGAGAGATCCAGAAAGTGGAAATGAAGGACGAGGTACCGGTTGGTGAACTCATCATCAACAAAAAGGGAGAATTCCTGGATTCTGTTACACTGGTCGATAAAGTCAAAGGTGTGGTGGAACACATTTTCAACTATGTGACCGGAAAGCTGACAGATGTTACTTTTGAAGTCTATGCTGAGGAAGACATCAAGGCTGCAGATGGCGTCAGTGACGATTACTATAAAAAGGATGAACTGATCGCAAAGATCAAGACAGATGAAACCGGTATTGCAAAACTGGAAAATCTTCCACTTGGTAAATACTATGTGAAAGAAACAGGAACTGCTTACGGTCATGTACTGGATGGTGAGATCCGTCATGTAGATCTGACTTACGTGGATCAGAATACACCGGTTGTAGTCTATGACAAAGACTGGCAGAACAACCGTCAGAGAGTAGAAGTCAGTGTACTTAAGAAGGAAAAAGATTCTGACCGTACACTGGAAGGAGCTATCTTTGGATTATTTGCCAAAGAAGACATTAAGTCTGAGACAACTGGTAAAGTCCTGATCGAAGCCAATGAGATCATTGAACTGAAATCTACGGATGAAGAAGGAAAGATCACATTTGTTGCAGATCTTCCAATAGGAGTCACTTACTATGTAAAAGAACTCTATGCACCGGATGGATTCGTAACCAACGATGAAGTAAAGGAATTTACTTTTGAGTATGCAGGTGAGAATCAGCCGACTGTAACCTATGATTTTACCTTTGAGAATCAGCCAACCGTTGTAGAATTTACCAAATCCAGTCTGACAACCGGAAAAGAACTTCCAGGATGTAAGCTGAAAGTGGTAGATGCCGATGGAAATATCGTGGATGAATGGACTTCCGGTAAAGAAGCACATGTGATCCGTGAGCTGACTGTCGGAAAAGAATACGCACTGGTTGAAACAAAACCGGCCGATGGTTATGTGACAGCTGAAAGCGTGAAGTTCACCATCAAAGATACTGCCGATGTGCAGAAAGTTGAGATGAAGGATGATGTGACGAAGGTGAAAATCTCCAAACGGGATATCGCCGGAAAAGAACTTCCGGGAGCAAAACTCACGATCCTTGATCAGGATGGAAAAGTTGTGGAAAGCTGGACCAGTACAGAGAAAGCACATTACATCGAAATGCTTCCAATCGGAAAATACACTCTCCGTGAAGAAACAGCACCGGATGGCTATCTGGTTGCAAAAGATGTGGAATTCGAAGTAAAGGATACTAGTGAAGTACAGCATGTAACCATGGTAGATGAGGAAAAACCGGCAGAAAAGACACCGGAAGGTGGAAAACCTGTCAGTGATTCACCAAAGACTGGGGATAACACCAATCTGTGGCTGTGGTTTATGCTTCTCGGCATTGGTGCGACTGGTACAGGAGCCCTTGCATTTATGAGAAAAAAGAAACACTAATCAAATAAGAATGAGCGTTCATGGAAACCGAAAGGAATCTGTGAACGCTTTTTTAGATGGGAGAAACCATGAGAAATATCATTATTTTTGTTGCTCTTCTGGGAGCAGCGGCAATATTTACAGTTTTGTATTGTCTCATTGCTGCCGGAAGTCAGGCAGAGAAAAAACTGACAGAAATCATGAGAAAAGAGGAAGAACAGAATGAAGACAAATAAAGATCTGATCATAGAACCAAATGCAGCTATAGAAGGAAGAAAGTACAGCGAAGAAAAGCCATGGTCCTGTAAGTACTGTTACTGGTGGGGAGGCAAAAAGAAAGGCTGTAACTTGAAGCAGTGCCATTATCTGCTTCCTGAAAAGAAAAAAGCAGTAAAAATAACACCATGTGGTGGCTGTCCGTATGGAAAACATGTTCCATGCATCGGATATTGTATTGCCCGTCTTCATTCTGAAATGAAAGGAAAGAAAGGACGTGGGTAATTGCAGGAAGAAGTAAATCAGAAAGTGATCAGCCTGAGCATCCAGGGAGTCAAGATCACTGCCAGTGTGCTAAAAGCAGCTCTTCGGAAGTTCCTGGAAATGGATAACCGCAGGAAACAGAAAGCAACGCAGGTGAAAATGGCAGAAAAGACCGGACGGGCTCAGGTGAAAGGAAGGGAAAAAGCCCGAAAAAAGATTGAAAAGAAAAAGCCACATGGAAAGCAGACCATCAAGCAGCTGAATGCACAGGGAGTACAGCTTTCCAACATAAAGATCACAGATGAAAATATCAAATCCTTTGACCGTGTGGCAAGAAAATACGGGATTGATTACAGCCTGAAAAAAGAAGTCGGTGCGGATCCACCGAAATATCTGGTCTTCTTTAAGGCTAAAGATGTGGATGTGATGACAGCGGCTTTCCGGGAATATGCCGGAGTAGAACTGAAAAAGAAACAGGTGAAGAAACCATCGGTCAGAAAGAAACTGCAGAAATCTGTAGAAAGAAAAGCAAAGCACCGCCAGCGTGTGAAGCAGAGACAAAAATCCAGAGGTCAGGAACGATGATGCGGGAGAAATTACAGAAGATCCAGATCAAACGGCTGGTGATCTTAAATCTCCCATATTTCTTTATCTTCTATGTAGCAGATAAAGGATCCTGGCTGTACCGGCATTGCCTGGGAGAAAGCATGGTCCAGAGACTTGGCGTGATGTTAGTCAATTTTCGACTGGCATTTTTAAGCTGGCTGCCAAGTATCGCTTTGCAGGACCTTACAGTAGGTGTTCTGGCTGCAGGTGCATTAAAACTGGTTGTCTACTATCGTTCTAAAAACGCAAAGAAGTTCCGGCAGGGTGTGGAGTATGGATCTGCAAGATGGGGAAACAGAAAAGACATCGAACCATTCATGGATCCGGTTTTTGAAAACAATGTCATCCTCACAGAAACAGAACGTCTGACCATGAACAGCCGACCAAAAGCTCCGAAGTATGCCAGAAATAAGAATGTGATTGTTATCGGTGGTTCCGGATCCGGAAAGACAAGATTCTATGTGAAGCCCAATCTTATGCAGATGACGGACCACGTATCCTATGTGGTCACCGATCCGAAAGGAACGATCATCGTTGAATGCGGGAAGATGCTGGTAAATGGAGGATACCGGATCAAGGTATTAAATACGATCAACTTTAAAAAGTCCATGCATTACAATCCGTTCCATTATATCCGGAGTGAAAAAGACATCTTAAAGCTGGTCAATACCATTATCGCAAATACCAAGGGTGAGGGCGAAAAATCAACGGAAGATTTCTGGGTTAAGGCCGAACGTCTATTGTATTCTGCACTGATCGGATACATCTGGTATGAGGCACCAGAGGAAGAACAGAACTTTTCTACTTTGTTGGAATTTATCAATGCCAGTGAGACCAGGGAGGATGATGAAGAATTTAAAAATGCAGTGGATGAATTGTTTGAAGAACTGGAAGCAGAAAATCCGGAACACTTTGCAGTAAGGCAATATCGCAAGTACAAGCTTGCGGCCGGCAAAACTGCAAAATCGATTTTGATTTCCTGTGGTGCCAGACTTGCACCATTTGACATTCAGGAACTAAGAGAAATCATGTCGTATGACGAAATGGAACTGGATATGATCGGTGATCAGAGAACAGCCATGTTTGTCATCATCAGCGATACCGATGATACATTCAACTTTGTGGTAGCAATCATGTACACCCAGCTCTTTAACCTGCTTTGTGATAAAGCGGATGATGAGCATGGAGGCAGGCTCCCTTATCATGTACGGCTGCTTCTTGATGAGTTCAGCAATATCGGACAGATTCCAAAATTCGACAAATTGATTGCTACGATCCGAAGCAGGGAAATCTCCGCTTCTATCATCTTGCAGTCACAATCTCAGCTGAAAACTATCTATAAGGATGCTGCTGAGACGATCACAGGTAACTGTGACACCGTTCTTTTCCTGGGCGGAAAGGAAAGCTCCACACTGAAAGAAATATCAGAAACCCTGGGAAAGGAAACCATTGATCTTTACAACACATCAGACACCAGAGGCAGCAACCGGTCCTATGGACTGAACTATCAAAAGACTGGAAAAGAACTGATGAGTAGAGATGAGCTGGCGGTCATGGATGGAGAAAAATGTATCTTACAGCTTCGTGGAGTCCGGCCGTTTTTAAGCAACAAATATGACATCACAAAGCACAAACGGTACAAAGAGCTTGCCGATTTCAATAAGAATAATGCGTTTGATGTCGAAAAATATCTGGCACACCGACTGGTGATGTCGAAAGATACAGAATTTGAAATGTATGAAGTAACTGTAACACAAGAAGATGTATCAGCGATTGAAGCTGAGGAAGGTGAGGATTGATATGAAAGAAAGAATTCGAGCCCCCTGCTACTACTGATAAGGATATAAAAAGGTCTGAATAAAAGGGAAAGGAGTAGAGCCAAACGCTTACAGACCATAAGAAAAAGCGTTTGTTCACACATGATTATGGCTTTTTTTAGCAGTGCAATCAATATCCTTCAGACACTGGTCGTTGCAATCGGTGCCGGTCTTGGTGTCTGGGGCGTAATCAACCTGATGGAAGGTTATGGAAACGACAACCCGGGTGCAAAATCCCAGGGAATTAAGCAGCTGATGAGCGGTGGTGGTGTTATCCTGATCGGAACACAGCTGATCCCGCTTCTGAGTGGATTATTTGGTTAAGAGAAAGGAGTAGAGATCCATGTTCAGTCAGATTTTTGATGCGATTGAGGAATGGATGAGGGAGCTCTTAACCGGGATGATCACTTCCAACCTGGACACGATGTTTACCGATGTCAATCAAAAGACAGGTGAGATTGCTACCCAGGTTGGACAGACCCCGCAAGGGTGGAACGGCAGCATATTCAGTATGATCCAGAATCTATCAGATTCCGTAATCATGCCGATTGCAGGTATTATTATCACACTCGTACTCTGCTACGAATTGATTTCTATGCTGACCGAGCGCAACAACATGCATGATATTGATACCTGGATGTTTTTCAAGTACTTCGTAAAAATGTGGATCGCTGTGTATCTGGTGAGTAACACATTTACAATCACAATGGCGGTATTCGATGTGGGTCAGCACGTAGTTAATTCTGCGGCCGGTGTTATCACAGGAAGTACCGCCATTGATATTTCTTCGGCATTGACGGATCTTTCCACAACACTGGAAAGTATGGAAATCGGAGAACTTGTTGTATTGGCGCTGGAAACCCTTATCGTCGGCTTCTGTATGAAGATCCTGTCTGTACTGATTACAGTGATCATGTATGGACGTATGATAGAGATTTACCTATATACCTCAGTTGCGCCGATTCCATTCGCAACTATGAGTAACAGAGAATGGGGACAGATCGGCACGAATTATTTCAGAGGACTCTTTGCCCTGGCTTTCCAGGCATTTCTGATGATGGTATGCGTTGCAATCTATGCAGTGCTTGTTGCAGGTATCCAGTATTCAGATAATCTGAGTTCTTCATTATTTGGCGTTATGGCTTACACAGTGATCTTATGTTACAGCCTCTTTAAGACGGCATCCTTAAGTAAGTCGATATTTAACGCGCACTAAATTACAGGAAGGAGTGAAAATCATGGCATATGTCAGCGTACCGAAAGATTTAACGAAGGTAAAGAATAAAGTGGCATTTAACCTGACCAAAAGACAGCTGATCTGTATTAGTATAGGTGCTGCAATGGGAATTCCAAGCTATTTCCTCTTGCGTAATGTGATGGGAAACAGTAATGCAGCAACGGTCATGGTGCTTTTGATGTTACCGGCATTTTTATTTGCCATGTACGAAAAAGACGGGATGCATCTGGAAGATGTTCTGATGCATATGATCCGGGTGAAGTTTCTTCGTCCATCCGTCAGAAAATATGAAACTGAAAACTATTATGAGACAGATCCGGAACAGATCAGACAGTCTCCGGATGCAGGAAAACCGAAAGGAGGAAAAACGGTTGCGAAAAAAGAAAAATAAGAAAACTGTCGCAGATACCGGATACAAAAAAGTAGACAGAAAAGAAAAAAAGAAAAAAGAAAAGCAGGAAGAGAAATGCAGGCAGAAAAAACTGTCCGTCCAGCAGTCGATTGCTTATAAGGAAATGGGAAGAGATGGGATCTGCAGGGTACAGGGAAAAACGTATTCTAAGTGTATCCGCTTCTATGACATCAACTATCAGCTGGCTCAGAACGAGGACAAAAATGCAATCTTTGAAAATTGGTGCGATTTCCTCAATTACTTTGATGCCAGTATCCATTTTCAGCTGAGTTTTATCAATCATA
>NZ_JBFKZO010000005.1:0-185337 GCF_040929965.1 Blautia sp. 1033sp1_1033st1_G9_1033SCRN_220408 | reverse complement strand
CGTTCATCCTGAGCCAGGATCAAACTCTCTGATAAAGTTTGATGTCTCAAGACAACCAACTAGCTTAGTTATCTCTCGTCATTACTGTTTTAAAGTTCATTCACTCAAACAATGAAGTTCGGTTTTTAAAAACCGAACCGCACTCTCACTAAACTCAGCTTCGCTTCGTCAAGTGATCGTAGTGTTAAAGAATTTTCGAGAATCGTATGTGTTTCACTGTTTAGTTATCAATGTTCATTGTCATCTGTCTTTCGACAGCTTATCTAATTTATCACATCTGTTTTCGTTTGTCAAGAACTTTTTAAGTTATTTTAAAACTTTTTAAGTGGTTTCAAAACTGTTTAAGATAATGATATCTGTCATTCTGTTTCAACGACTTGGTTACTTTATCATAAGTTCAGTCATTTGTCAACATCAATTTTATATTTTCTGAAAACTTACTGATTTTTCAGTTGTTCAGAAACATTTCCTTGCGACAGCTTGTTTACTTTACCACACCCAAAAGCATTCGTCAAGCACTTTTTTTAAAAAAATCAATTTTTTAAGTCAATCGGATATTCCAGCAATCGGATATTCCAGGCCCGCTTCGCTACTTGTTCATAACCGAATAACTGCTTCGCAGTTTATCAGAAGGAGCTTACACTCCTCCTGATACAAGCAAGTCCCCACCCATTTCTTATTGCTTTTCGCAACCAACCCAGGGAACTCACTTGATTCGGTTAAATTCAAATTCAAGAATGCCTCGGCATTCTTGCTGCGAGGTGCGCGTCATGCAATTGCATGACATACTTCTCCTGCGCACCTCTGCAGTCCTGCCGGAGGCTATATCAGCTGGGGGATTAACTCCCAGCTGATATTCTTCAGATAACACTTCAAATTATTTTTTCAAATGTTTTTTACTCTTTACCCCAAAATGTTGAGAATAAAACGGACAAATCCACTTCAAGCTCCGTAAATTTCTTATTCTTTGAAAAACTCAGGGCGTTTGAAGTGCTGGATACATTTAAAAGATCTTTTCATCTCTTTCAGGTATTTTCCCTACTGCTGATTATCTTATTTATAATCTTGTTTGCCAATCCGTTTTTCTTTTTATCCAACAATTTAATTTACCTGATAACTTCTATGATTACTTATCTGCTGCCTTTTCCGCTTCCTGAAGACTTGCCATCAGCAATTCATAAAAATCATCTTCACCTTCAAGCTTGGGAGAATTCTCCCCACCGCCATTTGTACTGCGGCGCATCTCTGCATAAAAATCTTCTCCTGCAGAAATAAGATCCATCTCATAGAGCTCATAGCCAAAGCTTCTACATAAGCAGCAAAATACAGTCAACGGATCCTTCTCACTGCGTGTGGCAAGAAGATGTTTTCTCAGTTCTCTGTCACGTAGTGCATCTTTCTGCAGTCGATCCAATATATCCAATGTTGTCATACTTACTCCTCCCTCACACGCATTTTCGATCACCTTGCTTTTTATAACTCCGTCAATTCTTCCTGCTCAACCTGACGGATGCCTTCTTTTTGCAGTACTTCAATTGCTTTTGCAACATCTTCTACACGAAGGATCATGCAGGCAGTTCCCTTTTTCGGGGTGGTAAATGCATACATGTATTCAATATTCACTCCAGAATCGCCTAAAGTCTTAATCACATGGGAAAGTCCGCCTGGTTCATCTGGAATCACAGCTGCAACCACCTTGGTCATAGAAAATACATATCCTGCATCTTTTAAAATCGTAGATGCATTGTATACATCATCTACAATAACACGGGCAATTCCGAAATCTGCTGCCTCTGCCAGAGACAACGCACGCATATCAATCTTATTATCAGATAAAACATCTGTAAACTCAGCCAGCTTCCCCGGCTTATTTTCAAGAAAAACGGAAATCTGCTTTACTGTCATAAATCTTCTGCTCCTTTCACTTTTTAATAAGAGTCAAGCGGATATTCCAGGTCCGCTTCACTGCTTGCCCATAACCGAATAACTGCTCAAAAAATCCCACAGCTTACTGCTGATACAGATTACGTTTATCAATCACACGCACTGCTTTTCCTTCACTTCTAGTAATGGTTTTAGGATTTACCAGCTTCACTTTCGCATAAATACCCAGCATAGCCTTTAACGCATCTACCAGTTCTTTTTCCTTTGCAGCTACAGCACTCAGACTGTCAGAGAACATTTCCGCAGTCATCTCTACCTGTATTTCAATTGTATCGCTATGATTTACCCTGTCAACAATGATCTGATAGTTTGCTGGGTATCCTTTGTTCATAAGTACAGTCTCTATCTGGGACGGGAATACATTCACGCCCTTTACGATCAGCATATCGTCACTTCTGCCTAATGGTTTTGTCATTTTAACATGAGTTCTTCCACAGGAACACTTTTCTCTGCTAAGGATACCAATATCCCTTGTACGGTATCTCATCAAAGGGAAGGCTTCTTTTGAAATACAAGTAAAGACAAGTTCCCCTTTCTCTCCGTCAGGAAGAACCTCTCCTGTTTTGGGATTGATGATCTCAGGAATAAAATGATCCTCATTTACATGCATCCCGGACTGTGCTGAACATTCAAATGCTACTCCAGGTCCTGAAATCTCAGTTAGTCCATATATATCGTAGGCTTTGATTCCAAGCTTGTCCTCAATATCCCTGCGCATCTCCTCAGTCCAGGCTTCTGCTCCAAAAATACCCGCCTTCAGCTTGATCTGGTCCCGTACGCCCCGCTCGCAAATACACTCTGCCAAATAAGCAGCATAAGAAGGGGTGCAACACAGAATCGTGGATCCCAGGTCTGTCATAAACTGAATCTGCCGGTCTGTGTTCCCGGAAGACATAGGTAATGTAAGGCAGCCTACTTTATGTGAACCTCCATTAAGACCAGCACCGCCTGTAAACAGTCCATAGCCATAACTTACATGGCAAACATCTTCCTTTGTACCGCCAACTGCAACAATAGCCCTTGCACAACAGTCTTCCCAAAGATCAATATCATGCTGTGTATAAAAAGCAACTACCCGTCTGCCGGTGGTTCCGCTGGTTGAATGGATCCTGACACAGTCTGATAGTGGTCTGGCCAGCAAACCATAAGGATAAACCTCCCTTAGATCGTCCTTTGTAACAAAAGGAAGCTTATGAAGATCATCTACTGATTGGATATCTCCTGGCTCTACTCCCTGTTCTTCCATTTTCTTTCTATACATAGGAACGTGCTCCCACACATTCTGTACCTGCTTCACAAGCCGTTTGCTTTGTAATTCCCGAATCTGATCCAGGGAAGCGCACTCAATCTCCGGTTGATAATATCTTTCCATTATCTGACATGTTCCTTTCTTTTGTTTTTCTGATAATTTCTGTATTTAGCTTTCTTTTCTATTTAGCTTTCTTTTTCATTTAACTTTCTTTTATTTTATCTTTTAGCATCATCAAATTCATAGTAATACTATATCACATCACAGTTTCAACGTAAACAAAAAAGTCCGGAAACATTCCAGACTTTTTATCCTAGGATTTTTTCGTTTTAATTAAAATTTTAAAGATATTTCTTCAGTCGTTCTATATTTTTTTCTTCAAAATCCTTCAGGTCCTCCATTAATTTCCGAATTTCCTTATCTGCATCATTCTCATACTGATGCAGTTTCTGCAAAGCTTCAGTAATGCCCATACTGCTTCCCTGTATCATCATTTTTGCAATATGAGAAACCGACTGATCTGTTAAGGTCTGCATGTTGATCATCAAATACGTTCTCATTTTTTCAAAGGAATTTAACCCTTTTTCATCAAATCCATTCTCATGAAGCTTTTCTCTTGCCTTTTCATGAAATCTCATATAATCTTTCTGTTGCTCCTTTAATACCTTCCGAAATGATTCATCTTCTGTCAGATCCAGAATCCTGTCTATGGATTCTACGCCCATCTGCGAATTCTGGTATACATAATTCAGTAATTCTGCATTTTCATTCATTGTTCTTTCTCCTCTCTTTTGTGATATTATTCCCATATTCAGAGACTTTATGCATTTCACATATCATAGTTCTTTCACACATCAAAAGCATGATCCCCGGAATAAGTCTTTTCCCAAAACCATGCTTCTGAATCTTACCTCTTTATTCGTACTTGACGATTTCTTTTCTCAGCCTTTTCATAATACGTTTTTCCAGCCTGGAAATATAGGACTGGGAAATCCCCAAAAGATCTGCCACTTCTTTCTGTGTTTTCTCCCGTCCATCCGTCTTTCCAATTCCAAAACGTAATTTGATAATCGTCTGCTCCCTTGGTGAAAGTTTTGCAATAGCTTTCCCCAGTAATGTAATCTCCACCTCATCCTCCAGACGTCTGGATATCACATCTTCATCTGTTCCCAGAATATCTGACAGCAGCAGCTCATTTCCGTCCCAGTCTACGTTCAAAGGCTCATCAATGGAAACCTCCATTCTGATTTTACTATTCCTGCGAAGGTACATCAGAATTTCATTTTCTATACACCTGGATGCATATGTTGCAAGCTTGATCTTTTTCACAGGATTAAAGGTATTAATTGCCTTGATCAACCCTATGGTTCCTATAGAGATCAGATCCTCTACCCCTACCCCTGTATTATCAAACTTCTTTGCAATATAAACAACCAGCCTAAGATTATGCTCAATAAGAAGAGCCTTGGCTTCTTTTTCCCGTTCTGTTCCCAAACACTCCAACACATCATTTTCCTGCTCCGGCGTAAGGGGTGGCGGCAATATATCATTGCCTCCAATATAATAAATTTCCCTGGGTCTTGTGAATACGAACCTGGAAAAAAGCTGAAACGGATAATAACTTACATCTGCTGCTCTGTTCATAGATATTCCCCTCCTGTTACAACAATTTAGCATTCAAAAGCACCTGGCACTCTTTTCCCAAAGCAGAGGGTTCCTCTGGTAATACCAACACCGGGCTTTCAATATGAACCACTTCTTTGGGAGTGTGAATGATCAGATCTTCCAGTGTCACTGCCAGAAGCATCCTTTCTCCTCCTACACTCCTGCAGATCAGAAAATGAGGATGCAGCCCTGCAAGTTCCGTACTTTCAATCTCCCCTGGGTTCTCTTTTAAATGTGTTACTTTTTCTGCCAGCGATCCAGGCAGTAAACCTGCCAGAAATTCCGGTGTTACAACAGAAACCGGTTTTCCACTGATTGGATCTGTCAGCAGATTCCCTGTGTCATATAATCCATAAGATGACTGTACTTTTCCCTGATAAGACAGGGCAACCGGATAAAGATTCCTCTTTTTCACATCCACAACCTGTGAAATATAAGCCAGGAACATAAAGCAAAAATAAGTGACCGCCGAAAAAAGAAGAAAAATCAAAAATCCTTTCTTTCTTCCCCGCATAAGCATATCCCACAATCCTCCTGCAAGAAACGCAGCAAGATACAGCGACAAAATTGCTTTTGCCAGAATTCCTTTCTGCTTTAATCCATACGCCAAAAAAGTCATGCAACAGGCACATCCACCGTGAAGCAAAATACTTACAGTCAGAATCCCATCCATATGTACATAAAGAATCAGGCAGGAAAACAGGGCACCAATCATTGCCCCGGCAAAGGTTCTCTTCTGGCTTTTGCAGCAGGACAGATATGCGCCGACTGCCTGCAGAAGAATATAGTCCATTAAGAGATTTGTTACAAAGACTACATCTATGTATATCTTCATACATAAAAACCCCCTATGACCTGTCAATCCTTCACTTTGGTGAGCGAATTCATTATAAGGTGATAGGGGGTGCGGATTTTGTCAAAACAACCACCAGGATCTTTAGAATTTCTCGTGACATTTCGATATGTTTCGACTTTTTATCCTTCTACTTTATCCTTCTACTTTATTCTTCATTTTTCCTGTCAGTTCTGATCACTTGGTTTCTTGCCGCCTGTTTTCCTGATGAAGCGCCTCCATCATTACACGAAGCTCCTGGATAGGGAACTGCCCTGGCGCTGATGCAGCTCCTACTGTAGCAAAAGTAAGGCAGGAACCAAAATTTTCTCCTGCAATCCTGCTAATGGAGCCTATACTTCCCATAGACATGGAAATCAATGGTTTGCTGGTACATGTGCACATTTCCTTTGTTGCCTGCATAATTGCAGCAACATCCTCAAAGTTCTTTGGCATCACAGCAATTTTTAAGATGTCGGCACCGGTTTCATCCATTCTTTTAAATCTTTGAACCAACGCTTCTTTTTCTTCCGTTTTTTCAAAATCATGACTGGATGCAATTACCCTGCAGTCTTCTTTTTGGAGCTGTAAGATCAGGGACTTCTTCTCCTCCTCTTCTCCAAATACTTCTACATCCACAAAATCAGCTTTTTTTGTTCTGGCTGCGGCCAGATTGATCCTTACATACTCCTCTGTGGATAATTCTGCGTTTCCGCCTTCTTTTTTTGTACGAATAGTAAATATCAACGGAATACCATCCAAAATCCGGATCAATTCTTCCAATGTGTCCCTTAAATCATCCTCATTACAAAGATTGCAGTAAAAATCCGCTCTCCACTCCACCAGCTCTGCTCCTGCCGTCTTTGCATTCACAGCTTGTGTACATATTTCCTCTGATTTACTTTCTGTGAGAGGAACACATATCTTGGGCATTCCCTCTCCCAGTATAATGTTTTTTACCTGAATGGGTTTTGTCATTTCTTGACATCTCCTTTTCACTGAAATAAAATAAAAGCAACACGATGATCACACTGATCTGTAAATGGAGGTATATTATGATTCCAATCACTGGCCATACAAAACTTACTGCTCTTCTTGGAAGCCCGGTTGCACACAGTATTTCACCATCCATGCATAATGAAGCCTTTCGTCTGTTAGGGCTTGATTACGTATATCTTTGCTTTGATGTAGGAGAAGAGGGTCTTCCTGCTGCTGTACAGGGACTGAAAACCTGTGGTATCCGCGGTTTTAATCTGACAATGCCAAACAAAAACAAAGCAGTAGAGCTTATGGACGAACTATCTCCTGCTGCTTCTTTGATCGGTGCCATTAATACAGTTGTAAATGATAATGGCAGACTGATCGGTTATAATACAGATGGTATGGGATATATGCGTGCAGTACAGGACGCCGGCTATGACCTTATTGGGAAGACGCTTACCATAATGGGTGCTGGTGGAGCTGCCACTGCTATTTGTGCACAGGCAGCACTGGACGGAGTAAAGGATATACACATTTTCGCCAGGAAAACCAGCCGTTTCTGGGATCGCACCCGCAGGCTTGTGGATAACATCAACCATAATCTGCCCTGCAATGCTTATCTTCACGAAAACCAGGATCAGCAGGCTCTTAAAAATGCCATTTCAAAAAGCTACCTGCTTTTAAATGCCACATCCCTTGGTATGGCTCCAAATACAGAGAATACTATCATCACAGATACCTCCATATACCATAAAGATCTGATCGTTTCTGATGTGATCTATAATCCCAGAGAAACCCGTTTTCTGCAGGAAGCAAAGCTTGCTGGCTGTCATACTTTTAACGGCATGTATATGCTTCTGTATCAGGGTGCAGAAGCCTTCCGTCTGTGGACTGGCCAGGATATGCCAGTTGAACAGATCAAAGCGGCTTTCTTCTCAAAATAAAGTTCAGATTCAAGTCGAGCAGCCGCGAGACTTGGCGCGTGATTCTGGTCAGCGTAAGCTGACATATTCTTTACAGAATCACTGCGCATCCTCGCGGAGCGTTTATCTCAGTCGGAGATTGGACTCCCACTTAGACGAACTTGCTGTTACTCACCACCTGAAAGAGGTGGGAGTCTTCTCGACTGAGATAAACCTCCATTTTACAAAAGGACTGTATCGCAGGTTTTTCCCGGATTGCAGTCCTTTCATAATTTCTTTTACTGTTTTATTTCTTTTGCTGGTTTATTTCTTTTCTTCCTGCACTTCAACCTTACGGTTTGCTCGTGTTCTGATCTCCTCTTTAATATCAGAGACAAATACGCTCAGGTCTTTAGCTCCTTCATCACCAAGGAAACGGCTTCTTACAGAAACCTTGCCTTCTTCCTCTTCCTTTGCACCTACAACAAGCATGTACGGAATCTTCTGAAGTCTCGCCTCACGGATCTTGTAACCGATCTTCTCTGCACGGGTATCGATTTCTGCGCGGATACCATTTTCCTTCAGGTCATCAAGTACTTTTCCTGCATAATCCATATATTTGTCAGAAATAGGAAGTACCTTTACCTGTACTGGTGAAAGCCATGTAGGGAATGCACCAGCAAAATGCTCAATCAGGATACCGATGAAACGCTCAATAGAACCAAATACAACACGATGGATCATGATCGGACGATGCTTCTCTCCATCAGCTCCGATATATTCGCAGTTAAATCTCATTGGCAGCTGGAAGTCAAGCTGGATCGTACCACACTGCCATGTTCTTCCAATAGAATCTTCCAGATGGAAATCAATCTTAGGACCATAGAATGCTCCGTCTCCTTCATTTACAGAATAGGACAGACCCAAATCATCCAAAGCACCCTGAAGTGCTGTAGTCGCCATATCCCAATCTTCGTCACTTCCCATGGAATCCTCAGGCCGTGTGGAAAGTTCTACATGATATTTAAATCCAAACAGCTGGTATACTTCATCAATCAGCTTTGCAACGCCTTTGATCTCGTCACGGATCTGCTCAGGCATCATAAAGATATGGGCATCATCCTGTGTAAAGCAACGTACACGCATCAGGCCATGAAGCTGACCGGATTTCTCATGACGATGGACAAGACCAAGCTCACCCATACGCAGTGGCAGATCCCGGTAAGAACGTGGTTCTGACTGATATACAAGGATGCCGCCAGGACAGTTCATTGGTTTGATGGCGTAATCCTGCTCATCGATCACTGTTGTATACATATTCTCTTTATAATGATCCCAGTGTCCGGATGTTTCCCACAGATGACGGTTCAAGATAATAGGTGTGGAAATCTCCACATATCCAGCCTTCTGATGGATCTCTCTCCAGTAATCCAGAAGTGTATTCTTCAGAACCATACCCTTTGGAAGGAAGAATGGGAAGCCAGGTCCTTCATCACTCATCATAAACAGACCAAGCTCTTTACCAAGCTTTCTGTGGTCACGTTTCTTTGCTTCTTCCATACGGTTCAGGTATTCTTCCAGCTCTGCTTTCTTGGTATAAGCAGTACCATAGATCCTGGTAAGCATCTTATTCTTCTCGCTGCCTCTCCAGTATGCACCAGCAAGACTGGTAAGCTTAAATGCTTTGACAGGTTTTGTGCTCATCAGATGGGGACCTGCGCACAAATCTACAAACTCACCCTGCTGATAAAAGCTGATCTCGGCACCTTCTGGCAGATCCTGGATCAATTCTACCTTGTAAGGCTCATTTTTTTCCTCAAAATAAGCAATTGCTTCTTCTCTTGGCTTTGTAAAGCGTGTAATAGGCAGTGCTTCTTTTACCACCTTTTTCATCTCAGCTTCGATCTTTGCAAGATCATTTGTCTGGATCGGTGTCTCACTGTCAATATCATAATAAAATCCCTCTGCAATAGAAGGTCCGATCGCCAGCTTCACATCCGGATACAGTCTTTTCAGTGCCTGAGCCAGGATATGGGATGCTGTATGACGAAATGCAGCTTTTCCGCCTTCATCCTCAAATGTAAGAATGCTGAGCTCACAGTCTTTATCAATAACTGTTCTAAGATCGACAACCTCTCCGTCCAGTTCTCCTGCACAGGCAACTCTGGCAAGTCCTTCACTGATGTCGGAAGCAATCTCAATAACAGACTTTGGTTCGGAATATTCTTTTTTGGATCCATCTTTTAATGTGACAACCATGTTCTTTCTCCTTTTCACTTATTAATGTGAGGGTTCCCAACGGATGCGTCTCTTTTTTTATGAAATTATACAAAAAAATCCCTTACAATGCATATGCACTGTAAGGGACGAATAAACATTCGCGGTTCCACCCTGCTTGCCAGATCATACTATCTGCTGATACTATCGTATAAAATGGCCACTTATTTGATGATAACGGAATCACCGGACTGTATTAAAGTCACTCGGAGGTGGTCTTCAACTACTTTACGATAAGACAATCACACCTATATGTCTCTCTCTGAATCGTTCTGCAGCCTACTCTTCTCTTCATCGTTTTTCCTTATTACGCACTCATTATATATGCGGAAATTCTGTTTGTCAATGGGCTGACTCAGATATTCCCGGATATTTTTTCTTTTATTAGGGCTGCTGTCTCCCGTATCACATAATGTACCTGCATGATCAGATCCGACTTTGCTCCGATACCGCATAAATCCTGATATCCTAATTTTCTTGCAAGACACAGTGCACGATAAATATGAAAATTATTGGACAAGATCCCGCAATTCCCATGACTGCATCCAGTCAACTGATCAGAAAAAACGAGATTCTCCCTGGTACTTACAGACCGTTCCTCGAGGATCATCTGCCCTTTTCCTATCCCATGTACTAGCAGATACTCTGCCATACACTTTGCTTCTGTGATATCTTCACCAGGTCCCTGCCCGCCGGACAAGATCAGGACAGTATCAGGATTCTCCCTGGCATAAGCCCTGGCCGCCTCCAGACGCATCTTCAATGCCTTTGATGGCTTCTGCCCTCTCACCTGTGCCCCAAGAACAACTACATACTCAAGTCCCGGTTTTCCTTTTGCCTGCATCCCGTGGATCACACAGATCAACAGAAATGTAAATAAGCAAATACCTGCTGCCAGCAGCACATAACCTGCCATACTGATCCAGTCAGGAAGCTGCAGTTCATATCGTTCCATGTGTCGTCTGACCAGACACCATCCCCACAAAAGAACAGTTCCTGCAGGCCAGATCCAGGCAAAATCTGCCGTAATACCTGCATGGATAATAATTACTATATAATAGGTCAGGCAAAGAATACCTGCCGAAAAAATGAATACGTTCATCAAAAAACCGTTTTATTTATTTATTTCTGCCACAGCAATATTTATATTTCTTGCCGCTTCCGCAAGGACATGGATCATTACGGCCTACTTTATGTGGCTTGATCACAGTTCCTGACTTCTTCTGCTCCAAATAAAGTTCTTTTCTCTTCTCAGGAGTAAAGATCTTATCCCACTGAGGCAGTTCATACAGCCAGTCTGCTTTTGCATCTACCATATTCTTATACAGAAGTTCTTTGTCAAAGCACAGACTTACAATTGTATTCTCATCCATAGTCTCAATAGGATTCTTAACCTTCAGGCTGTCATTAATACCATCCAGGAAACCTACCATGGTAAGTACTTCCTGTCCATATTTCTCAGCAAGCTCTTTTACTGTGCCGGTAACAACCTCATCCGGATTCTCTAAAAGCTGCTCATAAATACCTTTTTCAATGTTAAAATAGTTTGCCCAGAATCTCTGGAGTTTATTGCGGTCTGCCTGCTGATCATAGGCAATCCCACGCCACTGCTCTAAAATGGTCTTGTCGCTCATTTCTTGGTTCCTCTTTTCAAATAAGATTCATTTTTCATTTCCTTAGGTCCTGCATCTGCAGACCGGATTTCATCCATTATAACATCTTTTAAATCATTACGCAATTCTTTTAGCAGATTACGCGTTTTTTTCCATGTATAAAATCAATTCTATATGCCTATACTATGATTGTTCATTGAACCCCTTCAATGACGTCATTACAAATGATAAAGCAAAAGTAACTGTTCAGCAGGCAGGCTTCTGCCGGTACCAAACAGTTACTGTAACTTATATCCTCCCCTGGAAAATGCGGAATGCGGTACAAATAAGGACTGCTTTCCGCATTTATTTTATGCCCAGCTTCTCCAGCTCGGCCACTGCCTGCTTAAAATCATGAAACTGGATGGCATGGATGCCAAGCTGTCTGGCTGCCTCACAATTCTCAGCCCTGTCATCCAGAAATACACTTTCTTCTGCTTTCAGTCCGTATCTGCCCAGCAGGGTTTCATAAATATCCTTTTCCGGTTTCAGCTGCTGCACTTCGCAGGAAAAAATGATCCCATCCATATTTTTCAGGAAAGTAAGATCCTTTCTTGTTTGTTTTAATGCATAATCACAGTAATTGGAAAGCACATACAGACGATACCCTTTGCTTCTCAGGTACTTTGTCCAGGTATCTGCATAATCCCGCACCTTAATAGTTTTACCGGAACCTTCCAAAACCTTCCTTACATCCTGTGCATATTCCGGTAATGCTCTTTCAAAAGCCTTTACGTAAGTTTCCTCATCATAAAGGCCGCGATCTCTCTCATTCCACTGCTGGCTGAGAAATACCTTTTCACCGATCAGCTTATTCTCTTCCTCTGGAAAGCCAAAAGACTTAAGATACCCCTGCCAGTCAAAGTCAACCAGAACCAGTCCTACATCAAAAATCACATTTTTCATTTTACCCTCTGCACTCCTTTTTCTTTTATCCAGCAGCCTGTACATCATCCAAAACAGATATCCAAGAATAGGCACAAGAATGGCTACTCCCCAGGAAGCCCTGAACAGATTGCTGTCTGTCATTGCAAAAAACATTGGCATACAGGCTGCCAGCAGAAAAACCACTATTCCTAAAATCGCAGCTGCCTTTTTTAAATTTTTCATAATACTTCCGCCTTCCTGACAGATAAAAAGAGGGGCCAGCAAGCTGTTCTCCACTGGCCGGTCCCTCAAAACTTTTACCTGTTTCTATAAATAATATCATTTCTTCCCGGTCCGTTAGAAATCATTGTGATCGGGCACTCGATCTGCTTCTCAATAAACTCAATATAATTTCTGCAGTTTTCCGGAAGATCTTCGTATTTCTTGATTCCGCGGATATCACATTTCCATCCCGGAAGCTTTTCCAGTACGGGTTTTGCTTTTTCCAGCTTGCAGGTAGTTGGGAAATCAGTTGTTACCTGACCGTCAATCTCATATCCTACACAAACCGGAATCTCATCCAGATATCCAAGAACATCAAGAACTGTAAAAGCCACGTCTGTAGCTCCCTGGATACGGCAGCCATACTTGGATGCAACACAGTCATACCATCCCATACGTCTTGGGCGTCCGGTAGTAGCACCAAACTCACCGCCGTCACCACCGCGTTTTCTCAGTTCATCAGCCTCATCACCAAAGATCTCAGATACAAATGCACCAGCACCTACAGCACTGGAATATGCTTTACTTACAGCAATGATCTTCTTGATCTCATATGGAGGAACTCCCGCACCGATTGCGCCATAGCCTGCCAGTGTAGAAGAAGATGTAACCATTGGATAGATGCCATGATCAGGATCTTTCATAGAACCAAGCTGTCCTTCAAGAAGGATCTCTTTTCCTTCTTTCAATGCATTCCACAAAAAGAGAGATACATTTCCTACATATGGAGCAACCATTTCTTTGTATTCCATCAGCTTATCCATAATTTCATCCGGATTCAGAAGCGGCTTGTGGTAAAGATGCTCTAACATAACATTCTTAACCTGGCAAACGCTTTCAACCTTCTCTCTCAGTTTCTCATTGTCAAACAGTTCATTTACCTGAAAACCGATCTTTGCATATTTGTCAGAATAGAAAGGTGCAATACCTGATTTGGTAGATCCAAAGGATCTGCCTCCCAGTCTTTCCTCCTCATACTGATCAAACAGAGGATGATAAGGCATAACGATCTGTGCTCTGTCAGAGATCAGGATCTTAGGTGCCGGTACGCCTCTACTGACAATCTCATTATATTCTTTAAAAAATACAGGAATATCCAGTGCCACACCATTTCCGATCACACTTGTAGTACGACCGGAAAATACACCAGATGGAAGTGTATGCAGTGCAAATTTGCCATAGTCATTGACGATGGTATGTCCTGCATTAGCTCCTCCCTGGAATCTTACAACAACATCCGCTTCCTGAGCCAGCATATCGGTAATCTTTCCTTTTCCCTCATCGCCCCAGTTAGCGCCTACTACTGCTTTGATCATAACACAATTCCTCCTCGTGTCTTTTTATGTTTACCGTAAATCCGGAAACATCCTATACTATTTTCTTAATATTTCTAAAACCACATTACCAGCTTCCGCCGCCTCCGCCGCCAAAACCGCCGCCGGAAAAACCGCCGCTGCTTCCAAAGGAAGATCCTCCGCTGCTTCCGCCTCCTGATGAACTTCCCGGATCCACCTTGGTAAGGGTACTTGTTACGTGCTGCATGCTCTTTGACATCTGCCTGCTGAACATATAATAATTCCATGTTAAGTAATCCGGGGAACTGCTTACATACCACTCAGGTGCAGGAATAGCTAATGTTTCCAGTCTCTTTGCAAATACATCAGAAAGACCGAACACATAGGTATATGGCAGCACGCTATAAAACCATTCCGGATTATCTTCTGCCATTGCCTTCAGACGGTCAAGCTCTGCCGTTTTAATAAACTCTCTAAGCCCAAGCAAACGTCCCATCCAGTCCACACATTTTTCAGTTCTTTTTTTCATAAATGCTGTAAAGAACAGACATATAAAGGATGCCACTGCTGCCACTGCCAGCCCACGTGTAAAATCAAACACATTCTGCTGTCTTAAGCCAGAAAGATAAATACCTGTCACAAGTGCAATACCGCACAGGTAAAAACAGATTCCTATGAACCCGCCTCCAACACGGCCGGCGCCTCGTCGGCCATGCCATTTATCAACAGCAGAGCAGAGAAGAACCATACCGATCACCATCAAAATCAGTGAAAACACACTGAAAAGCTGCTGCAGGATCCAAAACTTATTCAGCACAAGCATCATCACAAGAAAGATGCACATGGGCACAAAGCTGATCAGGGCAGCAAACACTCTTGCCACAGTAGATGAAGTAGTATAAAGCCCCCCCTTTGCCTTCACATAATCCTTAACCTGACTCTTAACCGTATCAATTGTACCTGCACATTTATATTTCAAACTGGAAATCCTGACAGAATCTCCTTTTTTGAAAAGCTTATCAAACAGGGTCCTTTCATATTTGGGAGCATCTACTGGTAATGGAAGTGCTGTCTTTATCAGTGTAAGATCCTTTTTCTTGCCTGTATCTTTAATCTGAAGATGACCTCTGTCTGCCCAGTAAAGAATCAGGGACAAAACATCCTTATCCTCCACACTACCGTCAATAATGTATCCTACTGCTGCACTGTCCAGATCTACAGGGGGCTGGAACTGTACAGATGTGATGATCTCTTCGTCCCTTCCAAAACAGCGGAACATAAAGATCACCAGCATCAGGATCACCACGGAAGCAGCCACCAGGATCGTATTCACAGGAGGGATCAGATTACTTCCTGTAAAATAATCATCTCCCATCTGGGCATACATGGTAATGCCGCTGCCAAATTCCATATCCTGGGTCAGCGTACCTTCCAGGGTATTCCCATCCCAGACAAGATCCATCAGTTCCTTCCCATCTGCAGTCGATCCGTAACTTCCATAATATAATTCCAGCTTTTCATGATCAAAATTCTTTGGAAAGCTTACTATAAAGCTGCTGCCTGCTGGAATCACATTCTGCCAGCTTAAAGGAAACAGGTTGTAATATACATCTGTATATGCTTTTTCTTGTACTAACGGTGTAACTGAGTACTCCAGGTAATAGGTCTGTGGGCCATATACCGTATGATCCGCATCCCCAAGCTTAAGAACATAGAAGCCCTCGTCTGTACTCTCTTCTACATTTGTATTGCAATCTTCCAACTCTATATCAGCAAAATAAGGGATCTTTTCCCCTTGCACATTCTGAATGGTGCCTTTCATTGGAATATAGCGGTAAATTCCATGACGTTCCCGAAGCATGTCCACCTGGATCGTCTCACTTACCAGGTAACTGTTGTCTTCCCCAAGGGTCACTTCCACATGGTAATTCTCAGTATCCATATTGTGGTCATATTCAAGGGTGCTGCTGTCACCACTTACCCCTCCCAGGATATTCCCTGTCATACAAAACATGATTCCAATAACAACCAGTATGCCGATCTGGAATATTGTTGACAGGCTGACTTTCTTAAACATACTTTCTCCTCCTGCTCAGGTTTCTTGTTTGATGTCAAAAAGAAACCTTTACATTTTCTCTTTCAGCTTCAGAATTTACTTCATAAAGAGGTTTTCTCTTGAAGCCGAAAAGTGACGCAAGAATATTGCCTGGGAACATCTCTGTTTTCGTGTTGTATTTATTAACAACACCATTATAGTATCTTCTTGAACCTGCAATTTCTTCCTCGATACGGGAAAGCTGATTCTGCAGACTCAGGAAGTTCTGGTTTGCTTTCAGATCCGGATAACTTTCTGTAAGTGCAAACAGACTTTTCAGTGTACCTGAAAGTGCATTGTCATTTGCTATTTTCTGCTCCGGACTGTTGGCATTCATAGCCATATTTCTGGCATTGATCACAGCCTGAAGTGTGTCCTGTTCGTGCTTGGCATAACCTTTTACAGTTTCCACAAAATTAGGAATCAGATCATACCGTTTCTTTAAGGATACATCCATAGCTGAAAAGGCTTCTTCGCTTTTGTTGCGAAGTCTGACAAATCCATTATAGGAGGACACAAGCCAGAGCACCAAAAGTACAACTATTGCCAGTACAATAATCACAATTTTTAACATTTTTCTTTCTCCCTCCATCACGGAAAACCATCAGGCTTTCCAAACAGCCACAGCTTTCAAGTCGAGCAGCCGCGAGACTTGGCGCGTGATTCTGGTCAGCGTAAGCTGACATATTCTTTACAGAATCACTGCGTATCCTCGCGGAGCGTTTATCTCAGTCGGAGATTGGACTCCCACTGAGACGAACTTGCTGTTACTTACCACCTGAAAGAAATGGGAGTCTTCTCGACTGAGATAAATGGCTGTTATACATTAATCTCTGCGTGCATGCCAAGCATCTCTTTATGGGCATCCAGCACAGGGGTTACTACCTTTGCAACAAAGCTTTCTGTCTGCTCTTTTGCACGGCCAACATACTTCTTAGGATCCATTGTTTTCTGCAGTTCTTCCAATGTAAGGTTGAAAGCAGGATCCGCAGCGATCAGTTCAAGAAGATTGTTATCCTTTCCTTCTACCTTTACAGTCTTTCCTGCTTCCATGGAAAGTTCACGGATACGCTCATGCAGTTCCTGGCGGTCTCCGCCTGCCTTTACTGCATCCATCATAATGTTCTCAGTAGCCATAAACGGAAGTTCAGCCATCATATGCTTCTCGATCACCTTAGGATAAACAACCAACCCATCAACCACATTCAGACACAGATCCAGTATACCATCAATAGCAAGGAATCCTTCCGGAATGGAAAGACGCTTATTTGCTGAATCATCCAAAGTTCTTTCAAACCACTGGGTGGCAGAGGTGATAGCCGGATTCAATGCATCTATCATCACATATCTGGATAAGGAAGCAATACGCTCACTTCTCATAGGATTTCTCTTGTATGCCATAGCAGAAGATCCGATCTGAGACTTCTCAAAAGGCTCTTCCACTTCTTTCAGATGCTGTAAAAGACGGATGTCATTGGACATCTTATGTGCGCTGGCAGCAATACCTGCAAGGATATTTGCAACACGGGTATCAACCTTTCTGGAATAGGTCTGTCCGGATACCGGATAGCATGCCTTAAATCCCATCTTCTGTGCGATCATCGGATCGATCTTGTCGATAGTCTCCTGGTCTCCGTCAAAAAGCTCCAGGAAGCTTGCCTGTGTACCTGTAGTTCCTTTGGAGCCAAGCAGCTTGATGGTTCCCAGTACATACTCCAGATCTTCCAGATCCATAAGGAACTCCTGACACCATAAGGTTGCTCTTTTCCCTACTGTAGTAGGCTGTGCAGGCTGAAAATGTGTAAAAGCCAGTGTGGGCTGATCCTTGTATTTGCCTGCAAACCTGGACAGCTCTGCAACAACATTCACCAACTTCTTCTGAACCAGCTTCAATGCTTCTACCATAATGATGATATCTGTGTTGTCCCCTACATAACAGGAGGTAGCTCCCAGATGGATGATTCCTTTTGCCTTGGGACACTGAACTCCGTAAGCGTACACATGAGACATTACATCATGACGGACTTCCTTTTCCCTTGCTTTTGCCACATCATAATTGATGTCCTCTGCATGGGCTTTCATCTCATCGATCTGCTCCTGGGTAATATGAAGCCCCAGTTCTTTCTCTGTCTCTGCAAGTGCGATCCACAGCTTTCTCCAGGTACGGAACTTCATATCCTGTGAAAAAATATACTGCATCTCTCTGCTTGCATAACGCTCGGATAACGGACTTGTGTATCTGTCTGTGCTCATCTTCGTTCTCCTATTTCTTTGTATATTCAGGAACTGACAGTTCCTGCACATGATAAAATGTATGTTTCCCCGCTTTTTACGGATAAACATACTTATTCGTCTAAAATTATATAACATTGCCCATGCAAAAGCAACCAAAAAGGCATCAACCCTGATGGAATTTACCCAGGAATTCCTTCATACGGGCATGTTCGGAAGCAAATACCTGCTCAGGTGTACCTTCTACAGCGATCACACCATCATCCATAAAAATAATCCTGTCTGAAATATCTCTTGCAAAAGTCATCTCATGAGTTACGATCACCATGGTAATATGCTCTGCAGCAAGGGCCTTGATCACCTTCAGGATCTCACCAGTAAGCTCCGGGTCCAGTGCAGAAGTAGGCTCATCAAAAAACAAAATATCTGGATTCATGCAAAGTGCCCTTGCAATGGAGACCCTTTGCTGCTGACCGCCAGACAGCTGGTAAGGATATGCATCTTCCTTTCCTTCCAGTCCCATCTTTTTAAGAAGCTCTCTTGCCTGCACCAGCACCTCTTCTTTTTTACGCTTCTGCACACGCATCGGTGCATCAATAATATTTTTCAGCACAGAAAAATGAGGGAAAAGATTAAAGTTCTGAAATACCAGACCTACTTCCCCGTTTTTTACGATCTCACCGGCATCCGGTGTCTCAAGTCCTGTAGCACACCGAAGCAACGTGGACTTTCCGGAGCCGGAAGGCCCAATGATGCTTAACACTTCTCCTTTATCTACCTCCAGCGAGATATCTCTTAACACATCCAGTGCACCAAAGCTTTTCTTAATATGTTTCATTTCAAATAATATCATTTTACTTTTCCCCCTTATTTGTAGTAATTCATCATTTTCTCGATCTTGTTCATAGCTACAGCTACAATAAGGTTAAAAATGTAATAGAAGATGGCAGCAACCAGAAACGGAGTCATGGTAGTCTGGGCACTTGCAATCTGTTTGGCAATGGTAAACATTTCGGCAACAGATACTACAAATGCAAGGGACGTATCTTTTACCAAAGTGATCACCTCATTGGTGATGGACGGAAGGATTCTTTTAATAACCTGTGGCAGGATGATCCTGAAAAAGGTCTGGGACTTGCTATACCCAAGAATCTGTGCTGCTTCATACTGTCCTGCAGGCATGGATTCAATCCCGCCTCTGTAAATCTCTGCAAAATAAGCAGCATAATTGATAGCAAATCCGATAAACACTGCGATTAGACTGTAACCTCTGGATATACGGATCCCGAAAATAAAGTAAGGGCCAAAATAAACCACCATCAGCTGCAGCATCAGCGGTGTTCCTCTCATCACCGAAACATAAGCAGATACGATTCCTTTCAATATTTTATTCTTTGACATTCTTCCAAAACATATCAGAAGCCCCAGTGGCAGGGAACAGATCAAAGTCACAAAGAAAATTTCCACAGTAGTGACCATTCCGCCTGCCAGCTGTTCCAGCATTGTACTTAAATCCATATACTTTCCTCCATTAGCACAACAACAGAGGGTGCAAGCTGTACCCTCTGTCTGTTATACATTCGTCCTGTTTTATCTCAGTCGAGAAGACTCCCACCTCTTTCAGGTGACAGCCGTCATCAAAATTATCACTCTGCCTCTGTTTCTTCTGCTTCTGTTTCAGCTTCTGTTTCACTGTCATCTGCTGTCTTAGTATCTTCTGTCTCAGAAGTCTCCTGTGCATCATCGTCTCCAATGCACAGCATATCAGCAACCTCATACTGCTGGGCAAGCTTCTCTACTTCGCCAGCCTCATACAGCTTCATAACCTCTGCCCATACAGTATCTCTCAGTTCTTCATTGCCCTTCTTAAAGCCGATACCATACTGCTCACTCTGAATAGGCTCATCCATGATCACATATTTGCCCTCTTCTCTTTTGGACAGCTGATATTTGGCAACCCCGATATCAACAGCAATAGCATCTGCTGCACCTGAATCCAGATTCATAAATGCTGTATTGTAGTTCTCATTCTCAGTAAGAGAAGCAAAACTTGCAGTCAGATCTTTGTTGTCATCACTGTTCAGTGCATCCAGTGCAGCGGATGCAGTCTGTACAACCACATTCTTACCAGCCAGGTCTGACAACTTCTCAATACCGGAATCTGCTGCCACAACCATTACCTGCTCATTATTCAGATATGGGTCTGACCATGTATAGTCATCCTCACGACCGTTAATGGTAAATCCATTCCAGATACAGTCAATAATACCAGAATTCAGGTCTGCATCCTTGCTGTCCCACATAATCGGTGTTTTCACCAGCTCCCAACCAAGATTGTCGCAAACTTTCTGAGCCAGATCAAGATCAAAGCCTACATATTCTCCATCATCATTCATGTATCCAAAAGGTGGATATTCTGCATCAAAGCCTACCACCAGTGTCTTGCTGTCTGCATCTGCGTAAACCGGAACAACAGATACCATTCCCACTGCCATTACTGCTGCCAGAACTGCAGCCATCATCTTTTTCTTCATATTGTGATCCTCCTCTTCGTCTTCCTTTAAAAAAATTCATGTTCTAAAACCATTCTTTTCGTAACTGTTCACTGCCTGATAAATTGTTACCATTTCTTTAGTGCGTAGTCACTCTACCGTATTAAAGCATGTTGATATGGTAGCATAGGAATCCATAGCTGTCAAGAGGAGTTTTTGTAAATACCGGGATTGTTGAAATACACAAGTACGAAACAATCCACAGTTATCATAGAAACACAGGTTCCTTATTGAATCAGGAACCTGTGCTTCTATGATATTCTTTTGTAAATTTTACCAGGCACTCATCAATATGCTGAGAATACACCGGTATCTCCGGCTTCTTGGCAAACCGTTCCAGCGCCTGCTGCACAGTCTCTTTTACCTGGTCGCTTACATTCAGTGCAGTCAGACGGCTTTCATATTCAATAGGTGTCCGGATGCTTTTATAAGCAAGAAGATAGGTGATCAGGGACTGCTCTGTTTCATCCAGCTGATGCGCATGCCAAAAGCATTCCACTGCCTTTTCCATCTGAAAAAGATAGCTGCAGGCACATCCCAGATTGTGATAGATCTGTGCTGTAAGCCCTGCCTGTCCCTGCTCCAGTCCTTCTTTTTTCAGAAGCTTCTCATATACATGGATGGCACTTACCAGCATCCCATTCTCTACCAATGCATCTCCCTTTTTCTTCTCACGGACTACAAGGGCTTCTGCATCCATCTTGGAAAGCTTTGCATTTAATGTGCGAAGCTCTTCATATGTAAGATAATTGATCTCCTTGAAAACAGGATACAGAATATCCTCTGCGCTTGCAAACTTACCCAGCTTAGGACGAAGCTTTGCAGCCAGCCTTGGAAGCTCCAGTTCCTGGGCGATCCAGCTGCACAATGCTTCATTGATAATCGTCTGATCCACCAGATAAATATTGTGATAAAGATAATAACACAATTCTTCCAGTGTATAGATATTGGTGCTGATATTCTGGATAAAATAAGGGGATCTGGCTTTTTTAGTCTGACATAAAATATATCCGCTCATTCCTCGTTCCTCCTTACCACTTTACGGAATCTTTCCATACCTTGCCGCTGGAGGGATACATTTCTCCAAAGCCAAGATCCTTTACTGTGATCCTGCACAGATCTTTGGAAATATACTGTAGCTCCAGGGAAAGCCTGGTAGTTTTATTTGGACGCACAGGCAGTCCTGGAAGCCCCATGGAAATACGTTTCTTACCTTCCTGTCCCATGGTACTCACCACAAACACCAGCTCCTTTGTATCATCCAGGATCAATTCGCAGCCGGCTTTACATTCATACCAGTTCACTCCTGCATGGATCAACGGATAGTAGGTAGGTGATCCCATCACCCGCATTTCCATACCTACATCTGTAAGCACCAAGGAAGGACTGAGGTAGCGGTAGCCTTTCAGATTCCTGTCCTCTGTTTTTTCCTTACCTGCTCCGCAGGCTCCCTTTGCAAAAAGATTGTTTCCAAAATACACTTTTCTTCTCTGCTGGCACAATAGTCTTACAGATTGCTTAGCCCACTTTGGATCAAACCCCTTGCCGGTGATCTGAATGCTGGAATATAGATCTGTTCCCAGAGTTTTCTGAATGAAAGTCAGAAAATCCGAATCACGGTGCAAGGCTGCTTTTTCTCTGGAAGCTTCCGCCTCCTCGGTCAAAAGCGCTGTAAGGCTGCACTCTCCCAGATCTTCCAGCTGCACCAGTACAGGACCTCCGCCCTGCATCACCAGCTTACGGAACTGCACCCTGTCCCCGTTAAAATCATACCAGCCTACGCTTCGGTTCCAGGTTTCTCTTTTTTGGGTCATAATATAGTAGAAAAAGCTTTCTCCGTAATCAAGAAGCAGATACTTATCCTCCAAAAAGCCCAGCGCCTGGCAAGCTCTCTGAAAATTAGACACTTGCACCTGATCCAGCTCCTGCGCAGTGATCACCAGGCATTTGGTATTTTTCACCACATCCATTACACCTAAAAATTTCAGCATTCCTTTTAAGAATACTGCCAGCAACTCCCAAGGCTGCTTTGTTTCTGTGCCCACCTGCACTGCTTCCTCTTTTCTGCAAAGATCATACAGACTGTCGATCAGTATGCCCCCACGGTCTCTTGCAAAATATTCAGCCTCCAGACCTACACAATAATCCTTATGCTCTCCTCTGTGACAGAGAAGGGTAGGGGCTTCAAACTGTTCGCTGCCCACCTTCATGGAAACAGACCTGGGCTCATCACCCTTTCTGTCATAATAACAGATCTGGGAGTATTCCTTGCCAAAGTCAATACCAATAATCAAGTCCCGAATCTCATTCATCCCTTAGTCCTCTTTCCTGATCACAAACATCTCATTCACATACTGTTCCTGCCGCAGATACTGTTTCAGCTTTGCAGCTACTTCTGCATCCTTGTCCAGCCTTCTGGCTGACAGGATCTGGTTGATCATCTGATATTTGCTGCCTGGTGCGCCTTCCACCCGGCTCATGGTCATAGTACGTTCTGCAGTCTTTTTTATTTTCCCTTTATATTCTGACTGGAAATAATAATGCAGGGTTTCCCCATAGAAAAGTGTAAATGACTTTGTGCGGATCCCTTCGTATATATCATAAAGTGGTTCATTTTTGTATTCCGGTTCTGCTCCAAGACCAGTATCCAATGCATAAAACAGTGTAACCTTCCACTTTGGACTGCCGTGGAACTCTACATAGGTCTTATCATCCAACTGATAAGGGCTGAGAAGCTCTGCAGATAATTTATGGAAAAAGGCAAACTCCATGTTTCTGTCCATGCATTCCTTCAGAAGCTCTCTCTCCATAGAAAGGATCTCTTCGCTTTTTCCTTTTTCCCTTACAAGTTCTTTAAAAAGCGCCAGATGGCAGATCAAATCTACCGGCCACTTTTCCAGATATGCCTTTTTCAGGGATTTTTTCACAAGACTGCTCATGGAAAACTCTTTAACAAAAATCCCATATGCCACCTGTGTCAGATAAGCACCGATCAGTCTTTCTTTTCCTTTATGCTTGATATAATCTGCCAGAATACTCTCTCCCTCTTTTCGATAGTCAGAGGTAAAGATCAGAAGCCCCAGCAGCTTTTCTTCCATATCATAAGTATCCATTTCAAAGCCTTTGGCACTTTTCCAGATAGAAAACATCTCGTCCATTGGCCCAAACCTATACTTCATCAGATACTGAAGGATTACTTCATCATAAATCCCGCTTCTGTATACTTCAGATGCCAGTGCCAGCAATTCTTCGTCCTCTGCCATTTCACAGCGGATGATCATCCTGCTTACCAGCTTCAGAAGGCTCTTCATATCCAGTCCTTCAAAGCCAAACTCTTCCACAATGGCTGCTGCCTGCGGAAAAAGCCCTCTGGAAATCAATACAGACAACAAAGTTTCCCTGTCTACCAGTGCATATTCCCTGCAATCCAACCTTTTCAGGTATCCGTCCAGGTCTTCCCCATGGATATGACCAGCATAATAATCCAGGATCTCTTTGCGGATTCCTCCCCTATAATCACTGCTCACTCCAGGAAGTCCGGCCAGCTTCTGGAAAAGTTCCAGATCATCCCTGGAAATAGGATGCTCCATGCAATAGTGAAGCAGCACACCTGTCTCCTCCACACCAAAAGCCAGCACCTTTGGCATCATCTCTTCTTCGTCCAACATCTTTTTCAAATTATAGCCAACGGTAGAAGCATACCGTCTCTGCTGCTCATCCTGGAAAAGGATCACCGCATCCTCTGTATAGATTCTTGGATAGGCCACCCCCTGTACACATGGATACACTTCTTCCTCGGCCATCTGGCTGTGCTTTACGATCACACTGCGGATCTTTTTGTCATCACAGAAAAGCCGGTAAGTAAACATCCTGCCGGCAATAGCGTTTGCCTCTTCCTTTGTCTTTGGGTCTGTAAGAAATTCCTGATAGATTGCCGCATAATGTTCATTCATACATCCTTCTGACAGTTTTTTCTTTGCAAAAACAGCCATACTCTTCTGATAACTCTGGTAATTTGCTGGATCTGCTTCTTTATCAGCAATTACCCTGGAATAAATGAATGCTTTCTTGTTATCCCCCAGCGTATCATTATTATAAGTAAAATACATAAGCAGAGGCTTGGGCAGTTCCTGCTGGCCGGCCATATCCATGGTCTCCACATAGTACTCATACAATCTGGTAATCCGCAATCCCTGCTGTACAGCCCGGCTGTACCATATAAAATATTCAGGTTTCCTGGGATCCCCTTTTATGATATATTTGCACACTGCTTCCAGGGTATCCTCAGATGGAAAGTACTCATACCCTTTTGCCAACACACGATAAAGACTTTCATTATAATTCTTCTCATATCCGGACAAATAGGCAATACGCATAGCCAGCTCCTGGGTTAGCAGATCCCTTTTTGCAGCATACAAAAATACCTGTACCCAGAACCCATTTAATCTGTGCAGAAGGGAAATATTCCTGCTTACCAGCTCCCAAGCCTCCAAATACAGGAACGGACTTTTACATCCTTTTTCATAAAGCTCCTCCATCATAAAAATCGCCTTGGACGATGACTGGCAAAGCTCAGGATCCTTTCTTAGCAATACCCATAAAAGAGTAAAGCTATCCTCTTTCTGCATATGGAAATTGCGAAGCTTCCTAAGAGCCTGCTCCTGATCTCTATAAATCCCTGTTTCCACACACAAATACAAGTAAAATCCTGCAAATTCCAGGTCGTCCTTTGTAAAGGCTTTGTCCTGGTATTTTTCAAGAATCTGCACTGCTCCTTCATCATTTCCTTCCTGATGGAGCAGAAAAGCTTCATACATCTGATATTCTGGATAATCACATCCATTTTCACGCAGCTGGTTCAGCTCATAATGAGTGCTTGCCGCCCATGTGGAAGCATCCATTTTATTGCACCTGAAATCCAGGTAGTCCTTAAGGATAGCCAGCTTGTGCTGCTCCTCCACTACCCGCACATTAACCTCTACCTTTGGTGTTCGTGACACCAGAAGCTCATAAGTAAGCTGTTGATAAGGACTTTTTACTACAATCTTACCGAACTGGTTGCCTGCCCCCAGCTTGTCACAGCTGATCAGATAATCCACTTCATAATAGCTGCCAATAAAGTCTTCATCTGTAACAACCTTCTTGGGAATCTCCAGGAAATCCCCATATGATTCTATTTCCAGGCGCAGATGTCCCCATCCGCTTCTGTGGATATGAAAAGCCTCCTGCATATCCTGCTTCACTTCGTAGTATCTGGCACCAGGGTCTTTCAAAGAAACGCTCACTTGCTCTTTCATGCCAATACCGATCAGGAATTCCTCCAGATGCTGGTAAGTCACTGGCTGTCTGGAAAGGCCGGCAAAAAGAGCCTTTTTCTGATCCTCTTCATTCTTTAACAAAGAGGAAAAAGAAGGATCAGTAAAAATACGAAAGGCTTCTCTGAAATCTTTTTTTGCAATCTGGCAGAATTCTTCCAGATCACTCACTGTACCTTTCGCTGTTTTTAATTCTTCTTTTTCTACATGTATCTCAAAACCAAGTCTGTATTCTCCGATATTGGTGGTAAAGCAGATCCAGCCTTCCAGATCCTGTCCTGGTTCCATGCCTACTGCATCAATACCATATGGCAGGCAGACTGTTGTTCCGGTAAACTTATCAAGACCCGGCACCAGCCGTCTGGAGGAGGATGTAACATATCCCCGGATCCTGCAGTTATCTTCGGTTCCAAGATATACTTCTCCCCGCCTGGTTTCTCCTGCTTTCAGGGTCAGGGAAATCTTTTCTTTTGAAAAAAGAAGATGGGGCTGTTCATATTCAAATTTTCCATTTAATAGCTGTTCTGTTTTTTTCTTCAATATCCTTCACCTTACTGTCTTTTGTTATTCGCTGTACTGTTTTCCATTATAATGATTTTACAGCTCTATTTCAACGCAAAATTAGAAGCAAATCCAAGTTGGAAAAGCACCAGCCTCCATTTTGCGGCATAGAATATAGAGAAATCCCTTTCGAGGTGCGGACTTGAAGACTTTCCAGAAACCCCTGACTCCTGCACAGGAACGCTTCTATCTTCAACAATACCAGGAGGGAAATGAAGAGGCAAAGAAAATCCTGATAGAACGCAACCTCCGTCTGGTAGCCCATATCGTTAAAAAGTATCAGAGCGGCGAGGAAGACCTGGATGATCTTATTTCCATCGGCACCATCGGTCTGATCAAGGCGATTTCTACTTTTGATATCAGCAAATCCACCCGGTTATCCACCTATGCAGCCAGATGTATTGATAATGAGCTTCTTATGATGTTTCGTTCCAGAAAAAAATTCTCCAGGGAAGTTTCTCTTTATGAACCAATCGGAATGGATAAGGAAGGAAACGAGATCAGCCTTTTAGATGTGATTGAAAGTCCTCTTACAGATGTGGTAGAAGATTATTCCATACGTGAAGATTTAAAGCTTCTTTTTCAGTCCATAGATAAGGTTTTAAATACTCGGGAATATCAGGTGATCTGCTGCCGTTTCGGTCTTTTCGGCCAGCAGGAACTGACACAGAAGGAGGTTGCCAGACAGATGGGCATCAGCCGTTCTTATGTTTCCCGCATTGAAAAAAATGCCCTGACCAAGCTTCGGAAATTGTTCCCCGCCGGGCAAAGGCATTTTTCATAAACGGCAACTGCTGGACATTCACAGTTGTCGTAAATATGTCTATTGTTCTTCTTCTCTTCGCAGAATATCATACTCCTGGATATCTGCCCCAAGATCGATCCACAGCTTCTGCTGGGCATGAGGTGCACTTTCCATTGATGTGCCATCACAGTCATAGATCCCACGGACAGTTACATCCAGATTCCGTCCATCCGGCTTCATGATCTGTATGGTTTCACCTACAGAAAACTTATTTCTCTGAGTGATCTGGATACGACCGCTTTCATCAACAGCCTCTGCAAAGCCCAGATAAGTAAAATTCTTCTCATAGGTATTATCTGTATAAATCTGGGTATTGCTGTCCGGCTTCCCATAAAAAAACCCGGTTGTAAACTGACGATAAGTACAATTGGAAATCTGCTCCTGGTACCAAGGCATATTTGCCTGATACTTCTCAGGTGATTCCATATAATCATCAATGGCTTTCCGATAGGTGCGGGCAACCGTGGCTACATACAAAGCCGTTTTCATCCTGCCTTCGATCTTCAGACTGTCAATGCCGCTGGTCATAATATCATCCATATGCTCTATCATGCAAAGATCCTTGGAATTAAAAATATAAGTGCCTCTTTCATTTTCATAAACAGGCATATACTCGCCTGGGCGTTTCTCCTCTACAATGGAATATTTCCATCTGCAGGGATGAGTGCAGGCTCCCCGGTTGGCATCTCTTCCCACCATATAATTGCTGAGAAGGCAGCGTCCGGAATAAGAGATACACATTGCCCCATGGACAAAGGTTTCTATCTCCAGATCTTCCGGGATATGTGCCCGGATCTGACGAATCTCTTCCAGAGACAGCTCCCTTGCTGTAACTACACGCTTTGCTCCAAGCCTGTACCAGAAAAGGAAGGTTTCATAATTGGTATTATTGGCCTGGGTACTGATATGGCATTCAATCTCAGGGCAGATCTCCCTGGCATAAGTAAATATACCTGGATCTGCAATGATCAATCCGTCCGGTTTCAATTCTTTTAATTCTTTTAAATATTCCCGCACTCCTTCCAGGTCATAATTGTGTGCCAGGATATTCACCGTAACATATACTTTTACCCCGTGCTCATGGGCAAAAGCAATCCCCTGAAACATATCTTCATGAGAAAAGTTCTTTGCTTTTGCACGAAGTCCGAAAGCTTCTCCACCGATATATACTGCATCAGCCCCGAAAATAACCGCAATCTTCAACACCTCCAGACTGCTGGCTGGAACAAGCAGTTCAGGTCTTTTTAATGGTTCTCCCATTCTATTTCCTCCTTCTTCACACTTACAGTCACTCCGTCTCCCAGGGGAAGAATGGAGGTTTCCAGTAATGGATCATGTTTCAGCTGGTACAGATATTCCCGCATTCTTTTGTAGATCGTCCGGTCACGCCTTTCCACAATGTAATGGGACTCTATAAGATTTCCATCCTGCAACACATTGTCAGACAAGAGAACCCCTCCTTTCTTAAGCAGGCGAATCACATCCGGAAGCCAGTGGATGTACTGTCCCTTTGCAGCATCCATAAAGATCAGGTCATAAGAACCAGAAAGACCGGCCAGTATCTTTGTTGCGTCCCCTTCCAGAAGGGTGATCTTTGACTCCTGCCCGGCTTTTCTGAAATTCTCCTTTGCCAGGGGAATTCTTTTTTCGTAATTTTCTATAGTAGTAATCTGTACATCTGCAGGACCATATTCACACATAAGAAGTGTGGAGAAGCCAATGGCTGTCCCCACCTCAAGAATGCGCTTCGGTCTTTGCAGTGCCAGAAGCATCTTTATGAAGCTTTGCATTTCCCTGCGGATCACCGGAACCCTTTCCTGCAAAGCATACTGCTCCAATTCTTCAAGAAATGGTGTATTCCCGGTATCCAGGGAATTAATAAAGGTCCGCATTCTCTCTTCTACGATCACGAATTGCTTACCCCTTCCTGCTCTGTATCTCCTGCAAGGATCCCCATGATCCTGGTAGGTGTATATGCTGTACTGAGCAAATATGTACCAGCTTTCAGCTTTCCTTTGTAATTGGATAATTTCTCCTGTACATAGAACACCTTGGCATCCTTGATCAGTCCTTTGGCTTCCAGAATCTCTCCGATCTGATATTCAGAAGATCCTTCTGGGATCACAACAGTTACTTCCTGTCCATCCCCAGGGCTCATTGCCTGTTGGTTAAATATGTCATATCCAAACTGATAGGTAGTCTTTCCTGCCCAGAATATAAACACTGCAACACATACGTACAATGCGATCCGGAACACTCCGCCTGCAAAAACCAGTCCGGCTTTTCCTATCTTGTCTCTGGTATTTCCCATTACAACCTCCTTTACATAGGCTTTCCTGTGGCCATCTGTCAGAACTCCGGAATCTGTATATGGATTCCTTCTGTCACACGGATACAGATCTTCTGCATCAGCCTGCATAAGGCAAGCTCTGCATCCAGGTATGCATTCACCTGCGGATTCCTGCGAAGCTCTTTGGACTCCCTTGACAGCTGTTCTGCCACCTGGAACAGATCATCCCTTCCGGTCTCATTCTGCATCCGAAAATTATTACTGCGGAATTGAAAAACCCTTGCCTTCAAATCCGGATCCTGATCCAGAAGTTCTTCCTGTTTTTTGTATTCCTCATATTCCCTGCTGTTTTTAACAGCATCCAGCAGGGAATCGATCTTTTCTTCAATTACTTTCGTATCCATTTATTTCTTTTGTACCTCCCTGGAGGCTACGCCTCCATAATAATGGGCAGGATCATAGGACTTCTCTTTGTCCTCTTCCAAACATAATCGCTTAATGCATCTTTCACATTTGTCTTGATCTTGCTCCAGTCTGTGATATTCTTCTCCAGACATTCATCCAGCGCATTCTCCACTGTCTCTCTGGCATGATCCATCAAGTCCTCAGATTCCCTCACATAAACAAATCCTCTTGAAACAATATCCGGTCCTGCAAGTACTACATTGCTGTGACGCTCAAGTGTCATAACAACGATCATGATCCCGTCTTCTGCAAGATGCTGACGGTCACGGAGCACAATATTCCCTACATCACCTACACCAAGTCCATCCACAAGGATCGCACCAGTATGCACCTTGCCAGTTACTTCTGCATCCTGACCATCCATCTCAAGCACACAGCCGGATGAAAGAATGAATATATTCTCATCAGAATATCCCAGTTCTTCTGCAACATGCTTCTGTGCAGTCAAATGGCGGTACTCACCATGTACAGGAATGGCATACTTTGGACGAACAAGGGAATAAAGAAGCTTGATCTCTTCCTGGCAGGCATGTCCGGAAACATGGGCATCCTGGAAAATAACCTTTGCCCCCTTCATAGAAAGCTCATTGATTACTTTGGATACAGCTTTCTCATTGCCAGGGATAGGGTTTGAGCTGAAAATAATCGTATCATTAGGCTTTATAGTGATCTTCTTATGGATATTGGCTGCCATACGGGAAAGCGCTGCCATAGACTCTCCCTGACTTCCAGTAGTGATAAGTGCTACCTGCTCATCCGGATAATTCTTTACCTGATCGATCTCGATCAAGGTCTGATCCGGTACCCGAAGATATCCCAGTTCTGCAGCAGTGGTGATAACATTTACCATGCTGCGTCCTTCAACTGCCACTTTCCTGCCAAACCGGTATGCAGTATTAATAATCTGCTGTACACGATCTACGTTGGACGCAAAAGTGGCAATAATGATCCTGGAAGATTTATGCTCATTAAACAAATTGTCAAAAACATGACCCACTGTCCGCTCAGACATGGTAAATCCCGGACGCTCTGCATTGGTACTGTCGCACATCAGTGCCAGTACTCCCTTTCTGCCAATTTCGGCAAAACGCTGCAGGTCAATGGCATCTCCGAATACAGGTGTATAATCCACCTTAAAGTCTCCGGTGTGGACAACAATGCCTACCGGTGAGTAGATAGCCAGAGCTGATGCATCCTGGATACTGTGGTTTGTTTTAATAAATTCAATAGAAAAATCGCCAAGATTGATAACCTGTCCATGCTTTACTTCTTTTAATTTAGTTGTCCTGGTAAGATTGTGCTCTTTCAGCTTGTTGGCGATCAGTGCCAGGGTCAGCTTTGTGGAATAGATCGGCACATTTACATCCCGGAGTACATAAGGCAATGCCCCGATATGATCCTCATGCCCATGAGTGATCACAAATCCTTTAACCTTGGAAATATTATCCTTCAAATAAGTCACATCCGGGATCACCAGGTCGATACCCAGCATATCATCCTCAGGGAAAGCAAGACCGCAGTCCACTACTACAATGCTGTCATCATATTCAAAAGCTGTAATATTCATACCGATCTGCTCAAGTCCTCCCAGCGGGATGATCTTTAGCTTCTTACCTGTATAACCGGACTTTCTGCCTCTTTTCGCCACACCCTTTACAGGATTCTTGGGGAGCTGCCTGGATGGCTTTTCTGCCAGCTTTTCTGCCGACTTTAGTGATGGCTTTACAACTGCCTTTGCTTCTGGTTTCACAGCAGCTTTTACAGCCGGCTTGCCTGTACTTTTCGAATTCTGCCTGTTATATCCTGATTTTGATTTGTATTTATAATTATAATTTTTCTGTTTTGTATTTGTGGACTGTTTTTTGGTTCCCCACATAGCAGCCGGTGACTGCCCGCTGCTGTTCCTATTCTCATTGTTTTCGCTTTTCAATCGCTTCGTCCTCCATTTTATGCTTCAAGGTCCACGTCATCTAACATTTGGGCAAAGACTCTGGATATAGCTTCAAGCTCCGAATCATCCTGGATCATCTCATAACATGCTTCCTGACTGTCTTTCTCAGAGATATCCTTCAAAATATAGGCATTTGCTTCATCATCCTGCGAATCAGAAACAAGGAGATAGGTGATCCCTGCAATTGTGGTCTGCTCTTCAACATAAAATTCTACGATTCCGTCCTCGGACTGAAATTTGATCTTTTCCATCAGATATTAACCTCTCTCACTGCATCTTCCCGTCCGTATGCGTCCAGGTAACTCTGCAAAATAAAAATAGCCGCCAACTCATCCAGATACTGTTTGCGGTTCTCACGCCTTACTCCTGATTCCATCAATGTACGGTTCGCTTCTACTGTAGTCAGTCTTTCGTCCCACATAACAACAGGCAGGCCTGTACGTCTCTCCAGCATTTCTTTAAACTCCAGAGATTTCAAAGCCCGCTCTCCTACTGTATTATTCATGTTCTTAGGATATCCAAGTACAATCCGTTCCACCTGGTAATCCTCAACAAGTTTCCCGATCTGGGCAAGTGTCTGGCGAAGCTTGTTCTCCTGCTTGCGCCAGATCGTACTCACACCCTGTGCTGTTATGCCTAACGGATCACTCACTGCAACTCCCACTGTCTTAGAACCGTAATCTAATCCCAGAATTCTCATAATCAGCCTTCCCAGGATCTGTTCTTAATATACTCGGTAAGAAGCTCTTCTACCAGTTCGTCACGTTCCACTTTCATGATCATGCTTCTGGCTCCCTTATGGCTGGTGATATAAGTGGGATCACCAGACATAATATAACCAACGATCTGATTCACAGGATTGTATCCCTTTTCTTCCATCGCATTGTACACCAGATCCAGAATCTCCTTAACTTCCAGATCCTGGTCCGGTTTTGAACGGAAATACTGTGTACTTCCCAGATTGTTCTCTGCCATTGTCTCTCACGTCCTTAAAATTATTTCTATTTTATAATAATATAATTCTCAGTAAAATACAATCAAAACTTTCCAAGGAGCATATGTTGGTCCAAAAAGTCCTCTGCCTGAAGTGTGATAATATCATTTATGCCATACCCTTTGGATTTCTCCACTGCTACCTTTACATACTCCTTACTGTGTCCCAGATAATATTCTCTGCCATTTACCTGAATTTCTTCTTCCAGAAGCACTTCCAGCTTCTGCCCAAGAAGAGATCTTTCATATTCAGCCGCATGAATATGATGCATCTGAAGCATCTGATCACTGCGTCCTGCTTTTACTGGCTCCGGGATCTGTCCTTCCATAGCTGCTGCCTTAGTGCCCTGACGCATGGAATATTTAAAAATATGGGTTTCATAAAAATGGATGCTGTCCACAAAATTCTTTGACTGTAAAAACTCTTCTTCTGTCTCCATTGGAAAACCTACGATCACATCTGTGGTCAGCGCAGGATTGGAAAAATACTCCCGCAAAAGCTTACACTTCTGCCTGTATTCATCACTTCTGTATCTCCGGTTCATACGCTGAAGCGTTGCATCACAGCCGCTTTGTAAGGAAAGATGAAAATGGGGACAAATTTTCGGAAGGCCAGATAAAGTCTGTGCAAACTCCCTTGTTACGATCCCAGGCTCCAAGGACCCCAGGCGGATCCGTCGGATCCCATCGATCTGGTGCACTTTCAGTATCAAAGACAGAAGGGTTTCTTTTTCTTCTTCCTGAAAATCCACACCATAGGAAGATAAATGGATCCCGGTAAGCACCACTTCCTTGTATCCTGCATCTGCCAGTGCCTGCACTTCCTTCAACACATGCTCTGCTTTCCTGCTGCGGACTCTGCCTCTTGCATAAGGAATGATACAATAGGTACAGAACTGATTGCATCCATCCTGTACTTTGATATAAGCACGCACATGCTCTGCTGTTTTCTGGATATTCAATTCTTCGTATTCTTTTGTCTGGTTGATTTTGATCACATGGGCAGCCTTTTCTCTGACTTCCTGGTATTCCTCCAGTGCCTGTACAATGTTCTTTTTCTGGTTATTTCCAAGGATCAGATCCACAGCCGGATCCTTATCCAGCTTTCCCTGATCAGTCTGCACATAACACCCGGTAGCCACTACCACTGCTTCCGGATTCATTTTTTTTGCTTTGTGAAGCATCTGTCTTGATTTACGGTCTGCAATATTGGTAACAGTGCATGTATTGATCACATAAACATCTGCCCCAGGTTCAAAAGGTACGATTTCATACCCGGCCTGTTCCAAAAGCTGCTGCATGGCCTCTACCTCATAGGCATTTACCTTGCATCCCAGGTTATGCAATGCTGCTTTTTTCTTCATATTTTCCGATTCCTACTTTCCTTTCATGAATGCTCACAGGCATTCTTACTGCAAGATGTGCATCATACAACGTATATCTTGCTTCTGCAGCGTTTTTATTTTTTATACAATTTCACTAATTCTTTCGATTTTTTTTATCTCTTTTCACCTTGACTTTTAGAATATGCACAGGTAAGATGAAATCTGTAAGATAACGTAACAATTCAGCCGGCAGCATCCTGTCAGTTACTGAACCGTTACAAATAACAATTATCCCAAGGGAGGTTATTAAAATGAAAACAGTAAAAATCTCACTTAACTCTATTGACAAGGTGAAAGCATTCGTTAATGAAATCAGCAAATTTGACTGTGACTTTGATTTAGTATCCGGCAGATATGTTATTGACGCCAAGTCAATCATGGGTATCTTCAGCCTTGACTTATCCAAGCCTATCGACCTGAACATCCACGCTGACGGATCCGCACTTGACGGTGTAATGGATATTATCCAGAAATATACTGTAGAATAATTTTCATCATCACCAGCCATCTGGGGAGGAACTGTACACAGTTCCTCTTTTTTTATTTTTATCTTATCTCAATCACCTCTGCGGTTCTTAATGCCTCATCCATCAGCTCCTGGATCTTCTCAGAAAGCTTCTCCTCTGAACGGCTGATCACCTTCAGATTTGGCTTTGTTACCGGATGCTTTGCCACAAAAATGGTACAGCAGTCTTCATAAGGAAGGACAGAAGTATCGTATGTACCGATCTCCCAGGCTCTTTCCACAATCTCCTGCTTGTCAAATCCAATCACAGGTCTGTATACAGGCAGTGTACACACCTCATTGGTGGCAGCAAGACTCTGCAGGGTCTGACTGGCTACCTGACCGATGCTCTCTCCTGTGATCAGTCCCAGACAATTGTCCTTCTTAGCAAAATGCTCTGCGATCCTCATCATATAGCGGCGCATGATAATGGTCAGCTCATCATGTGGACACTGATCATAAATATATAATTGGATATCTGTAAAGTTTACTACATGGAGGCGGATAGGACCGCTGTATTTTGCCACCAGCTTTGCCAGATCCACAACCTTCTGCTTTGCACGCTCACTGGTGTATGGCGGAGCATGGAAATAGACAGCCTCAATCTTTACTCCACGCTTTGCGATCATATATCCTGCTACCGGACTGTCAATACCGCCGGAAAGCAGAAGCATTGCCTTGCCATTGGTTCCAACCGGCATACCGCCCGGTCCCTTGATAGCCTGGGAATAAACATAGATCTTCTCACGGATCTCCACGGAAAGTGTAAGCGCAGGCTCATGTACATCCACCCTTGCCTCCGGAAAAGCATCCAGAATACTGCCGCCAAGCTTTGCACTTACCTCCATAGATGGAATAGGATAAGATTTCTTTGCCCTTCTTGTATAGACCTTAAAAGTGCCTGCATATCCCGGATGGCAGGCCTGCATATAAGAAACCACATCCTTTGCCATCTGGTCAAAGCCCTGATCTTCATAAATCACAACAGGGCAGATATATACGATGCCAAATACCCTTTTCAAAGCTGCCACTGTATCTTCATAATCATATTCTTCCGGGCAGAATACATAAATGCGTCCCTGCTCCTTAACAACACTAAAATCTCCTTCTACTGCAGAAAGGGCAATGTTCATCTGCTTTACAAGGGCATCCTCAAACAGGTATCTGTTCTTTCCCTTGATGGCAATCTCTGCATACTTGATCAAAAATGCATGATATATCATTAATTCTCCTCCTAATGCCTGGAATATCTGCGAAGTACAGGAACCACTTCCCGAAGGACTTCCAGACAGTAATCAATTTCTTCAAATGTATTTTCTTCTGAAAAGCTGAACCGAAGTGTACTCTCTTTCTGGGAGACCGGCATTCCCATGGCAGCCAAAGTACCTGCTGCTTTACGTTTATGGCTTGAGCAGGCGCTTCCTGCTGAAACATAGATTCCCCGGTCTTCCAGTGTATGAAGCAGTACTTCGCTTCTAATACCAAGAAAGCTGGCACTTAAGATCTGTGGTGCCCCTTCCCGTAATCCCATACCATTCAGGCATACATCATCCAGCTTTAAAAGCCCCTCTGCCAAGTATTCCTTCAGCTGATAAAGATGCTCCCTGTTTTCCTCCAAATGGTCATAAACCATCTGTGCAGCTACACCAAGACCTGCGATCCCCGGTACATTGTCTGTACCGGAACGCATCCCATCCTGCTGTCCGCCACCAAGGATCTGGGGCTGTATCTTTGCTTTCTCGTTGATATACAAAAAACCAACCCCCTTTGGTCCATGCAGCTTATGACTGCTTACAGACAACAGATCAATCCCTGTCTTTTTAGGATGGATGGTATATTTTCCAAATGCCTGGATAGCATCCACATGGTACAAAGCCTTAGGGCTTTTCTCATGGACAAGTGCTCCGATCTTTTCCACAGGCATCACTGCACCCACTTCATTATTCACATACATGGTAGAAACAAGGATCGTATCCGGACGAAGTGCTTCTTCCAAGGCTTTCATATCTACCACACCTGTACGATCTACAGGAAGGACTGTAACTTCATAGCCCATTTGCGCCAGCCTTTCCATTGGCTGCCCTACTGCTGCATGCTCCACTGCTGTAGTGATCACGTGTTTTCCACTTCTTGCATTAGCCTGGGCTGCCCCAAACAAGGCAAGATTATTGCTTTCTGTCCCACCGGATGTAAAAAAGATCTCTTTTTCCTTTACTTTCAGGATCCTTGCAAGGATCTCCTTTGTATCGCGGATGTATTTTTCTGCTTCCACACCCTTCTGATGCATGGATGAAGGGTTGCCGAAATCCTCTGTCATTGTTTTTACCACGATCTGTGCTACCTGAGGATAGCATCTGGTTGTGGCTGAATTATCAAAATATGCTTCCATCTTATCTTTCCTCCAGCTGGAACATCAGTACTGACAGGATCGCCATGCCTGCTGTCTCTGTACGCAGGATCCTGTGCCCCAGTGTGATCTGTCTTGCTCCATGTTCCATGGCAAGCTGGACCTCTTCTTTTTCAAGACCGCCTTCAGGACCAATAAATATCCCTACGCTCATCCCTGGCTTTACTTGAGACAGAATCTGTCGTGTTTCTTCCATTCCCTTAGCATTCTCATACGGAATAAGACAAAGATCCATCTGCCCGGCAAAATCCAAAGCTTCTTTGAAGGACATTACCGGCTCTACCTTTGGAACGATCATCCTTCTCGACTGCTTTGCACCACCTTCTGCGATCTGCTGCCATCTTTGCTGTTTCTTCTGGGCTTTCTTGGCATCAAGCCGTACCACACACCGTTTCATCTCTACCGGGATAATGGAATAAGCCCCAAGCTCCACTGCTTTCTGCACGATCAGATCCATCTTATCTCCTTTGGGAATCCCCTGAAAAAGATACAGCCGGGTTGGAAGTTCATAATCCGGTCTGGAAATATAATAAATCTTAAGTTCTATCTGTTCCGGTGAAAGGGATTGGATGCTGCAATAATATTCCTTTTCGCCCCCTGCACTGATCCAAAGTTCTTCACCTTCCCGCATACGGAGCACATTCCGGATATGGTTCACATCATCCCCACAGATCAGGATCTGTCCTGCAGCTTCATCTACCTGTCCAGGCTCTACAAAAAATCTCTGCATGCTTATTCCTTTCTTGCTGTCACACATACCCACTCACCCTGATGGGTGATCTCTTCCACCAAAAGACCGGCAGCTTTCACAGCCTGTACCACCGTGTCCTCTTTCACATCCAGAATCCCTGATGTTACATAATAAGCGCCCTTTTTCATATGGCTTACCACTTCTGGTGTCAGAGCAACCAATACATCTGCCAGGATATTGGCTGTTACAAGATCATACTTCTCGTAGCCTGCCTGATCCTGGATCTTCTTATCATCAATAATATTACCGATCATCATATCAAAGGCATCATCCGGGATCCCATTGGCTTCTTTATTCTCTGCGACTGCAGGAACTGCACAGGGATCCAGATCCGTGCCAACTACATGGGCTGCTCCCAGCTTCAATCCTACAATGCCAAGAATACCGCTTCCTGTTCCTACATCCAGCATCTGTGTATCTTTATGGACCAGCTTTTTCAGCTGGCGGATCACCAGCTGGGTCGTCTCATGCATACCAGTGCCAAAAGCAGTGCCCGGATCGATATGAAGGATCATTTTCCCTTTATCCTCTTCTTTAACCTCTTCCCAGGAAGGTACGATCAGAATATCATCTACATAAAACTGATGGAAGTATTCTTTCCAGTTATTGATCCAGTCCTTATCCTCTGTCTGGGACTGTTCAATACTGCCCTCTCCAATATCCATATAAGAGCTGACCTCATCCAGTACCTGGCGTACATTTTGCAGTACTTCTTCTATATCCTCATCTTCTTCAAGATAAAAATTCAGGTATGCGATCCCGTCATCCTCTGGACAATCAGGCATAATATCTACAAACATCTGTGCTTTATCTTCATCTGTAAGAGGCTGCTTGTCCTGGATCTCCACACCCTGGATTCCCACATCCGCAAGAGCTGAAATGATCACATCCTCTGCCTCTGTTTTTGTCTTAATGGTAAAACGATTCCACTTCATCTAAATTTCCTTCTCCTTTCCAAATCTTGTGATTTAACACCTCAAAAAATCCCATCAGCTTCTGGTATCGCTGCTTTTTACCGTAAAATCTCCAGAATATTTCCACAAGTGCCACTCCTGCCACAGCATCCACAATATAATGCTGCTTCAATACCTGGGTGGAAACAATGATCAGTGATGCAAATACAAAGGAAAATCTCTGATACCACACAGGAATCTCCCTGGCTCCCTTAAGTCCACGATAACACATCCAGCTTACATAACAATGGATGGAAGGAAAAAGATTAGATGGATGCACACCTCCATCCATAGCATACACAATACCCAGGATCTTTTCAGAAATAGTGCCATCTGTCAGCTCCGGTCGGATATTGGTAGTAGGGATTACTAGGAATAAAATAAAGCATGTCAGATGAATGGTCAGGTCTGTAGCCACAAATCTGTAAAATATTTCTTTCCCCCTTCTTGCAGACAGAAGATATCCAATTGCCCAGAAAGGAAATGCCAGGATATAAAACCACACAAAAAATGGAACCAGAGGCACAGCCCGGTCAAATCCCATGGTAAAATCAAAATGATGCCTGTTTGCAGTAAGAAGATCACTTCCCCAGTAGATCAGGCAGTTGGCTGCCAGGATAGTCAAAAGCGGGAGAACCGCCCATCTGGGTACATATTTATCAAGAAATTGTTTCCATTTTGCTTTTTCTTTCAAAGCCGACGACTCCTTTTCTATATTAGGTCTAACCCTTAATATACAATAAGACACAAAAAAAGAAAAGAGGTGAATCCCTCTTTTCTCGTATTTCTCACCGTCAAACCTTTATTTTACTCTTCAAAAGTCTCTTTCAGCTTATCCATAAAGCTCTTTTTCTTCTTTTCGCTCTTTTCAGGGCCATCCCCCTTTGCTTCAGCAGGACGGTTGCCGCAAGCTTCATCAAATCTGCGAAGGGCTTCCTTGGCCTCTTCATTCAGGCCTGTAGGAACCTGAACCACCAGGGTAACATAATGATCACCACGTATGTTCTTATTCCGCAGGGAAGGAACTCCTTTGCCTTTCAGGCGGATCCTGGTGTCTGTCTGTGTGCCGGGCTTCACTGTATATACCACATCTCCGTCCACAGTGCTGATCTTCACATCTCCGCCCAATGCTGCCTGAGCATAAGTAATAGGAGCTGTGGAAAAAATATTCATATCCTGTCTCTGGAAAATAGGATGACGAGCCACGTTCACTTCAACAAGAAGATCTCCTCTTGGTCCTCCGTTTACTCCTGGCTCACCCTTCTCACGGATGCGGATGCTCTGTCCATTGTCAATACCTGCCGGTACGGACACCTGGATCTTCTTCCTGCTGGAAGTATAACCGGTTCCCCGACAAGCGGAACACTTTTCTTTGATGATCTTTCCAGTTCCATGGCAGTCCGGACAGGTCTGTACATTACGCACCATGCCAAACATGGACTGCTGGGTATAGACGATCTGACCTTCCCCGTTACATCTTGGACAGGTAACCGGAGATGTACCCGGTTTGGCTCCTGTGCCGTGGCAGGTAGTGCATTCATCTTTTAATGTGATCTCCAGCTCCTTATCACATCCGAAAACAGCTTCCTCAAATGTAATATTGACTCTTGCACGGAGATTGGCTCCCTTTGTAGGCCCGTTATTCGGTCTTCTCCTGCTTCCGCCTCCAAACAAATCGCCAAATATGTCCCCGAAAATATCTCCCATGTCTGAACCTGAAAAATCAAATCCACCAAAACCACCAGCACCACCGCCGCCACCATTTTCAAAGGCTGCATGCCCGAACTGATCATACTGTTTTCTTTTCGCAGGATCACTTAGCACGCTGTAGGCTTCTGTGGCTTCTTTAAATTTTGCTTCAGCTTCTTTGTCTCCCGGGTTTACATCCGGATGATACTTCTTGGCTAACTGTCGATATGCTTTTTTCAGTGTTGCATCATCCGCATTCCTGTCAACACCAAGAACCTCGTAGTAATCTCTTTTATCAGCCATAGTCTCTTTTCCCTAATATAATTATTTAGAACCTTAACATCGGCTGCCACTTCTATTTCAAAGCAGCAGCCGTCATAACAGTCACTTTATTTATGCTGCCGTCTGTGCTATTAAAAACAGACAGCTGCTATTTTACACCTCTTTGTAGTCAGCGTCAACTACATCATCACCATATCCGGCTTCATTGCTGCCTGTAGCTCCGCCCTGGGATGCGCCTCCCATATCCGGGCCTGCTCCTGCAGCTCCACCCTGTGGATTCTGTGCCTCATACATCTTTGCAAAAAGCTTCTGAGCACTTTCCATCATCTTCTCCTGTGCAGCTTTGATATCAGCTACCTGAGAATCTGTAACTTCATCAGGATTTGTGCATTTTGCAAGGATATCTTTCAGGGCATTCAGATCAGACTCGACTGCTGCCTTATCATTGGCATCGATCTTATCTCCTGCTTCTTTCAGGGCATTCTCAACCTGGAATACCATGGAATCTGCATTGTTCTTTGTATCGATTGCTTCTTTACGTTTCTTATCCTGTGCCTCAAACTCAGCAGCTTCTTTTACTGCCTTGTCGATATCGGACTCAGACATATTAGATCCTGCTGTAATGGTAATGTGCTGCTCTTTACCTGTACCAAGATCTTTTGCAGATACATTTACGATACCATTGGCATCAATATCAAATGTAACCTCAATCTGCGGAACACCACGACGTGCTGGCGGAATACCATCCAGACGGAACTGTCCAAGGGATTTGTTGTCTTTTGCGAACTGACGCTCACCCTGTACTACGTTAATGTCTACGGCAGTCTGATTATCTGCTGCTGTAGAGAAGATCTGGCTCTTCTTTGTAGGAATGGTTGTATTTCTCTCGATCAGTCTTGTAGCAATACCACCCATTGTCTCAATAGAAAGTGACAGCGGAGTAACATCCAGAAGAAGGATATCACCTGCGCCAGCCTCTCCTGCAAGCTTACCACCCTGTACGGAAGCACCAAGTGCAACACACTCATCCGGGTTAAGAGATTTGCTTGGCTCCTTGCCAGTCAGCTGACGAACCTTATCCTGAACAGCAGGGATACGTGTAGATCCACCAACCAGAAGTACCTGACCAAGCTCAGATGCTGTAAGGCCAGCATCTGAAAGTGCACGGCGAACCGGCTCTGCAGTCTTCTCAACCAGATCATGTGTCAGTTCATCGAATTTAGCTCTTGTAAGGTTCATATCGAAATGCTTCGGACCTTCTGCTGTAGCTGTAATGAACGGCAGGTTAATATTGGTTGTTGTTGCAGAAGAAAGCTCTTTCTTTGCTTTCTCAGCTGCTTCTTTCAGTCTCTGAAGTGCCATCTTATCGTTGCTTAAATCAACACCCTCGTTCTTCTTGAACTCGGAAAGCATATAATCTGTGATTCTCTGGTCGAAGTCATCACCACCAAGACGGTTATTACCTGCTGTGGAAAGAACCTCGATAACACCATCGCCGATCTCAATGATAGAAACATCAAATGTACCACCGCCAAGGTCATATACCATGATCTTCTGCTCTTTTTCATTATCAAGACCATAAGCAAGAGCTGCTGCTGTAGGCTCGTTGATAATACGTTTTACATCAAGACCTGCGATCTTACCTGCATCCTTGGTAGCCTGACGCTGTGCATCATTGAAATATGCTGGAACTGTGATCACCGCTTCTGTTACAGGCTCACCTAAGTATCCTTCTGCATCTTTTTTCAGCTTCTGAAGGATCATAGCGGAAATCTCCTGTGGAGAATATTTCTTACCATCAATATTTACACGATAATCTGTACCCATCTCTCTCTTAATGGAAGAGATTGTCTTTTCTGCATTTGTTACAGCCTGACGTTTTGCAGGCTCACCTACCAGACGCTCACCTGTCTTTGTAAATGCAACAACAGACGGTGTTGTTCTGGATCCTTCTGTATTTGCAATAACGGTAGGTTTTCCACCTTCCATAACTGCTACACAACTGTTTGTAGTACCTAAATCAATACCAATAATCTTACTCATGATAATTCCCTCCTGATTAATTTGCAACTTTAACCATACTGTGTCTTACAACAAAATCTTTATAGGTATATCCCTTCTGGAATACTTCTACTACTTCATTAGCACCTGCATTTTCATCCTCTACATGCATCACTGCATTATGGAGGTTCGGATCAAACTCTTTGCCTTTGGCCTCGATCTCCTTAACACCCATCTCATCAAGAGCGGTCATCAACTGTTTGTAGATCATCTTCATGCCATCTGCAAAGGCATCTCCCTCTGGAGCCTGTGCAAGTCCTCTTTCAAAATTATCCACAACAGGCAGGATCTTTTCAACAATATCTCTTGCCCCGATCACATACATGCTGGCCTTTTCCTTTTCCGTTCTTTTACGGAAATTATCAAACTCAGCCATGCTTCTCTTTAAACGATCGGTAAGCTCTTCCACCTGCTGTTCAAATTTATCTTTTTTCTTTTTTCCGAAGAAAGAAGTCTTTGTCTTTTCTTCCGGTTTGGCATCTTTTGTTTCTGGCTCTTCTGATGCTTCAGCCTCTGGAACTTCTTTTTCCTCTTCTTTGGAAGATTCTTTCTCTGTATCCTCAGCCTCGGCTGCTGTCTCTTCTTCGCTGCCGTCAGTCACCGGAATCTCAACTGTTTCTTCTGTAGCTTCGGTTTCTTTCTTTATATCTGACACGCTGTCAACCGCCTTTCTATGTTTTCTTATTTACTGCTTCATCAAGATGAACCTTAAGCTTCTTCAAGCTGTCCACAACATTCTCATAATCCATACGCTTAGGTCCGATGATACCGATGGTTCCATGCATCCCATTGCCCAACTCATAAGAGGCAGTCACAACACTGCAATCCTTCATGGTCTGAATGGGAACCTCATCACCGATGTACACCTGCACACCTGTGCTTTCCTGATCACCCATGCTCTCACGAACCATATCTGCCAATTCCTTCTTATCCTCGAAAGTGGAGATCAGCTCGCTTGCTCTGGACTTGTCAGCCAGCTCCGGATATTTAAAAATATTGGTGGTTCCTGATGTATATACTTCCAAATCTTCCTCATCCACCTGAATGGTGGCTGCCACTGCATCTAACACGGTAGCTACCACACCGCTGTGGGTTCCTGCCTGCTCCTTCAGTCTGGCGATCATACCAAGATTGATATCCTGGATAGGAACTCCGTTCAGGTTGGTATTCAGAAGAAGGTTTAATTTCAGAATAGTCTGGTCATCCATCTCTTCGTCCAGATCAATGATCTGATTGCGGATCACATTGCCTTCACAAACAACAACTGCGATCAGCTGGTGCTCACTGACTCTGGAAAGCTGAATGAATTTCAATCGGCTTCCGCTGTACTGTGGAACCGTGATCATAGTGGCATAATTAGTATTGGCTGCCAAAACCTTGGCAACCTTCTTTAATACTTTATCCATCTTATCCGTGTTCTCTATCATCATCTCACGGATCTCTGCGATCTCTGATTCCTTTTCCCTGGTCAGTTCATCTACATAGAGACGATAGCCTTTGTCAGATGGAATCCTTCCTGCAGATGTATGAGGCTGTACGATATATCCCATATCGGTCAGGTCTGACATCTCATTCCGGATGGTTGCTGAACTTACATTCAGATCTGGATATTTGGAAATTGTCCTGGAACCTACCGGCTCACCTGTTTCCATGTATGTTTTGATGATTGCTTTCAGTATTTTCTTTTTGCGCTCATCTAATACGTCATCCATGAATGTTTGCTCCTTTCTCCATCTGTTTTGTTAGCACTCAACATAATGGAGTGCTAACATCTATGGTCTTAAGATACACCTGTTGTAAAAGTTTGTCAATATTTTTTACAAAATATTTGTGTGAAAATTTGGTGATGATTTTTCCTGATTGAGAAATGATTGTAAACGGCTTATAATATAGTTACGCAATATAAAAAAAGGAAAACACTACAATGGATTATAAAAAACATCTGACCTATTTTACAGGACTGGCTATCGGGCTTCTGACTCTTTTACTGGCTTTATTTCTTTCTCCTGCTGTTCCATGCTCAGCCGGCACTGCTTCTGTCACCTGGCGCGTTACCCAGTACGGCGATGACCATGCCGGAAAGCAGTCCATGTTCTATACCATCAAGGGCAGTAACGGCAAACTGATCGTAGTAGATGGTGGCTGGACAGATCAGGAGGCCTTTGTCCGTAAGACCATCCAAAGTCTGGGCAGCAAAGTTGATCTGTGGATCATCACTCACCCGCATCCGGATCATACCGGTGCTTTTATCAAAATCTTTTCTTCTCCAGGAGATATCCAGATTCGAAAAGTGATCGCTCCTAAGATCAATGACAGTCGCTACCGTAAATTTAAACACAGCTGGGATGAATATCCTGTGTTTCAGCAGTTTATGAAATTAATGTGCGGCACCTCCAAAATCCACTGGAAAGGAGCTGGTGACAGCTTCCGTTTTTCCGGACTGAAATTTCAGTTTTTCAACGGTTACAGCAACACCCTTACCAATACCACCAAAGACATCTGCAATGGTTCCTCCCTGGTATTTAAAGTATCCGGCAGGAAAACCAGCATGCTGTTCACAGGAGATATTCTCACAAAGGTAGGCAGACGGCTGATCAGTACATATAAGAAGCAACTAAAATCCACCTTTCTGCAGGCGCCGCACCACGGCAATAATACAGGTCGTTATTCCTTCTATAAATATATCGGTGCTGATATCACTTTTGTGGATGCCCCTGCTTTTCTCCGGACTTATCCTGCAGTAGCCCGGAATCTTCAAAATATAAAAGCACTTGGCGGACAGGTATATACCTACAACAGTTCCAGGCGAAGCGTTATCATTCACTGAAAATTGCAGGAAGATTGGGGATTTCCTGTAAGATCACAAAATGACCGGTCAGATGTGTTTACACCTGCCGGTCATTTGTATAAAACAGCCCCAGCAGTCCAAGCCCTGGGCTATGATACCTGATTTTTTGTTTTATATACGCTTACCGCTCCATCTCTATGTGAAATCCCTGATTTTCATGTTCTTTTATAATATTTTCCACTTCTTTCAGATTCATGGAGGTTAAATCCCCTGGAATGGTATTCTTTGCTGCACCGCTGATATTTCCGAAACCCGTCGCCTTTTCACAGCTGCCTTCCTCACATAAAAGCCCATATAGCACACCGGATAGCTTAATTCCATAAATCTCAAGAGATTCATCCCTCCTTACATAGGTTTATTATCTATTTTATCTGTGGTTTTCCTTTCGGCAAACGCAGTCTCTTTTGAATTTCTTTCACTCTGGTTACTTGTGATTGAAATACTGATGAAGATTGCAACCTACTCTGTAGTTGCAGTAGAAATAATCAGTATTATCCCTATACTTTCAAAAGTATTTCTGCTATAATCGGGAAACAGAGTACAGCGCAGACGGTAACGTCCACCCATAAATAGATTCTGACAAAGAGGTGTTTCCATGGATCATTTCAAATTACATTCCGAATACAAACCTACCGGCGATCAGCCGCAGGCCATTGAGGAACTGGTCAAGGGCTTCAAAGAAGGTAACCAGTTTGAAACCCTGCTGGGTGTTACCGGCTCAGGTAAGACCTTTACCATGGCAAATGTGATCACACAGCTGAATAAACCTACCCTTGTCCTTGCCCACAATAAAACACTGGCAGCACAGCTGTATGGTGAGTTTAAGGAGTTCTTCCCTGAGAACGCAGTGGAATATTTTGTCTCCTATTATGACTATTATCAGCCGGAAGCTTATGTTCCCTCCTCTGATACGTATATTGCCAAGGATTCAGCCATCAATGATGAGATCGACAAGCTTCGTCTTTCCGCTACTGCTGCCATGTCCGAAAGGCGTGATGTGATCATTGTATCTTCTGTTTCCTGCATTTACGGTCTGGGTTCTCCTCAGGAATTCCAGGACATGATGATCTCTCTTCGGCCTGGCATGACCAAAGACCGGGATGAAGTGATCCGGGAACTAATCGATATCCAGTACACCAGGAATGAAATGGATTTTCACCGCAGTACCTTCCGGGTACGTGGAGATACTCTGGAGATCTTCCCTGCCAACTACTCTGACAGTGCGATCCGTGTAGAGTTTTTCGGCGATGAAATCGACCGGATCACAGAGATTGATGTGCTTACCGGTGAGATCAAATGTGAGGTTTCCCATGCTGGGATTTTTCCGGCTTCTCATTATGTAGTACCAATGGAACAAATCCAGCGTGCAGCCAAGGCAATCGAAGAAGAACTGGAAGAACGTGTTACTTACTTTAAAAGCGAAGACAAGCTTCTGGAAGCCCAGCGTATTTCCGAACGAACCAATTTTGATATCGAAATGATGAAAGAAACCGGCTTCTGCTCTGGCATTGAGAATTATTCCAGGCACCTGGCAGGTCTTGCTCCTGGTCAGCCCCCTTACACCCTTCTGGATTATTTCGGAGATGATTTTCTTCTGATCATAGATGAGTCCCATAAAACGGTGCCTCAGATCGGTGCCATGTATGCCGGTGATCAAAACCGTAAGCAGACCCTGGTGGATTACGGTTTCCGTCTTCCCTCTGCAAAGGACAACCGACCTTTAAGCTTTGATGAATTTGAGCAGAAGCTGGATCAGGTTCTGTTTGTATCTGCTACTCCTGGTGAATACGAAGCAGATCATGAACTTCTTCGTGCAGAACAGCTCATCCGTCCTACCGGCCTTCTGGATCCGGAAGTAGAGGTACGTCCTGTAGAAGGCCAGATCGATGATCTGATCGGAGAAGTGAATAAAGAGGTAGAAAAGAAGCATAAGATCCTGATCACAACCCTGACCAAACGGATGGCAGAGGATCTTACCCAATATATGAAGGATGTGGGGATCCGTGTACGTTACCTTCACTCGGATATTGATACACTGGAGCGTGCACAGATCATCCGGGATATGCGTCTTGATATATTCGATGTACTGATAGGTATCAACCTGCTTCGAGAAGGCCTTGACATCCCGGAGATCACCCTTGTAGCAATCCTGGATGCAGACAAGGAAGGCTTCCTCCGTTCGGAAACCTCCCTGATACAGACCATTGGCCGTGCTGCACGTAACAGTGAAGGCCATGTGATCATGTATGCAGATACCATGACCGATTCCATGCGTCAGGCCATTGATGAGACCAGACGGCGCCGTCAGTTACAGGATGCCTATAATCAGGAACATGGTATTACGCCAACCACTATCAAAAAAGCCGTCCGTGATCTGATCGCAGTATCCAAGGCAGTAGCAGAAACAGAAGTGAAGCTTGCCAAGGATCCTGAATCAATGAACAAAAAAGAGCTTACCAAACTGATCTCCCAGGTAGAAAAACAGATGCGTGCTGCTGCAGCTGATCTTAACTTTGAACAGGCCGCACAGCTACGCGATAAGATGATCGAATTGAAAAAAAGCCTTGCCGAGCTTGAAGGGAATTAACAGCATTCCCGGCCCGGCAGGGCTCTTTTTTCTGTTACATTGTCTTTTCAGCTTCTAATTTAATCTCATGATAAAGTTCTGAAAAGCTCTTTTTATTTTTACGTGCCAGTTCTGCCACGCCATCACTTTCCGGATAGCAATAACATTCACCTTCCCAGGTACAGAATTTCACTTTGGCTGTCCCATAAGATGTGCTCACATTCTTAATCTCCCGAATCATTTTAGAGCGGTTTACCAGGTAATATCTGATCCCTATAGCTGTGGTATGGACAAAGACCAGTTTTTCCATACTTTTCCGATCTTGTATTTTGCAAAGGATACTCAGCTTGTAGGCGGGACGATTCTTCTTCATATAAATTGGCTGATACCAGACATCCAGTGCTCCTGCCTGCAACAGCTCTTCCATAACAAAACCAAGTGTTTCTCCTGTACAGTCGTCCAGATTACTTTCCAGTACCATCACCTGATCTCTTTCTTTATCATCCGGGGCTTCTCTGGTTTTGCCAGTTTCTCCCAGACTCTCAGGATTCTTATTCTCCTCAGGTACTTGGATCCACATGGCACGAAGAATCCCTGCAATCCCGTAATCTCGCTTACCACCGCCCATACCCATTCTTTTGATGATAAACTGCTCCGGCAAAGTATCCCTAGTTCTAATCGCCGCTGCAATCGCCGCACCGGTAGGCGTTACCAGTTCTCCCTGCACATGAGTAATATGAAGTGGCAGCTGATATGCCTGAGCAATAGCTGATGTTGCAGGAACAGGAATGGGAAGAAGGCCATGCTGGCAGCGGATCTGACCCTGTCCTTCATTTACAACCGGAATAACCACGTCCCGTACCTGAAGATCATCCAGACATATCGCTGCTGCTGCAATATCAATAATAGAATCCACTGCACCCACTTCATGAAAATGTACCTGATCCATCGGCTTTCCATGTACACTTCCTTCTGCCTCTGCTAGGATCCTGAAAATCTTAAGTGCTAGTTCCAGTGCATAAGGACTCATATTTCCAGCCTGAAGAATCCGGGTGATCTCCTGAAGATTTCGTCCATGATGTCCGTTTTTATGGATACTGTCATGATGAACATGCTCTTCATGGCTGTGTCCGTGAAGATACTCCATATCATGATCATGATTATCATGCTCCAGGATCACGTTAAAATCGCAGACCCTTAAACCGGATTTGGTCACATTTGAAATCTCTGCTTTCCAGCCGTCCAAAGGCAGGCTTTCCAGAGTTTTTACAAGATGCTCCGGATCAGCCCCAAGATCCAGAAGAGCTGCTACTGTCATATCTCCGCTGATTCCACTGGAACAATCCAGATAAATCATTTTTCCCTGTTTCTGCATATATAAATACTCCCTGTTTTCTCTTCATTTGTAACTGTTTTCTCTTCATTTATAACTGTTATGTGTTTTCCATCATTTTTTTATCCACTCTGCCTTATTATAAAGCAAAAACCTGCTTCTCTCAACAAAAAAAGAAAAGCCGTTGCTTTATAACAACAGCTTTTCCATACTTTTAGTCCCTGATCGGACTTGTTACGTTTTTAAGCCATTCCCGCTCTTCTTCCGGCAAAAAGGCTTCAATCTTCTCATATACCATTTCGTGATACTGATCCAGCCATTTCTTTTCTTCACAATCCAGGTATTCCATTTTCACAGCGGAAAGATCAATCGGGCAAAGAGTCAGTGTTTCAAAATGCAATAGTCCATCCTGGGAATCCTTCACACACAAAATCAGATTCTCTATACGTATCCCATGGCTTCCTTCTACATAAACTCCTGGCTCATCAGAAGTGATCATCCCCTCCTGAAATACTGTTTTCAGATGATCCGGCAATCTCCAGTGAATAAAATTAGGCGGCTCATGTACATTCAGAAGTGCGCCTACTCCATGTCCGGTACCATGATTAAAGTCCTGTCCATGCTCAAGCAGCGGCCCTCTTGCCAGGTAATCCAGCATCTGCCCATTTGTACCCTGATGGAATCTGGCCTTTGCCAGATCGATCATACCCTTTAATACCAGCGTATAATGAAGCTTCTGTTCCTCCGTTACGTTCCCCATTACAACCGTTCTTGTAATATCTGTTGTACCGGCTCTATACTGCCCGCCTGCGTCTACAAGATAAAAGCCTTCTTTTTGGATTTCTGTATCTGTTTCTCTTGTGGAAATATAATGGCACATAGCTGCATTTTTACCATAAGCAGAAATCGTTTCAAAGCTGGGCTCCAGATAACCCTTCTGCTCTCTTCTAAGCGTTTCCAGATGATCCGCAGCCTCCATCTCCGTTACATGTGCTGTTTCCGGAACGTGCTTCAGCCAGTACATATATCTGGTCATTGCCACCCCATCCCGCAGATGAGCACTTCGTACCTGTTTTATCTCCTGCTGATTCTTCACAGCCTTCATGAGAACCGAAGGATCCGTTGCTTCTTTTTTAGTCACGTGTTCCGGCAGACAATAATATAATTCATCACTTACCTTTTCCGGATCCATTAATAGCGTACATTTCGGAAGCTTTTCTAAGACCTGAACAATATCATCATAATCCCTTACAAAGACTCTGTCCTTTTCCAGTACATCTCTTTGTGCCTCATTAAGTACACCACTTTGTACAAACAAAACTGCGCCGTCCATGGTAATAATGGTATAGGCCTGAATTACCGGGCTGCAGGCTATATCCATTCCACGAAGATTATAAATCCATGCAATATCATCCAGAGAAGTAACCAGATGTACATCCGCTCCCTGTTTCACCATTTCTTCCCGGACACGTTCCAGCTTATCTGCCCTGCTTTCTCCTGCCTCATCCATTGTAAGGAACCAGGCCGGTGTTTTTTCCATTGCCGGCCGATTCTCCCACGCTTCATCCACAATATCTCTGGAGCTGCTGATATTGATCTTATTTTCTTTTAAAACAGATCGGAGTTTTTTCCCTTCTGATGCGCTGAGCACCCTGCCGTCAAATCCGGCTGTTTCTCCAGATTTTAATTCCTGTGCCAAAAACTCCTCTAAAGTCGGCACATTCGGTTGTCCGCTTTTAAACAAATGAACCTCCGTACCTGCCAGCTGCTTTTCAGCCTGTACAAAGTATCGTCCATCCACCCATAGCCATGCTCCCTTTTGTGTTACTGTCACAGTGCCAACGCTTCCTGTAAAACCGGTAAGGTATTTTCTGACTTTGAAATGTTCTCCAATATATTCAGAACCATGAAAATCATTGGTAGGTGCGATCCATGCATCTATCCCATATTTTTTCATTACATTTCTGAAATTTTCCAACCGTTCCCTGATTACCTCTGACATTGTTCTTACTCTAATCCGTACTTTGCAGCAGCCTCATCAATGGCTTTTCTGCACTTCTGGACTCCGGCCTTGATTCCATCCGGATCCTTAAAGATTGCAGAAGAAAGGATGATCACATCTGGATTGCATGCGATCAACGGATCCATATTATCATGACGAAGACCGCCATCAATAGCAAGCTCACAGCGTGGATTCTTCTCATCGATCAGCTTTCTTGCCCTCTGAACCAAATCTACAGCAGATTTTCTCCATCCCCAGTTATCCTGTCCATCTGTGTCGTCTACACCATGGGTTACGATCTGAAGACGGTCAATATCATTAATAGACTCATCAACAAAGCAAAGAGGTGTATAGCATCCTACGGTAAGACCGATCTTCATGCCAAACTCACGGCAATAATTGATCAGGTAAGCGAGTGGTGCTCCAATAAAATGCTCAGCTGGTACGATCAGCATCGTGCAGCCAGCCTTTGCCAGCTTTTCAACAAACAGACGGTCACACTCGATGGTATAGATATGGCATTCAATATGCTTATCTGTTACTTCCCGAAGTCCTGAAATGATCTGTGGGCCTCCCATAAGCTGCATATTTTTCAGGTCATACATATCTGCTGCATCTGAATGGATATAATCAACTCCGCCGTCAATAGCCTCCAGAACTCTGTCTGCGATCCTTGCGTAACTTACATGTGCCAGTCCTGCTGCGATTTTAATGTGTTTCATAATGATTTCCTCCTTCTTATCTTAAATAATTATTTTTCATATACAATCCTGCCATCGATCAACGTGCAGATGCATGCTGCATCAAGATTCTTTACAGGATTCTTATCAAACACTGCAATATCTCCATCCTTGCCTGGTTCAATGGATCCTATTCTGTCCTCCAGGCCAATAGCCTGTGCTGCGTGAAGGGTAACTGCTTTTAAAGCCCCTTCCTCACTCATGCCTTTTCTGTGGCAGATTCCTGCACATACGATCAGATTCTCCTCATGCATTCCCGGAAGATCTGTCATAATAGCAACCTTTACTCCTGCCCGCTCCAGGATTCCTGCTGAAGCTTCATCCTGATGGATCGTTTCGTTTTTGTGCGGAAATCCGGTAAATGGTCCAAGAATAGCAATTCTGTTTTTGGCTGCAAACTCTTCTGGGATCAAATGCCCCTCTGAACAGTGCTCAATGGTCATCTTAAGGTCAAACTCTTCTGCAATACGAATAGCAGTCATGATATCATCTGCCCTGTGTGCATGAGCCTTTACCAGAAGTTCTCCCTTTATCACAGGAACAAGGGCTTCCAGCTTCATATTGAAAGCTGGCATCTTATCCGGATCCCCAGCTGCCCGTTCCTTTTTGTCTGCATATTCCTTTGCCTTAAAAAGTGCTTCCCGGATCAGTGCGGCCACACCCATTCTTGTGGATGGAGTACGTTTACTGCCATATATATTTTTTGGATTTTCCCCAAAAGCCATTTTCATGGCAAGAGGCTCTTTGATCACCATCTGCTCCATAGTACGTCCCTTGGTTTTCATTGCAAGGAACTGTCCACCAATTGGATTGGCACTGCCAGGGCCTGTAGCTACACAGGTAACTCCTGCTTCATAAGCTTTTTTAAACTCCGGATCCAGCGGATAAATCCCATCCAATCCTCGCATTTCAGGAGTGATTGGATCATTCTCCTCATTTCCATCCACACCTGCATTACCGATCCCGGATCCAAAAACACCGATGTGGCAATGTGCATCAATGATACCAGGCATAACAAAGCCGCCATGTGCATCAATCACTCTGCAGTTTTCTGGCTGGTCAACCGTATGTCCTACCTTTAGGATCTTTCCATTTTCCAGCAGTATACAGCCATTTTCAATGGTTCCTTCTGCAGCCATGGTAACAATGGTACCGTTCTTTATAAGAACTGTTTCACTCACTGCTTACACCTCCCTGTATTCTTGCAGATAACTGCTCCATCTGGGCAATCGCTTTCTCTGAAAGCGTTCGGATCACCCCGTCCTCAAACGGAACCTGCAGACCTGCTTTATGAAGAGTATCTGTAAAACCATACTTTCCACTGTACCTAAGGATATCCATGTAACAGTTCCATCCCTTTTCCCTGTTTTCTTCACAGAGGAAATGCACCTGCATTGCACAGGTCTGTGCCAGTACATAATCAATATAGTAAAATGGCCATTTATAAATATGAGTCTGTCTCTGCCAGAACCTGCCTTCTGAAAGAAAACTCTGATTATCATAATGTCTGAAAGGCATATACTCCTGTTCCAGCTTTTTCCATAAATCAAGTCTCTGATTTGGTGTCATCTCCGGATGGTCATATACAGTTTCCTGGAATTCATCAACTGCACAGCCATAAGGTATAAAGGAAAGAGCCCCTTTCAGATGCTGATATTTATATCTATCGATCTGTGCTTCCGGCATGGTTTCATTCAGGTAAGGCCACACAAGAAATTCCATACTCATGGAATGGATCTCTGCAAGATCACTGCTGCAGTTCTCTGTAAACCTAAATGGCTCTCCACGCTTTAGATAAGAATGGAAACCATGTCCTGTTTCATGGGCAAAGGTTTTTAATGCACCAAACGTGCTGTTATAGGTTTCAAAAATAAATGGCATATTATACCGGCCTACCAAATTAGAATAAGCACCATTGATCTTCCCTGGACGGACTGCAAGGTCATAAAACTCCCCTCTTGTCAGATCGTCATAAAATACAGCGGTTTCTTTGGACATAGAACCATAAATCTTCTTAAATGCCTCTACCACATTGTCTGTTATGTCGTACTTTTCACCTGGAAAACTGAAATCCTCATCATAATGATAAAGCGTTTCCACACCCAATCGTTTCCTTTGTTCTTCAAAAAGCTGTGTCACTACCGGAACAAGCTGCTCTTTTACTGCATTTCTAAAGGCCGCAACTTCCTTCTTTCCATAGCTGGTTCTTCCCATGGAACAATAGCCGATTTGAGTATAAGTGTCTTTTCCAAGCTTTCCGGCAATCTTTGCACGAATCTTGACAAGACCGTCATAAACCTGATCCAGTTCCTGTGCAATTCCCATCCAGCTTTCTTCCCATATTTTATAAAACCTAGATCTTTCTTCCCTGTTTTCACTTGATCCCATTTTGGCAAGACTTACAAGCGGCACTTCACCTTCTGCTGTTTTTGCCTTAAGTGTAGCCGTAAGTTCTGAATATCTGGCAGACAGTCTGTTTTCTTCTCTTAGATCCTCCAGAATCTCTTCTGAAAAACACTGCTCCTTCAGTCCTGCTTTTTTGAATGCTTCTTCGCCTGTAAAATAAGAAAGCTGTTCTTTAAAAGGAGTCTTTTCCATAGCACTGCTAAGGCGGCTTTCCAATGCTTCATATTCTGGACGGATCTTATCACACCAGGCAGCTTCTTCTTTATAAAAAGCATCTGTTACATCCATAGTATTACGAATCTCAACGATGGTTGCCATTGTCTGGTATTTCACCATCAGTGTATCAAGATCCAGCATTGCATCATAAGCTTCTTCCATAGTTTTTGCATTGGAAAAGCGTTCCAGTTCTTCTTCAAAGTGTCGTTTATAGGACACTATATCCAATCTGTAAAATGGAATATCTTTAAATTTAATCATAATTTTTCTCCATAGCTTTCATTCATGATCTGAAGGAGTGTTTCCTTCGGTGCAAATGGAAGAACATTAAATACAAAATTTCCTTTCATTTCCTCAAACTGCTCTTTGGTCACTCCCAAATTGGAAAGTGTATTGTAAAGTCCGATTTCTTTCAAAAAGCCTTCAATCTGTGCCGGAAGGTGGGATGCAGCCTCCTCATCAGAAACCTGTGCAAGAGCAGGATCAAAAAGCCTTGCCACATCTGCACATTTTTCCGGTGTTTTTGTGATCTGGAATCTGATAAATGCAGGATACAGACATGCCAGACACTGTCCATGTGCGATTCTTGGTGTTACCCCTCCGATCACCTCACTTAATGGATGCGGAATGGTTGCAGAAGCATTGCTCAGGGAAATCCCGGAAAATGCAGCTGCTCTTGACATAGACTCCCTGTATTCCATATTGGAAGTATCCTTTACCAGCTTGGGCAGCACCTGTATAATAGTTCGCATAGCTTCCTTCCCAAGAAGCATGGTATAAGGAGATGCCAGTTCTCTTACATAGCTTTCAAAAGAATGAGTAAATGCGTCAAATCCTGTAATCGCAGTTGGATAAGACGGCAATGTACGACAAAGCTCCGGGTCAATGATGGCAACCCGTGGGAAAACTGCCTGATGGTACACACATTCTTTATCATTGTTTTCCTGGTCAGAAATGATCATTGCCTGGGTAAGTTCGCTTCCGGTTCCTGCAGTTGTTGGTACAGCGATCACCGGCAGTACACTTTTTCCCGGAAGTTCATATACAGCAGAAGGGCTGGAATATTTTGAAAATACTTCTTTCCAGTGGATTTCTCCTGCATCATGGAACAATGCCACAGATTTAGCTGTATCCATGGAACTGCCTCCTCCTACAGCCAGTATTACCTGCAATTTTTCTTTATTTACAATCTCAATTGCCTTTGCAATTCCCCGAATATCCGGATTTGGAACAACTTCATCAAAATGTACATAACGGATTCCTGCTTTCTCCAGGATCTTTTTTACCCTGTCATATAAAGGTCTCAATACATCTTCCTTATTTGTGGTAGTGACAAGCAGACAACTGTCGCCGTAGGATGCAACGATCTCTCCTGCCTTTTCAAGCTTTCCTGCACCAAAATCAATTCTGGTGGGCTGGTAAAACATAAAATCTGCCATTTAAGTGTTCCTCCTTTAATATGATTTTCAATACCATTACAGTTATGATTTAATCCAGATTCACTTTCTTTCCATCCATATAAAGAGCTGTCAGTTCATCTACATAATCGATCTTTTCCAGTGGATTACCTTTCAGGCACACAAAGCTTGCTTTTTTTCCTGCTTCCAGAGATCCAAGTTCTGGAAGATCCAGAAGCTCTGCCCCGCCTCTGGTTGCAGCATCCAAAGCAGCCTTCGGAGTAAGGCCTGCCATAACCATCAGCACCATTTCATGGGCTGCTGCTTCATATGGATTAAAGGGACAGCCTGCATCTGTTCCCATTGCGATCTTAACTCCTTTTTCCCAGCATCTTTTCAGAACATCTCTGTGACGCTGCAGAACTTCTTTGCTCTTCTTGTGGTCAGGATTATCCGGTTCAAGGCGGATTCCCTCATTTACTGCATAATACGGAGCGCATAAGGTGGGGACAAGGAAGGTTCCCTGTGCACTCATCTTATCCATAATATCCTCAGTCATAAATACGCCATGCTCAATAGAGTCTACGCCTGCGTCTACGCATCTGCGAATAGCTGTATTTCCATGGGCATGTACTCCCACTTTTCTGCCCCAGTTATGAGCAGTTTCAATTCCTGTTTGAATCTCTTCCCAGGTAAGCTCACATGGTCCCGGCTCAGGTCCTGGTGAATTAACGCCTCCAGATACCATCAGTTTCACCACATCAGCACCATCCTTGATCACCTGCCGGACTGCTCCACGCATCTGATCCTGATCATCTACTTCATAACTGATCTCATAACCGTGTCCGCCTCTTGCGCATACTGCATAACTACAGGCAAGTATCTTAGGCCCAACGATCAGTCCACGATTGATAGCATCACGGATGCCCAGCACATAACCTTTATATGAACCCAGATCTCTGCAGGCAACCACACCTGCTTTCAGCAGCTGTTTTGCATGGGCTGCTCCCTCGCATACTACATTGGCGATCTCACGGTTTTCATTTGCATAATCTCCGCCTCCGTGGCTGGTGCTTCCAAGAAAATGCACATGGCAGTCAATAAATCCTGGAACAACATATGCATCCTTCAGATCGATCACCTGATCTGCCTCTGTCTGGTCTGTTTCCTCTCTTTTTTTCACCCAGAGGATCTGCTCCCCTTCGGTCAGCATTGCAAAATCTTCAATCACTGTTCCTGCTGCATCTGCTGTGTACAGCCATTTTCCTAAGTATAATGTTCTCATTTTTCACCGCCTCCAAATCCGGTATTTAATCCATCTGTCCCAGGCAGTACAAATCTGCCTTTTTCAATAAAAGCAACCTTGCTGCCGTCCTTTTTTATACCTCTTAAATACTCCACCTGATGATAGGGAAGTGTTATATCTACATGGTTTTCAAAATACACATCATCTTTTTTGTCCCGATCCTTTGTCACTTCATTTTCCCTGCACACCATTTCTTTATGGTCATACATATTGTAAATCGGTGCATCCTCAGATCTTGCAAAGCATGGATCTCCGATTGCAATGTGGGGTCCCATTTTCTCGTAGATCAGGATCGGCAGTCTGCCTCCCAGCTGATATTTATGGGCAATGGAATAAGCCTTTGTGTTGCTTCCGATTGCAAATTCACCCATAGTCACTTGCTGATAAGGATACAAAAGCCGGTTCATCACATACTCTTTTCCTTCTTTACAGGTAGCATCCACAACCCATCCATCCTTAAAGGTAAGCCGAAGATCATGATAAAAGATACCTTTCAGACAGATTTCCTCCACATGATAAAGTCCCGTTGTCCCAGTCAGCCTAGGAGTTGTAAAAACCTCTCCATAAGGAATATTCAGATCTCCGCCGCAATTCAGAAATTTTGTCTCTTTTTCCGGATCCTTCACAGGCCAAAGGCTGATCTTAATGTCTGTTTCATTTCCATTACAGCCTTTGATCTCCACAGTCTCACAGGTATCAAGCCCATCGATCAGTACCTGCTGAAGAAGTTCAAAAGGCTCAGATACTTCTGCATTCATCTGGAAAAAGTCATCAAAAATCTGTTCAAACCGTTCTCCCACCAGCATATTTGGAAAAGCCACCTTGCAGAAAGAAATCTCAGAGGGGCGGATCCACCGTGCTTCAAAATCACGTTTTTTCTGTGAAAGCTTTGTAAGCCACTCTTTATTTTCTTCTGAAAGAAAAGCATTTTCATTACCTGTATCTACTACTGGCTCCATACCAAACTGATCAATGCCGATCATTCCGCAGGTATCCTTAAGCTCTTTCTCATATAAATACATAGCAGCTTTATAAGCTTCCCACTCAGCATGAAATAGTTCTTCGTCCATTACATCCCCATGCTCAAGCAAAAGATCTTTCTGCCCCTGGCTTGCATACAATATATGAGGTTCTGTGATCACAGGAGTAAGGCCTTTTTCCTTTAATGCTTTTACCACTTCCTTTGCCAGAGCTTCCTGACCGATCTGATAAAAGAACCTTACTCTTTTTCTGTCTTTTCGATCCCTGCTCTGACTGATAAAGCCATGAAGGAATGCATTTGCAACGGTATTTCCCATTGCCTGCAGTTTTTCTTTTTCAAGGCCAAACCAGAACTTCATCATTTGCCGGTCAGTATCTGTAACCGGCAGTCCGTATTCTTCCATCCAGTCTGTACTTTCAGGCGTTGCTTTTTCCAGAATCATTTCGTAAGGATTTTCTTCTCCGATACGTATCAGGCTTTTTACAAAATCCTGTGCACGGCTTACAGCAGTTTCCAGAAGTTTACGTTTCCACTGCTCTTTTTCTGCAACCTGTGCTTTACCTTGTTCCTTCATCATGCCCTCCTTGGTTACATTCCCTGTTTTTTCAATTTCTCTTTGTAATATTTACTGTGAAGAAACAGCCATGTAAGGATCACAGAAGCCACCCATCCGCTGGGCACTGCCAGCCATACGCCCATTTCTCCCCAGAAGCTTTTCAGAATATATGCAAGAGGAAGCCTTGCTCCCCAATTTCCAACAAGAGTGATAGCCATTGGCACTGCCGTATTTCCTGTTCCCTGGATAAAACCATGAAGAACTACCCAATAGGAAGCCATGAAATATGCAATACTTAAAACCCGGATATAGCTTTCCGCCATTTTTGCCACTGCAAGATCACTACAGAAAAGTGATGGTATTGCTTTTCCTGTTCCCCAGAATAAAAGCACCAGGAACAGACTGTAACCATAAGCCCACATCAAACTGAAGCGTTTGCCCTTTCTCACACGATCCGGTTTGTCTGCTCCCAGATTCTGACTTGTAAAAATACATAAGGACTGTCCGATGCCTGAGATAGGTATATTGGCAAATGAATCAATCTTTGACCCTACCGTATAAGCTGTAACCACCTGCGTTCCCAGTGAATTTACTGCTATCTGCAGCACGATCATACCGATACTGTTGGCGCATTGCTGCACAGAGCAGGGAATTCCGTATATAAAGCCCTGCTTGATAGCAGTAAGGCTTATTTTCAAATGAAATGGATTATACCTGATCATTCCTTTTTTCGTATTTGTATAGATAAGACAGCAGATAAAGGCTATTGTCTGAGACAAAACTGTGGCAATCGCTGCGCCTTTCACGCCCATACCCAGTCCCCCTACAAAAGTCAGATCCAGTCCAATATTCAGTACTGCTGAAATCAGTAAAAGAACCAGTGGAACAATTGCATTTCCACTACTGCGGATCAATCCGCTTAATGTATTGTAGCCTGCAACACCCACAAGCCCAAGAAAATAATATTTCAGATAGAGAACTGCTTCATCCAATATCTCTGCCGGTGTACCGATCAGAGAAAGTAAAAATCTGGAACCAAAAAAACCGATCAACATTGTTATAACTGCAATCACCAAAATCGTTGTAAGCATGGAATCCAGAGTGATCTTCTGTCCCTTTGCATCCTTCTCACCAATCTTTCTGGCCAGGATCATCTCGGTTCCTGCCCCAAGGCCGATCATCAGTGCAACTAAAAGGGTAATGATTGGTGTACTGGCACCTACTGCTGCCAGAGAGTTCCCGCCTGCTACACGCCCTACGATCACTGCATCTGCAGCACTATACAGCTGCTGCAGAATGTTACTTACAAGAATGGGAAGGGTAAATAATGCCAGTCTTCTTTTAACCGGCCCTTCCGTCAGCAAACCAGTCATTCTTTTTCATCCTTTCCCTTGTAAAAACTTACGGGAGGGATTGCAAAATCAGCAATCCCTCCCGCGGGACTAACTTACTTTATGGAATCCTCCATATATGCAGACCCTGCAATCTTTATTTTGTGATTGAAACATATTTGAAATCAAATTCATAACCATAAGTAAAGATTTCAAGCCCCTGTACATTGCCTTTGATTGCCCAGTGATTCAGAGCATATACCTGTGGAATGTAGATAAAGTTATCAAGTACCATTTTCTCAATATCCATCCATGTCTGGATTCTTTCATCACCAACCTGTGTATGAGCTTTCTCAACTAATGCTTTGAACTCATCATTATCCCACTTGCCTTCATCATAGATGAACTGCATGAAGCCCTGAGGATCACGATAGTCAGAATCCTGGCCACCGCCGATTACGCAGTCAAATGTTCCCTCTGTAAGCATTGGAAGAATTACGTTGAAATCAAGAACGCTTACAGGCATCTCGATACCAAGGTTTGTTTTCCACATATTCTGGATAGCCTGAGCCTGAACTTTGCCGCTTTCCAGACACTGAATGGAGAATCCATCCTGCATATCTTCTTTGGTCTTGCCGATTTCTTCAAGACCCTGATCCAGAAGCTGCTGTGCTCTTTCGATCTCGGACTGATCAGATGCATCTTTTACGATTGGGCCGGCCTGCTCACGGAAATCTCCGCCATCAAGTCCCTTTACTCCGTAAGGAACAAGACCATAAGCTGCCAGATCTGCATTATGCATTACCTGCTGTGCAAATACTTTACGGTTGAAAGCGATGGATAATGCTTCACGGATGTTCTTGTTTGCAAGATATTCATTTGTGTTCGGGTTGAACTCAATGAATGTATTTCTCAGAAGCTTGTTGTCAACGATATTCTCGTCTGCATACTGATCAAGAAGCTCGTCGCTGACTTTCAGAACACTCAGTTCATCATTCTGATACATACCCTGAAGAGTATTGGCATCAGATGTGATTGTGATCTCGATCTTATCAAGCTTTACATTGTCTGCATCCCAGTAATTCTCGTTCTTTTCCAGTGTCATGGAATTCTCATGTGTCCAGTCTGTTACAACAAACGGTCCGTCTGCAACGATCTTGTCCACATCTGTTCCATAGGTATCTTTATACTCTTCTGCTGCTGCCTTCTGAACAGGCGCAAAGCTTGCAGATGTTAAAAGGTCGATAAAGTAATCACATGGTTCACCTGTTGTGATCTCCAGTGTGCTGTCATCTACCGCTTTTACTCCAAGATCATCTTCTGTTGCTTCCCCATTGTAATACTTCTCAGCATCTTTGATGATGAAGTATTTGTAAGCAATAGCAGATTTCAGTTCTGGATCAAGCTCACGCAGGAAGCTGGCAACAACATCGTCCATTGTTACATCTGTACCGTCAGCCCATTTTACACCATCACGAAGTGTAAGGGTATGTACAGTATAGTCATCATTGTGCTGATAATCCGTCATCAGGGCTGGTTCCCATCCCTGCTCATCATTTGTCTTTCTCAGCATTGGCTCATGAACAGCTGCCACTAAATTACCAGCTGCACCAGAGTTATTTACCCACGGATCAAGTGTTGCAGGCTCATTGTTAAGGGAAAAATAAAACACCTGCTCATCTGCCAGTTCAGCATCTTCTGCATACACTGCTGTAGATGCTCCGATCGTTCCTACGCCAAGCATTGCAGCCAACATAAGACTCATACCTTTTGATACACGTTTGTTCATTTCTTTACCTCCTTTTAATAAAACTTACCCGTTTATTAAGTGACAGGCCACTTTATGACCTGGACCACACTCTTTAAGTACCGGCGGCTGCTCAAAGCATACCGGCTTTGCATATGCACATCTTGTACAGAATTTACATCCCTTAGGTGAATTGATAGGGCTTGGAATCTCCCCTTCCAGCTTGATCCTGCTTCTCCCTTTTTCAATCTTGGGATTGGCCACCGGGATTGCGGAAAACAGTGCCTTAGTATAAGGATGCTGAGGATTCTCATACAATTCCTTATTGGTTGCATATTCCATAATGCTTCCCAGATACATAACTGCTACAGTATCAGAAATATAACGCACCATAGACAGGTCATGGGCAATAAAAATATAAGATAATCCTTTATCCTGCTGCAGCTTCAAAAGAAGATTCATAACCTGGGCCTGAATGGAAACATCCAAAGCACTGATAGGCTCATCACAAATGATCAGTTCCGGTGACATAGACAAGGCCCTGGCAATTCCGATACGCTGTCTCTGCCCTCCTGAGAATTCATGAGGAAAACGGTTTGCATGTTCTTCATTTAGTCCTACCGTTTCCAGAAGCTCGATCACTCGGTCTCTTTTCTCCTCTGCACTCATATGAATGGCATGATTCAGACCCCAGCCCTCAGAAATCAGTTGAGAAACTGTCATACGTGGACTTAAGCAGGCATATGGGTCCTGGAAGATCATCTGAATGCTTCTTGCCAGATCCTGCCGGAACCTTTTAGTGCTTTTTCCACTGATATCCTTTCCATTCAAAGTGATTTTTCCTTCTGTAGGCTCATAAATACGGATCAATGTCCGTCCAAGAGTGGATTTACCACATCCGGACTCCCCTACAAGTCCTAATGTTTTTCCCCTCTCAACTTCAATGCTGACGCCATCTACGGCCTTTACCACTTTACGTCCTTTTATTTTGAAATATTTTTTCAGATCTTCTGCTTTTAAGATTACATCACTCATGCTTCGCTACCTCCCGTTCTGTAATGGGATTGACTGTCCTAACTGCTTTCTTATGGTACAGCCAGCAGGAAGCATAATGATTTTCACCCTGCTGTGAATATGCCGGAGGATACATGGTTGAACATACCTTCATAGCATACGGACATCTGGCTGCAAAAGGACATCCAGCCGGAGGATTAAACAGATCCGGCGGTGTACCAAGGATCGGATGCAGCGGTTCCCTGTTGCTGGTATCTTCCGGAGGAATAGACTGAAGGACACCCCAGGTATACGGATGTGCAGGATGCTCGAAAATATCTTCTGCATGTCCGTATTCCATGATCTTTCCTGCATACATAACCGCAATATCGTCTGCAATATTAGCAACAACTCCCAGGTCATGAGTGATCATGATCACGGAAGTATCGTACTGTTTCTGGATATCCTTGATCAGATCCAGAATCTGCGCTTGTATGGTAACATCCAATGCAGTGGTAGGCTCATCCGCAATCAGAAGCTTAGGATTCACTGCCATTGCCAATGCGATCATAGCACGCTGTCTCATACCACCTGAAAACTCATGGGGATACTGCTTGAATCTCTGCTCCGGACTTGGGATCCCGGCCATTGCCAGAGTATCCAGTGCGATCTTCTTTGCTTCTTCTTTTGTTTTATTTCCGTATTTCAGAATACCTTCCACGATCTGTTTTCCAATAGTCATGGTAGGATTCAAGCTTGTCATAGGATCCTGAAAAATCATGCGGATCTCCTGAGCTCTGATTTTCTGCATCTCTTTTTCTTTTAGTTTTGCCAGATCTTTGCCGTCAAACCAAATCTCTCCCTTTTTCAGAAGCCCCTTTGGCTTTGATGGATTCAGGCCAATAATGGATTTGGCAGTTACGGATTTACCGCATCCGGACTCTCCTACTATACCAAGACTTTTGCCTCTCTCAAGGGAAAAGCTGACGCCTCTTACAGCCTGTACTTCTCCTGCATAGGTTTTAAAAGAGAAGGTAAGGTCTGTTACATCCAACAAGGTTTTTTCATTTCGGTTCCCCATGTTTGTTTCCTCCTTACTGTCTCATTCTCGGGTCAAGGGCATCTCGTAAGCCATCACCCATCAGGTTAAAGCAAAGCATTGTAATACAGATCAAAAGTGAGGGGAATAAAAGCTGGTATGGATAGCTAAGCAGCTTATTGGCACCATCGCTTGCAAGTACACCCCAGCTGGCTGTTGGAAGCGGAACACCCAGTCCGATATAGCTGAGGAATGCCTCTGAAAAGATAGCACTTGGAATAACATTGGCCATACTGATAATGATAGGGCTCATAGCATTTGGAAGAAGATGCTTCATAATAATGTGAAGGCTTCCTGCGCCCATGGTCCTGCTGGCCATAACAAACTCAGATTCTTTTAATGAAAATACCTGACCTCTGAAAAGTCTGGCCATGCCGATCCATCCTGTCACTGCAATCGCCAGAATGATAGGGAATACACCTGGCTTCATGATCAGGATCAGAAGTACTACCCACAGCATCTGCGGAATAGATGCGATCAATTCGCAAAAACGCATCATAAGGTTATCTGCCACACCGCCAAAATATCCTGCAATACCTCCGTAAAGGATACCAATGGTTCCATTAAGAATCGCAACGATAAAAGCGATCATAAGGCTGACTCTTGCGCCTTCCCAGCAACGTACAAAAATATCTCTGCCCAGCTCATCTGTGCCGAACCAATGCTCTGCTGACGGCCCCTGATTGATAGCAAACCAATCCTGCTGGTCATAGGTATATTTGCTGACCATAGGCTGAACAATCGCCATTCCAATGATCAGTATCAGAACCACAGCAGATACCATAGCAACTTTATTTCCTTTGAATCTTCTCCATGCATCACTCCAGTATGTAAGGGAAGGTCTGGACATCTTATCCGCATTCACATGAGCGGAGTCATCTTTTTCAAAAAGGCTGTCTTCCAGATTCTGCAGCTCCATTTCTTTTGTTTCCATGTACTCCCCTCCTATCCTGCGATTCTGATACGCGGGTCAACAAGACCATACACAATATCTACTATGAAATAACAGACAACAGATATAAAAGAAAAGATGATCGTCAGACCCATGATCATTGTGTAATCTGAGTTCTGAATCGCAGTGATCATTGACTGTCCAATACCTGGTACGTTGAAAATCTTCTCAATTACAAAGTTACCTGTAAGCACACCTGCACACATTGGTCCAAGAGATGTTACAAGCGGCAAGAATGAGTTACGAAGCATATGCTTTCTTACAATCTCATTCTGATTTAAGCCCTTGCTCTTAGCTGTGTAGATGTAATCCTGTCCCATAGTATCCAGCATACTGGTTCTCAGCATTCTGGCATAATAAGCAATGTTGGTAAAAGCTGCTGCCCCAATGGGAAGGACTGCGTATTGCCATCCTTTCCACCCCTGTATAGGGAACATCTTCCATTCTACTGCAAAATATCTCTGGATCAGGGATCCAAAAACAAAGTTGGGAATGGAAACTCCCAGGATTGCAAGTATGATAACAAAATAATCAACAAAACCTTTATTCTTTAATGCAGCCACAGCACCAAGCACGGAACCGATCAGACATCCGATCAGTACACCGCCAAATCCGATGATGGCAGAAACCGGCATACCGGATGTAACATTACCCACAACAGTCTGGCTCTTATATTTCATGGATACACCGAAATCTCCGTGAAGAAGATTCTTCATATAGATCAGATACTGTTCAAACAACGGTTTATTCAATCCATACTGTTCATAAAGAGCTTCCTTTACACTGTCTGGTGTCTCCCTGGTAATCTCAAAGGGCTGTCCAGGTACTGCATGCATCAGAAAGAATGTTACTGTTGCTACCAGAAACAGCGTAATGAGCATTGACACAAAACGCTTTGCCACATATTTTGCCATTTGCATCCCCTCCATTGATAAATGATATGTAATAATATATTCTCAACCGCTCGGGTAGAGTTGAACAATTTGTATACTCTTTTTAGACAATTTAAAATATATTTTGTAGATTATGCATAGAGTATAACCGACTTCTATTCTCTTGTCAATAAAAATTGTTCAAAAATATATTCTTTTATTGTGTTGACATTATTTTCTCATTATGATAATATTTTTTTATCAAATATTTGCAAGATTCTTATTTCTATTGCAAATACCAATGTTTTCCATTATAATTTTACAAGGAGGGTCCTATTTTATGAAGTACATGACCGCAGAACCATTTCGTATTAAAATGGTAGAGCCAATTACCAGATCCACCAAAGCCCAGCGCCAGCAATGGCTTCAGGAAGCCGGATACAATGCATTCCGCCTGAAATCTGAACAAGTTTATATTGACTGTATCACTGACAGCGGTACAAGTGCAATGAGCCAGGCGCAGTGGTCAGCTATGATGATGGGTGACGAAGCCTATGCAGGATGCCGCAGCTTTTACCGTCTGGAAGCTTCCGTACAGGATATCTTTGGCATGCCTTACGTACAGCCCACCCATCAGGGACGTGCAGCCGACTACATCATGACTCAGATCTACTGTCGTCCAGGTGCTTATGCCATTGGCAATATGCACTTTGACACATTCAGAGGCAACGCTGAAATGATGGGATGCCTGCCTGTAGATTATGCTATTGCTGAAGGTATGGACACTGCTTCTGCTCCTCATCCTTTCAAAGGAAATATCGACCTTAACAAGATGCAGAGCCTGATCGATGAGAAGGGTGCAGAGAATATATGCGTATGTATCATTACTATTACCTGCAATAATAACGGCGGACAACCTGTATCCATGCAGAATATCCGTGAAGTCAGCGCTCTCTGCAAGAAATACAATATCCCGGTTGTTCTCGACAGTGCACGTTTGGCTGAGAATGCTTACTTTATCAAAACAAGAGAGCCAGGCTATGAGAACAAGAGCATCAAAGAGATCACCAATGAAATGTTCAGTTACTGTGAGACAGCCACCATGTCCAGTAAGAAGGATGGTCTTGTAAATATCGGCGGTCTTTTTGTTACAAGAAATAAGAGTGTTTATGAGCAGGCAAACCAGCTTGCAATTGTACACGAAGGTTTCATTACATACGGCGGTATGTCCGGCCGTGATATGGAAGCACTTGCTGTAGGCCTTCAGGAAGCATGCGACTTTGATTACCTTGACTACCGCATCAAACAGGTGGCTTATCTTGGCGAAAAGTTAAAAGAAAGAGGAGTTCCGATCATCGAGCCTACCGGCGGTCACGGTGTATATGTGGATGGTCGCCGCTTCTTCCCACAGATCCCTCAGAGCGAATTCCCAAGCCAGCGTCTTGTATGTGCACTTTACGAAGAAGCAGGTGTACGTGCTGTTGAGATTGGTGCATGTGCTTTCGGTTCCATTGACAAGATCACAGGCGAGCCTGTTTATCCGGCTATCGAGGCTATGCGTATTGCCATCAACCGCCGTGTTTATACCAACAATCATATGGATGTGATTGCCAATGCACTTGGTGACATCTATGAAAACAGAGATCAGTATCGAGGCATGAAGATCGTTCATCAAGGTTCTATCCAGTCCCTGCGCCACTTCACAGCCGGATTTGAACTTTTATAAATACCACTAATAGTAACTGTTCAGCTCCATGACAATTAACTGAATAGTTACCAATAATCTTCCTCAAAGGAGAACCTACTATGCTGAATGTTGATTTTTACAGACCTATTGTTGAATTCCTTGCCCTTTATATGGGTTCCAATACGGAAGTGATTCTTTGTGACACTGAGAATATTCTTCTGATTGAGAATTCCATGGACGAAGAGCGCTTCGAAGGTGCTCCTATCGGAGAAATGCAACAGGCTCTGATCCAAAATCCAGAGTGCAGGAATATTCCCTACAATATCAATTACCGTACTCTGTCCAAAACAGGGGAAAAGGTCCGTTCAGCAACGCTATTCATCCGTGATGCCAATGGTACTCTTGAGGGGTTGCTTACGGTCAACCAGTGCGTTGGTGAGCTTGTACGCCTGCGCAATATGATGGATATGCTGATCAGCGGAGAACAGGATCATAATGTTCTCCGTAAATCCAAGCATGGCAGTTCACCAAAACAATCTTATGAAGCACTTACCCTGTCTGTGACAGAGATCATAGACAGGGTTCTGGAGGAAGCTACCATCCGTTTCGGAGCTCCTCCTAACAGACTGACTGCCAACGAAAAGATTTCTACTATCCGTGAAATGGACAGCAGAGGTGTTTTCCTGGCAAAAGGCTCCGTCAACGAAGTGGCTGATAAACTTGGCAGTTCTAAAGCCACGATTTATCGATATCTTCATCAACTGGAGACAAAACAATAAATAAAAAGGACAGATATTTAATATGGCACAGAGTATTGATGTGGAAAAAGCCAGAAAGGCCCTTGCAGAATGCGGATATACTGTGGATGCTATCAGCCAGATCAACGAGGGAAGCAACCACTATGTATTTGATGTAACTCTGGCAGGTGGCAAGCCAGCTATCTGTAAATTCGCCAGAGTCAGAGAAACAGAAGAAGGGCTTTCACAGGAAAATAAAGACACTTTGTTTGGCGGTACACTTTCCCTTGGAAGGGAAGCATATCTTTTCCGTATGATCCGTCAGCAAGCAAATGTTCCTACACCGGAAGTGTACGGAGTACATGACTCTCCTTACGGGAAGTTTATCCTCCTTGAAAGAATGAGTGGTATCTCCCAGAAAGAGTGTATGGTACAAAGCGGTTACTCCAAAAAGGTATTTCTTGACAGTATGAAATATCTTGGCCGTGATTTTGCACGCATTCAGAATATTACCTTTCCCTCCTTTGGGAATATTATGGAAGACTCTGTGATCGAGCCTTCTGATATGACTAATTTTTCAGACCGTTTTCTTCAGGTTGTGGACATGCGGCTTCTCCGCTGTCAGCAAAAAGAGGTCTTTACCCCTTCAGAACAGACAGTTGTAACCAGATTTTTCCATGAAAAGCTGGAAGCCTTACGTCCTTATTTTGATAAAGACAAAATGCCTCCTGTATTAGTTTTTACAGACATGCATGCTGAGAATTTCTTCACAGATGCACAGGGCGTTCCTACCGGATATTTTGACCTGGAATCTGCACAGGCAGCACCTGCTGCCCTTGAGTTCTATGGTTTCCGGTTCTTCCTTTACAACTTTTATGACCATACCTGCTTTGAAGAAGCTGAGAAAGCTTTTTTTGATGGTTATCAGGAGGCCGGTGGTAAAAATACTCCGTCTTCTGCTTCTGATTTTGAAGCCATTGATTTTCTTGCAGGATGCCGTCTCCTGGAGCTTGCCCAGTCTTACTGGGGATACATTGATGGGATTCGTGATACCTGGGGTCAGGATATGAAGGATTTGCTGTTCCATTATATGGATACTGGTGTGATTGATTACGATGCGATAGGACGTATCTGGCGTCAGAGAGATAAGCAGCCTGTTATCCCTGCCCGTCCATAGTCACACGCCCTATTGTGTTTTTTATAGAGATATGATACAATCATTCTCGGTTAACGGAATGCAGCGGAAGGGGGAGCGCCCTGCCGCTGCGATCAATATAATCTCCGGCATCTTAACAAGATTGCCGGTGCATTCTTAAAATATGATGACGAAAACCAGATTGCGAGGGAGCCTGTATTTCCAGGCTGAGAGGATCCCGTAAGGATCGACCGAAACCTGTCCGCCTTATATAGGTGGATTGTCAGCATCTGCCTGAAAGTCATTTCTTCAGTACATGCTGCGGTATGTACTTTTTTATTTGGCAGATAATCAAATTTATGGAGGACTTTGTAATGAAGAAAAGAAACACATCAGCACTCTCTCTGGCTCTCTGCCTGGGACTTACCTTAGGAAATACCAGCTTGGCATTTGCTTCTGATGCCAAAACCATTGACTCATTAAAAATCGCATTCTCCCCATACGCAGACTCTGATACTATTACAACTGCTACCGAGCCGCTGGAAAACCTTTTAAAAGAAACCCTTCTGGAAAAAGGCTATGATGTAGAAAATGTAGACATGACTGTGGGCACCAGCTACACAGCAGTAGGACAGGCATTAAGCGCAGGAAGTGCAGATATCGGCTTTATTTCCGGAGGCAATTACGTACTTTTCTCTGATGACTGCGATGTGCTTCTCACTGCACTCCGCTACGGAATCAACAAGGACTCTGATGACCCGAAAGACTGGAATGATGGCACGGTTGAAGAAAATACGGATGACATGTCCACCTATTACCGTTCCATCTTTCTTGCAGGTCCAAGTGAAAAAGGACAGGCACTTCTTGAAAAGGTGAATAATGGTGAAGAGCTTACCTGGGATGATTTAAACGATGCTACCTGGGCTGTTATGGGGCCAACCTCTGCTTCCGGATATATTTACCCCAGCCTGTGGCTCCTTCAACGTTATGGCAAAGGAATCAGCGATCTGGATCATGCTGTAGAATCTGATTCTTATACCACGTCTCTTGCCAGACTTGCATCCGGACAGGCAGATATAATGGTATCCTATGCGCACATCCGCACCAAATATGCACCGGAATGGAAAGAAACCTTTGGCGGTACTGACGATATGATAAACCAGACAGGCGTGATCGGAGTGACAGACAAGATCTACAATGATATGATCGCTTACAGTAAAACTTCTGAGACAATGGCTGACCAGGATTTCCGACAGGCTCTTGGAGATTCTTTCATCGAAATCGCTCAGACGGAAGAAGGAAAGGATATCATCAGCGTCTTCAGCCAGGTTGGCTATGAATGGGGCGACGACTCCAATTATGACGGTGAACGTGAGGCACAGAAACTTCTGAAATCCGAAGAATAAGGAAGGTGATTCCCATAAAGCTCCAGATCCAGCATATTCATAAAGCATTTAAAAATCATGTTACTGCACTGGAAGACATTAGCTTTTCCATTTCCCAGGGAGAATTCGTCTCTGTGATCGGTCCTTCCGGTGCAGGAAAAACAACCCTGTTCCGCCTGTTAAATGGAACGGAAGACTGCACAAAAGGCCAGATCCTTATAGATGATCATCCTATGAAGAACATTCGCAGACAACAAAAACGGCAGTTTAAGAAGAACATGTCTACTATTTATCAGGATTTCTGCCTTGTGGAAAACAGTTCCTGTCTAGAGAATGTGCTTACCGCTGCACTTCCTGACATGAGCTTTTTCCCTGCTGTTCTGGGGCTTTATGGTACTGCACGTACAGAAAAGGCCCTTCAGCTGCTTACCCGGGTCGGTCTGGCCGAAAAAGAACAAGAGCCGGTAAAGAACCTGTCCGGTGGACAGAAGCAGCGGACAGCCATTGCCCGGGCCTTAATGCGGCAGCCTTCTCTGCTTCTGGCAGATGAACCTATCGCTTCTCTTGATCCTGTTACAGGCCGTCAAATACTGTCTCTTTTAAAAGATATTCAACAAAAAGATGGAGTAACAGTTCTTATGAACAGCCACAATCTGGAGCTTTCCATGGAATTTTCCCACCGTCTCATCGGACTTAACAATGGCAGAATTGTGTTCGATGGTTCCCCTGATGAAATAAATGATTCTGTGATCCGTACCATTTACGGAAATTCCAGTGTCTGTCCTCTGAATAAAAACCGAAAGGATGTGGGACTATGACCAGAAGCAGTAAAAACAGATGGAAAGGACTAGCCTGCTTCCTTCTTTTTTTATGTCTGTTTCTTTTTACAGTAGTCTATACACAGTGTGATCCTGTCCTGTTCTGGAAGCGCCGGAGTCATCTTACTGATCTTCTATCCGGCATGTTTCCTATGGATTTTGCTTATATTCCACATATTCTTACCCCACTGTTTTACACCATACAGATGTCTGTTACAGGTACTGTGATCGGCTCAGTACTGGCTTGTATCCTGGCACCTGCATGTGCAGGTTCCATGGATTTCCCAAAATGGATCCGTTATGTTCTCCGTTTTCTCATACAAATCCTACGGTCTTTCCCAGCACTGATCCTTGCTCTTTGTGCCACCTTTCTCTTCGGTCTTGGAACCTTTGCCGGCACCTTTGCCATCACCTTGTATACCTTTGCCATTATGACCCGGCTTACCTATCAGGATATGGAAGCAGCCTCTCCATTGGCTTATCAGGCACTTCGAACCATGGGAGTGTCTCGTTTCCCAGCATACATCCACGGGCTTTTCCCGGAAATAGCCCCCTCTTTTTTCACCAACGCACTATATATGTTGGAAACCAATGTGCGTCACAGTTCTATTCTTGGTTATGTAGGCGCAGGAGGAATTGGTCTTCTTCTGAACGAAAAAATATCCTGGCTGGAGTATGAAAAAGTAGGAGCCATTTTACTGGTACTTTTCCTGGCTGTTTTCACTATTGAAAACCTTAGCCGCTATCTGGCCGCCCTGATCCGAAAAGAATGCACATTGAAAAAAAAGTACATAAAGCTGCTGCTATTTTTTCTGACAGCCCTGTTTATTGTTTGCACCATCACTCTGTCTCCTCCGGATTTTGGCAGAACAAGCCTTCAGACCATGAAAAATATGTTTTCCGGTTTTCTGTCACCAGACTGGGGCTTCTTCTTTTCCACTAAGAAAGACGGACTTTTTACCCTTATCCTGGAAACTCTTTGCATCGCTTTTGCAGGCACTGTAATTGGTACGGTTTTCTCGATTCCTTTGTCCTTTGTGAATACCAGACGTTTTGTACCTGGATCTGTTGCCTTTATTTTCAATCTGTTGATTATTGCCATCCGATCCATTCCTTTTCTCATCTATGGACTGATTTTTATCCGTGTATCTGGCCCTGGACCCTTTACCGGAGTTCTTACTCTTTCCATGTGCAGTATCGGCCTTCTTACAAAACGCTTTACAGAAGCCCTGGATGCCATAGATTTGAAAGCTTATCGCGCCCTGCTGGCTATGGGAGCTCATCCGGTACCTGCTATATGCCATGGTATTTTGCCACAGCTAAAACCAATCTTCATCTCCATCTTCCTGTATCGGTTTGATGTAAATATCCGTGAAGCCTCTGTGCTTGGTCTTGTAGGTGCTGGCGGCATTGGTGCACCCTTGATCTTTTCCATGAATCAGTATGCCTGGGAAAAGGCCGGTGCTATCCTTTTGGGCCTGATCCTGCTGGTTTGGCTCATTGACATGATTTCAGTCAAGATTAATCATATTTTATAAAGCCCAATATAGTTTACATCAATTATAAATTATGATAAAATTAATCACGAATCATTGATGGGCATTTGTCATCAACTGCAAAGTCTTATGCATTATCATAATAGAAAAGCAAGACTTCAGCTGTGACAGGGAGGAGAAAAGTATGAGAAAGCCAGACAAAGGATTAACGCCCATGGAACAGGAAGTTATGAAGGTTCTGTGGGAAAGTCAGCATGAACTGACAAACAGCGAAATCGCAGAAAGTATGAAGAATCAGAAAGTCAGCGTGGCATCTGTTGCACAGACCATGAAGAGACTCCTTGAAAAAGGGGCTGTCTGTGTAGGAGATCATGTCCTTGTGTCAAATGTATATGCAAGAACATTTCATCCATGCATAACCCGCAAGGAGTTTGTCCGGCAGGAGCTTATCCGGCTATGTGACACTGCATACCGTGACCAGATTGTTGGTATGCAGGAGATTCTGGATATCCTTGAAAAACAGATCAAAGTATAACTACAAAGATACTAATGCCAGGCATTTATGCCTGCTCAAACGAAAAAGAAGCCCTTGGATCAGGTGCACATCTGTAATGTGCCGCCTTTCTAAGGGCTTCTTATACTATCTGATACTTTTGTATGATCTGACACTTTTGTACGTTCTGATACTTTTGTATGATTTGATATCTCTTATATGGTCTGGTATCTCTTGTACGGTCAGTGGATTTATTCCCTGAATGTAAGGGATGTATCGCTCATGGACTCAATGATGGCAAGGGATTCCAGACGAACACCCATATCACGGATCTGCTGTCCACCAGACTGGAAGCCTTTCTCAATCACAATACCGGCTCCCTCAAGGGTAGCTCCGGATTTCTTTACAATATCGATCAGTCCCAAAAGGGCACATCCATTTGCAAGGAAATCATCGATCAGAAGAACATGATCCTGCTCTGTGAGGAACCGTTTTGCAAGGATCACATCATAAACTTTCTTGTGGGTAAAGGATTCTACCTTTGTAGTATACATCTCCCCATCCAGATTAACGCTCTGTGCTTTCTTGGCAAATACTACCGGTACATGGAAATACTGTGCTGCAATACAGGCGATCCCAATGCCTGAAGCCTCAATAGTAAGGATCTTTGTAATCGGGCAGTCAGCAAACCGCGCCTTAAACTCCTTTCCGATCTCATTGATCAGATCAATATCCATTTGATGGTTCAGGAAACTGTCTACCTTAAGAATATTTCCAGGCTTCACAACTCCATCCTTAAGAATACGGTCTTTTAAAAGCTTCATGTTTTTTCTCCTTTTTTCTGGGCGTATTGTAAATTAATATCATGATACGCTATTCTTCAAAGAAGTTCAATCCTTTCCTGAACTTTCTTCCTTTGTTGCTGCAGGTGTTTTGGTTGAGGTCAGTGTTTTGGTTGGCGTGGGACTTTCGGTTGGCGCCGGGCTTTCGGTTGGCGCCAGGCTTTCGGTTGGTGCCGGGCTTTCGGTTGGTGCCGGGCTTTCGGTTGGTGCCGGGCTTTCGGTTGGTGCCGGGCTTTCGGTTGGTGCCGGCGTTGCAGTTGGATCTGGAACGATCTGAGATTTCATATAAAAACCATTATCTACAAGGATCTGGTAATTATCCTTGTCAATCACCTGTGCCTCACAAGTATAAGTACCTATGATTTTCTTTCCATTATCATACTGCTCATAGTCATTCACCTCCGGCTTATCTCCCTTAAGATAAGTATCCACCATATCTGCGCAGGCCTTTGCCAGTTCCCTTCCATCCAGGAACAAAGTAAAATCCTGCTGATCCAAGGCAATTTCCTTTACAGAATCAGCTTCTGCACCTACACCGGTGATCATTGGCCAGGCTTCCTGGGAGATTCCTTCTTCCTTCAGTACCTGTATTACCTGACTGGCAAATCCATCATAGGCTGTACAGATGATATCCGGGGTTCCCTCTTCCTGGTAATTCTCTTTTATAATCTCTTCAAATCTGGATCTGGCGCTGTCCTCGCTCCATCTCATTATAGCAGAATCATCAAACGAAGATTTCTGGGAACTGCATACCAGTGTACCGTCATCCAGATACTCCTGCAGGCTTTCCATCAGACCATTATAGAAAAACAGTGCTCCTCCATCATCTGGAGAGCCCATAAGAAATTCGATGGTTTTTGATTCCTTATTTTCTCTTGCCTTTTCCAGCTCTGCATTTTTTATAATGGTATCCCCAGCTTCATTCCCTGCTTTTCTTGTATTAAAGGTAACATAATAATTGACTGCATCAGTATCACGGATCAGCTTATCATAGGCAAATACTGGTATCGGATCTGAATCCTGCTTTATCTCTTCCAACACCTCTGTAAGAGAATATTCGTCTACAGGGGAAATCACCAAAGCGGCTGCTTCTTCTTTTGCCTGGCGGATCTGGTTGATCTGGGTATCCGTATCATTCTCTGCATAATAAGCTTTTGGCTCATACCCTGCATTTTCAAGCTGCTGAAGAAGCTCTTCTTCTTCTAATGTATGCCTTTCATCCTGCCGGTCTGTAGAAAAAAGAACCCCTACTATCGTTGCCGGCTCTTCTTCCTCTGGCTCTTTTGCATCCGCTTCCTCTTTCTTAGGTACTTCAGTAACCGCCGCCTCGCTGTCACCTTTTCCTTCCTTTTCAGTTTCCACACTTTCATTGGCAGCCTCTGTGGCCTTATTAGAACCGCATCCTGTCATCATAACCGAAAATGCTGCCACACTTAATAACAATGCTTTTCCTGCAGTTTTATTAATCATAACACATTCCTCTTTCTTATATGCCTTTATACTCTCTTGCCAGACTTTTCAAATAGTCCCTGTATGCCTGCCCTGCCTTTTTAGGCTTTGCGATATGTACGCTTTTCCCCATACGGGTCAGCCATCCATAAAACTCCGGATCCTCTGCAGTCTGTACCACTGCAGTAAAATAACCGAACTCTTTTTCTTTATACTGAACCTGAGGGCCAAACCAGCGCTGAACTTGAGGACGCGCCGCTTCCTCACATAAAAGCTTGATCTGCTTTTCCTCTTTCTGAAATTGCTTTCTTTCAATAACCCGAACAGGTTCAGCTTCTCTTTGCTCTTTTACTGCACACTGCCCGTCCACGGTTCCCTGTTCGTTTGCTGATGTCTGCCCGTTTGCTTTTCCTGCCAAATAATAACCGCCTGATTTTCCTCGTTTGTACCGGATATCCATTCCAAACAAACGGAGCACTTCCATATCATCATAAATGCTTTTTCTCTCTGCAGATATACCCTGTTCTGTTAATTCGTCCAAAATCTCCTGCATAGACACTGTATGATTCTCCCCTGTACCTTGCAGGATCCTTTCAAGATATAAGATCTTTCCCTTTTGATTATATGACTTTGCCATGTCTTTTACTCCTCTGCCTGGCCGCTTTTAACAAACCTGTGGTACACATATGCATTTGCCTCTGCCTCCTCACTGTCATCAAGAAGGGACAGTTCTACTGGCTTATGATACTTCTGTTCAAGGGCACGGGCAATCAGCCAGTCTGCAAGCTGGGGATTCTTGGGAAGAAGCGGTCCATGAAGATAAGTACCGATCACGTTCTTGTATACTACTCCTTCATAACCTGTTTTCCCATCATTTCCAGAGCCGTACAGCACCTTTCCAAGAGGCTTATTTTCCCCTATAAAAGTCCTTCCGCCATGATTCTCAAATCCGACTACAGGCATATCAAATAAATCGCTTTTAAGCACGATATTGCTGATCAGACGGCCCTCTTCCTGCTCTGTATAAAGGTCTACCAGGTCAAGTCCTGTAATGGTTCCCTGGTCTGTTTTGTAATATTTTCCAAGAAGCTGGTATCCACCGCAGATAGCGATCACCACACCGCCCTTTTCCACATACGCTTTAAAATCCGCCTGAATCTCTTTTAATTTTTCACATACAAGCATCTGTTCCCTGTCAGATCCGCCGCCCAGGAGCACAATATCCAGCCTAGAGAAATCAATCTGATCCCCAAGTTCAAAAGGGATGGTCTCTGCCTCAATCCCACGCCACTGACATCGTTTCATCAGGCACTGAATATTCCCTCTGTCACCATACAGATTCAGAAGATCCGGGTATAAATGTCCAATGGTGATTTTCATTCCTTCTCTCCCTCCATCCTTTTCAGAATATTTCTTGTGCCGAATAAGGCTGTGTAATTCACAAGCACATAAAGATTGGATACTCCATCCTCCACCCTTGCACGAATTGCCTTTTCCACATCAGCCTCCAGCATAGAGGGGATATCCACATACTTCAGACGCAGGCGCATATCCTGACACCGGATACCGCTGACTGTGATTGACTTAACCGAAGGATCCATCAGCCGGTCAAAATCCACATCCCACAGCCAGGAAATATCCCTGCCATCCTGTGCATTGTCATTGATGGTAATAATAATATCCTTAGGAGCTGTATCCTGCATCACTGCCGAAATATTCTGATTAAAGCCGGCAGGATTCTTGGCAAGGTTCAATGTAACACTGCAGCCCCTGATCCTGAACTGCTCCATTCTGCCGTTTTCCGGATTAAACTTATTCAGCATATCCTGAAAATGATCGGCACTGTAACCGGCCGTCCGCACTCCTGCATATGCAGCAAGTATATTATATACATTATAAAATCCACGATAATTAGCCACCAGCCTACGTCCTTCCACTTGGAAAGACAGCTGGTCTGCCACCTTTACATCTGTAGCATCATAGTCCAGGGCAGGTCTGGTAAAACCACATCCGGGACATTTGTAATCACCTAACTGGCTGTAATGATAAAAACTGTACTGAAGACGTTCCCCACATCTTTTGCAGAATCTTCCTTCGCGGATCTCATTGGTATCATTTTTAAGCACCTGTTTGCTGATACCATAGGTAATATATGGATTTCCACAGTCCATGGCCAGATATGCAGACAGCGCATCATCACCGTTTACGATCACCTTCATCTTAGGAACCTTACGGATCATCTCCTCCAGAATATTCATAGTAATATCAATCTCTCCATACCGGTCCAGCTGATCCCTGAAAAGATTCGTCATCACCATATAATCAGGCTGAAGATGCGGGAAAACATGTCTGGTAGAAGCTTCATCCACCTCTATACATGCATAGTCTGCATCCAAACGCCCATTTAACCCTGCTGACAGTACAAATGCTGCCACAACACCGTTGAGCATGTTGGAACCTGTATGATTACATACAACCTTTTGTCCTTCTGCTTCCAGTGCTGCACAAAGCATATTGTTAGTGGTTGTTTTGCCGTTGGTTCCGCATGTTACAAAAATCTCTTTCCTCACCTGGGAAGAAAGCTCTTTCAGGATATGGGGTGAGATCCGAAGAGCTATTTTTCCAGCCCATGTCACACCCTGTCTGCCAAGTTTTTTACATGCAAATCCGGCAAATTTTGCCGCCCAGATGGCTGCAAGTGTTCTTATATTCATTGGTTTCTCTTGTTTACCCTTTCTCTTTCTATATTCCGTTATAGTATACCCTTTTCCATTTAAAAAGTACAGACCGCAATTTCTTTTTGTGTAATACAACATTACAGTTTTTTTGAACAACATGAACAATAAATCATTACAGAGTAATATTCTGTTACACAAAAAAACTGCTGCAGGAACAACAGGCTAAATACCTGCAGTCTTGCAGCAGTTCACAATTCAATATGGTAAATTAAACAAGCTCCAGCAGAACTTCCATAGCGCCATCACCTTTACGCTGGCCGATCTTTACGATTCTTGTGTAACCGCCGTTACGGTTAGCATACTTAGGAGCGATCTCTTCAAACATTTTCTTAACAAGATCAATATCCTTTGTGTTTTTCTTTCTTCCAGCAGCTTTTACCGGAACCTCTTTTACAGGATAGAATACTTTCAGCATCTGGCGACGAGCATGCAGTCTGGAAGGAGAATCTTTCTTGATCTCTTTCTGAACTTCATCGTATACGGTTTTCTTCTTGCCGTCTACAACTTCTTTGACTCTTTTGCCTTCAGCATCTTTTCTTGCAACTTTAGCAGTTACAGTAACTGTCTCGAAGTTATCTCTCTCGCGAACAGCCATAGCGATCATGCTCTCAGCGATCTTACGAACCTCTTTAGCTTTTGCTTCAGTGGTAACGATCTTTCCATGGTATAAAAGACTTGTTACCTGGCTTCTGAGGAGTGCTTTTCTCTGATCAGATGTTCTGCTTAATTTTCTATATTTTGCCATGTTATTTTCCTCCATCTGTGGGACAGCGGTACATGCTTGTTCGGTCTTACTGTACCGCTGCTTTGGCATCCCACTGTAATTATCATTGCATGTGTCCTGGCTGCTTATTCCTCAGTAGGCTGAAGCTGCAGACCAAGTTCTTTCAGTTTTGCAAGTACCTCTTCCAGTGACTTACGACCCAGATTACGAACCTTCATCATATCATCGGAAGTTTTGTTGCAAAGTTCTTCAACAGTATTAATACCGGCTCTCTTCAAGCAATTGTAGGAGCGGACGGAAAGTTCAAGCTCATCAATGCTCATCTCAAGAACTTTTTCTTTCTCGTTATCTTCTTTCTCGATCATGACTTCTGCGGTTCTTGCATTCTCGGAAAGGTCAATGAAAAGGCTTAAATGCTCACTTAACACCTTAGCAGCAAGGCTGACAGCCTCATCCGGATCCAGTGTTCCATTTGTGTATACATCTAATGTAAGTTTATCGAAATCTGTAACCTGACCAACTCGGGTATTCTGAACAGTCATGTTGACTCTGTCTACAGGAGTGTAGATAGCATCTACAGCGATCACACCGATAGGCATGTCATCTGTCTTGCCTTTGTCAGCACTTACATAACCGCGGCCTTTGGTAATGGTAAGCTCCATTGCCAGTCTGCAGTCTTTTCCACCGTTCAGTGTAGCGATAACCTGATCTGGATTCATGATCTCAATGTCCTGATCAGCCTGAATATCAGCAGCAGTTACTACACCCTTGCCCTCACACTCAATGTATGCGGTCTTTGGCTCGTTGTCAGTACTGTTATTCTTGATGGCAAGGCTTTTCAGATTCATGATGATCTCAGTAACGTCTTCTTTAACTCCAGGAATGGAGCTGAACTCATGAAGCACGCCTTCGATCTTAACCTGGCTTACTGCGGCTCCCGGCAGGGAGGACAGCATGATTCTCCGAAGTGAATTGCCAAGTGTAGTACCATATCCTCTTTCAAGAGGCTCTACCACGAATCTTCCAAATTTCTCGGATTTTTCGGTGATTTCGATTTTAGGTTTATTGAAATCAAACACTTTAATGTTCCCTCCTTCTGGGTTTAATCAACATTTGAGGGTATTTATGATTCAAAGGGCTTATCTGGAATACAACTCGACGATAAGCATCTCTTCTACAGGAACGTCGATCTCTTCTCTTGTAGGAAGCTCTTTAACAACGCCTTTTAAGTTCTCCTGGTCAACATCCAGCCAGTTCGGAACAAGTCTTCCGCCTGTGATCTCCAGAATACCTTTGTATCTCTCTGAGCCTTTGCAGCTTTCTTTGATTTCAACTGTATCACCAGCTTTGATCAGGTAAGACGGAATGTTTACACATTTGCCATTTACCAGTACATGCTTGTGATCTACGATCTGACGAGCTTCTCTTCTTGTTCTGGCAAAGCCCATACGGAAGATTACATTGTCAAGTCTTGTCTCAAGCATGATCATCAGGTTCTCACCTGTCTGACCTTTCATTCTGTCGGCTTTCTTGTAGTAGTTACGGAAAGGTTTCTCAAGTACGCCGTAAATGAATTTTGCTTTCTGTTTTTCTCTTAACTGCATACCGTACTCAGATAATTTACGGTTAGCACGTTTTAACTGTCTTGTGGATTTCTTATCAATTCCTAAATAAATCGGGTCAAGGCCAAGAGATCTGCATCTCTTCAGGACCGGTGTTCTATCTACTGCCATTGTGGCTTACCTCCTAAATTAAACTCTTCTGCGTTTTGGTGGACGACATCCATTGTGAGGAACCGGTGTTACGTCACGGATGCTTGTTACTTCAAGACCGCATGCCTGAAGGGCACGGATAGCTGCCTCACGGCCTGAACCAGGTCCTTTTACCATAACGTCTACAGTTTTTAATCCATGAATCAAAGCAGCTTTTGTAGCTGTCTCAGCAGCCATCTGTGCTGCATAAGGGGTAGATTTCCTTGAACCTCTAAATCCAAGACCACCAGCACTTGCCCAGGAAAGAGCATTTCCTTCGCTGTCAGTCAGTGTAACGATTGTGTTATTGAAGGATGACTGAATATGTGCCTGTCCATGTTCAACGTTTTTCTTGACACGACGTTTTGTTACCGTTCTTTTCGTTGTTTTTGCCATTTTAAAACTAACCTACGCTTTCCTTTTTCGATTAATTATTTATAAGGTATTATTTCTTCTTATTTGCTACTGTTCTCTTCGGACCTTTACGTGTTCTGGCATTTGTCTTAGTCTTCTGTCCACGAACCGGAAGTCCTTTACGATGACGGATACCTCTGTAGCATCCGATTTCCTGCAGTCTCTTAATGTTGAGGGCGATTTCTCTACGAAGATCTCCTTCTACCATCATTGTTTCATCAATGACAGCACTGATTTTCTTAACATCCTCGTCTGTCAGGTCTCTGACACGTGTGTCAGGATTAACACCTGCCTGTGCAAGGATCTTGTCTGCACTTGCTCTGCCGATACCATAAATATAGGTAAGGCCGATCTCAATTCTTTTCTCTCTTGGTAAGTCTACACCAGCTATACGAGCCATGTACTGTTTCCTCCATTTTCTTTTACTGAAAGCCTTTCGTCCTGTACACCACTTGTATTTCTACAAGGTGAAATGGGGTGCATCTGTACGCTGCCTTCTCCTTCATTCCTAATTGGGGTGCCTCGGTAATACACCCAGCCGCTTTGGCGTGTTGCGGCCTTTCCGATTTGTTGCGGCCAACGGGCCAACGTCGCCTCTCGGTATTAGGCAATACATGAATAGTTCATTATTTCATCAGTCCTGACAACCTGTCCGGGTGTCTCAACTGCAGCCGCATACCACACAATCCAGACATCAACCCTGACGCTGTTTGTGTTTTGGATTCTCACAGATAATTCTGATAGATCCTTTTCTTTTAATGACCTTGCATTTTTCGCAGATCGGTTTTACAGATGATCTTACTTTCACTTGGAAATCCTCCTTCCGTAAAATATAGCATTAAAATCTGCAGTATGGGCGCACGTATACAAAGACTATACATGCGTACAAAGTGTATTTTAACATTATTATTTCCAAAAAGCAAGTATATTTTTGTTTTTTTTCTTAATAATAATCAGAAATAAATGATGGCCATTCATGTATCTAAAAAACTATTTCCGGAGGAAATCCTGATGAAAGATAAAATATTCGGTGTACTGCAAAGGATTTGGCTAAGCTTCATGCTTCCCATCGCCATGGTTCCTCCTATGTGGCAGGACAGCTGGTTTCTGGTGGACAGAATATTTTCTTTGCCCAGCTGGCGGATGCTGCTAATATCACCCATTTCAGTGCAGATGCTACACGGTATTTTTCAGGGGAATTTATATTCATGATCTTTGGTCTTCCAGGAGCTGCCCTGGCTATGTACCGCTGCGCTAAACCCGGGCGTAAAAAAGCTGCTGTAGCACTCCTATGATAGGAATAAATACAGCAGCCTTTGTTTGCAAGCTTAAAACGGATCTTATTTATCTCTCCAGATGATCCTACCCTTGGACAAATCATATGGTGAAAGTTCAATCGTTACTTTATCTCCCGGAAGAATACGGATGAAGTTCATGCGCAGCTTTCCGCTGATATGTGCAAGAACCACATGTTTATTCTCCAGTTCAACCTTAAACATTGCATTTGGAAGTTTTTCCAGAACAGTTCCTTCCACTTCAATAACATCTGCTTTTGACATTGATTAACCTCCTGTGTCTGTCATCTGAAAACGAGTATTTGTACCTGTAGAATACCCTCACAGTTACGAATATTTCAATTATTTAGTAAGCGTCAGAATCTCCGGTTCACCATCTGTGATCAGGATCGTATTCTCATAATGAGCTGAAAGAGAACCATCCATTGTTACAACAGTCCACTCATCATCCAGCCATACTACATCCGGACGCCCCAGATTGATCATTGGCTCAATAGCAAGTGTCATCCCCGGTATTAGCTTAACGCCTCTGCGTTTCTGCGGGAAATTAGGAATTTGCGGATCTTCGTGAAGATGTGTGCCAATCCCATGGCCAACCAGGTCACGGACAATACCATAATGGTATTTTGCCGCATATGCCCCAATTGCCTTTGATATGTCATTAAGATGATTTCCTGCTTTCGCATACTTAATTCCCTCGAAGAAGGACTGCCTGGTCACATCCATCAGCTGCCTTGCCTCCTGGGATACTTCGCCCACTGCATAGGTACGCGCTGCATCTGAATGGTATCCTTTGTAAATCAATCCGGCATCGATCTTCACCAGATCACCATCCCTTATAACCTTCTCCTCCGAAGGAATCCCATGAACAACCTCGTCATTCAGGCTGATACAGAAAGATCCTGGAAAACCTCCATAATTTAAAAAGTTTGGAATACATCCCAGTGAACGAATCATTTCTTCGCCGATATGATCCAGTTCCTTTGTTGTAATTCCAGGTTTAATATAAGGGATCAGTCCATCATGCACCTTTTCAAGAAGATGTCCGGATTCCCTCATAAGTTGGATTTCATGCTCTGTTTTTATAGTAACTGACATTTGTTTTCCCCGTTTTATTCACCAAGAATAGTCACGATATCCCCAAATACCTCTTCAAGGTCCCTGGTTCCATCTACTGTCTTTAAAACACCCTGGTTTGTATAATAATCAATCAGTGGCTGTGTCTGTTCATGGTACACATTCAGACGCTTCTGCACAGTCTCTGGCTTGTCGTCATCACGAAGAACCAGATCTTCTCCACATGCATCGCATACACCTTCTGTCTTTGGTGATGCATAAACAACATGATAAGTTGCACCGCATTTCAGGCAGGCACGTCTTCCACCCATACGTCTTACAATGTTTTCATCCGGAACATCTACATCAATTGCATAATCGATCTTGCTTCCCAGTTTCTCAAGTGCTTTTGTCAGACACTCTGCCTGTGGAATTGTTCTTGGAAATCCATCAAGAACATAACCATTTTCTGCATCTGACTGCTGGATCCTGTCTACAACAAGGTCGCATGTAAGCTCGTCCGGTACTAAAAGCCCCTGATCCATATATGTTTTTGCTTTTTTGCCAAGTTCCGTCCCGTTTTTGATGTTTGCACGGAAAATATCGCCTGTGGAAATATGGGGAATACCATATTTTGCAGCAATCTTCTTGGCCTGTGTACCCTTGCCGGCTCCCGGCGCTCCTAACATAACGATTCTCATAAAATACCTCCTGCATGGAATTACTATGGGATTATTATAGGTTTCCTTATTTTAAGCAAGGCTGCGATGCAAAATAGCACCGCAACCTTATCATGGCTTTATTCGTTCAGGAAGCCCTTGTAATTGCGGACAAGCATCTGGGACTCGATCTGTTTCACAGTTTCAAGGATAACTCCTACGATAATGATGATAGATGTACCACCAAAAGAAACATTTGCTCCAAATACACCGTTAAAGAAGAACGGAATAACTGCCACAATAATAAGGCCAACTACACCAATAAAGATTATATAATTCAGGATTTTGGTCAGATAATCAGACGTAGGCTTACCAGGTCTGATACCTGGGATAAAACCACCCTGTTTCTTGATATTGTCTGCTACTTCCAGTGGATTAAAGGTAATGGAAGTATAGAAATATGCAAAGAATACACAAAGTAAGATGTACACTACCAGTCCCCAGGTATACTGAAGCTGGCTTGGATTACACCAGTTGTTGGAAGAAAGACCACGAAGGATCTCACCGCCAATACCTGTACTATTTGCCTTTCCTGCCATCTGGGCGATCACACCCGGGAAGGACATAATAGAAGAAGCAAAAATAACAGGGATTACACCTGCTGTATTAACCTTCAAAGGAATATTGGTCGTCTGTCCGCCCATAAGCTTTCTTCCAACCATCTTCCTGGAATACTGTACAGGAATTCTTCTCTCTGCGCCGTTCAGGATCAGAACGAAAACAACCATTGCGATAATGATCGCTGCAATGATCAATCCGGCAAGCATTCCTTTTGCGATAGTCTTACCTTTGATAAAGTTCTCATACAGAACTGTCAGATCACTTGGGACACGGGATACGATATTAACAGTAAGCACGATAGAAATACCATTTCCAACGCCCTTCTCAGTAATACGCTCACCAATCCACATAAGCATTGCTGAACCAGCTGTCAGACACACAACAACTGTAAATCCTTTGAAGAAGGTCATGTTCGGAATAAGACCCTGACGTCCGAATCCGATTGCCATGGCAATTGACTCAAACAGAGCAAGACCAACCGTTACATAACGGGTGATCGCTGTGATCTTTTTCCTTCCTTCTTCACCATCTCTCTGCATCTCTTCCAGTGCCGGAATGGCAATGGTAAGCAGCTGCATGATAATGGAAGAAGTAATGTACGGTGTAATGTTCAATGCAAAGATCGACATCTGAGTAAAGGAACCACCGGTAAATGCATCAAAGAAATTGAATGCATCGCCGGTATTCTGTTTAAACCAGTCCTTAAAGAAATCACTGTCAACTCCAGGTACTGGGAGCTGTGATCCAATACGGATCACAAGAATCATCCACAGTACATAGAGAAGTTTACGCCGCATTTCTTTAACTCTGAAAATATTTTTCAGATTTTCTAACATTAGATCACCTCGACGGTACCACCAGCAGCTTCGATTTTTGCTTTTGCAGTCTCGCTGACAGCATTTACTTTGACATTAAGTTTCTTTGTCAACTCGCCATTTCCAAGGATCTTAACTCCATCTCCTGCTTTGGAAATTGCTCTGCTTTCAAGTAAACTCTCAACAGTTACTTCTGCACCATCCTCAAAACGGTTCAGAATGTCAACATTGATTGCAATAATCTCTTTAGAATTTCTGTTTGTGAATCCTCTCTTTGGCAGACGTCTGTATAAAGGCATCTGTCCACCTTCAAATCCCGGTTTCTTATGTCCGGAACGTGCTAACTGTCCTTTATGGCCTTTTCCGGCTGTTTTGCCGTTTCCTGAACCATGTCCACGGCCTCTTCTGAAGTTATCGCTATGCTTAGAACCATCAGCTGGTCTTAAGTTTGATAATTCCATATTGGCACCTCCTTTTAGTATTCAACTCTTTTAACTATTATGCTTCTTCTACTTTAACCAGGTGCTGTACCTGCTGAATCATTCCTCTGGTTGCAGCATTATCCGGCATCTCAACTGTTTTATGCATCTTTGTAAGACCCATAGCCTTAACAGTCAGTTTGTGCTTCGGAACTGCGCCAATAGGAGATTTTACTAATGTAACTTTTAATGTGTTTGCCATTTTCGTATTCCTCCTTAAGCCAGAATCTCATCAACAGATTTACCGCGAAGTTTAGCAACTTCTTCCGGAGTCTTTAACTGTCTTAAGCCTTCGATGGTAGCAAGAACAACATTCTGTTTATTTCTGGATCCCATACATTTTGTACGGATATTTTTGATACCTGCTAACTCGATTACCGCACGTGCAGGACCACCAGCGATGACTCCAGTACCTTCCGGAGCTCTCTTCAGAAGCATCTGTGCGCTTCCGTAGTTTCCTACAAAATCATGGGTAATAGAACCATTCTCATCTCTGGCAACTGTAACTAATTTCTTCATTGCATCCTCTTTTCCTTTGCGGATTGCTTCAGGAATCTCGGCTGCTTTTCCTAAACCTGCGCCAACGTGTCCATTGCCGTCACCGACAACAACTAAAGCTGTGAAACGGAAGTTACGACCACCTTTAACAACCTTTGTAACACGCTTGATTGACACTACTTTATCTTCTAATTCTAACTGACTAGCATCAATAAGATTACGTTTCATGTGTTTTCGCTCCTCCTTTTAGAATTTCAGTCCAGCTTCTCTTGCTGCCTCTGCCAATGCTTTTACTTTACCATGGTAAATGTAACCGCCTCTGTCAAAAACTACGCTTTCGATGCCAGCTTCCAAAGCCTTTTTACCGATCACGGTACCAAGAGCTGCTGCAGCTGCTACATCGTCTGTGTTCTCAAGCTGTGCTTTTACATCTTTCTGAAGAGTAGAAGCAGATACTAAAGTCTTGCCAACAGTGTCATCGATAATCTGTGCATACATATGCTTGTTTGAACGAAATACTGCAAGACGAGGAGTCGTAGCAGTGCCGTTTAAATGATGACGTAATCTTCTATGCTTATTCTGACGAATTTCCGCCCTAGATGCTTTATTAATCATTTTCTCACTCTCCTTAATTATTTCTTACCAGTCTTACCAACTTTACGTCTGATAACTTCATCAGAATACTTAATACCTTTGCCCTTATATGGCTCAGGTCTTCTCTTATCTCTGATTTCAGCCGCAAACTGTCCAACCTTCTCTTTGCTGATACCGGATACGACGATCTTGTTGTCTTCAACTTTTGTCTCAATACCATCCGGATCTTCCATTTCAACTGGGTGAGAATATCCAAGGCTTAATACAAGCTTTTTACCCTGTTTTGCTGCTTTATAACCAACACCGTTTACTTCAAGTGTTTTGGAATAGCCTTCGCTTACTCCGACTACCATGTTGTGGATAAGGCTTCTGGTCAATCCATGAAGGGATTTCATCTTCTTAAGATCATTTGGTCTTGCTACTACTACATGACCATCTTCAACTTTGATTTCCATTTCTGTAGGAAGCGCTCTTTCAAGTGTTCCTTTTGGTCCCTTTACAGTTACTACATTACCCTCAGCAATAGATACCTCAACTCCTGCCGGGATAGCAACTGGAAGTCTACCGATTCGTGACATACTGTGTGTCCTCCTTACTTAGATTATCGGAGGGGAAACTGTATCCCCTCTGTTTTCAGTGCTGCGTCTTTGGTGTGCATCAGTGTAAGCTTACCTGCTTACCAAACGAATGCCAGTACCTCGCCGCCTACCTGCTGTTTACGAGCTTCTTTATCTGTGATAACGCCCTTGTTTGTAGAGATGATTGCTACACCAAGTCCACCAAGAACCTTTGGAAGCTCATCTTTACCAGCATACACACGAAGACCTGGTTTGGAGATTCTCTTTAAACCAGTAATGATCTTCTCGTTTTTGTCTTCACCGTATTTCAGTGTGATATGGATTGTCTTGCTTGCTCCATCCTCAACTAAATCATACTTTGTGATATATCCCTCATCTAAAAGAATATTTGCGATTGCAATTTTCATTTTAGATGCCGGAACGTCTACTGTGTCATGTTTTGCAGTATTAGCATTACGAATTCTTGTAAGCATATCTGCGATTGGATCGCTCATTGTCATGTAAGTTTCCTCCTCATTCAGACTTTACATGTCTTAGATATATTTTAATAATTTACGTGTTACCTTGTTCAGCAACGGATCTTGCTCATTAAGTGCTTCGATTTACCAGCTAGCTTTCTTAACTCCCGGGATCTGACCCTTGTAAGCTAACTCACGGAAGCAGATTCTGCAGATTCCGTATTTTCTTAAATATGCATGTGGACGTCCACAAATTTTGCAACGGTTGTACTCTCTAGTAGAGAATTTGGATCCACGCTGCTGTTTGATTTTCATTGCTGTTTTAGCCATGAATCTTTCCTCCTATCAATTACTTTGCAAACGGCATATTGAATAATGTCAGTAATTCGCGGGCTTCTTCATCTGTCTTAGCTGTGGTAACGAAGATAATGTCCATACCTCTTACTTTATCAACCTTATCATACTCTACCTCAGGGAAGATCAGCTGCTCTTTAATACCCAGTGCATAGTTTCCTCTGCCGTCGAAAGCATTAGGATTAACACCACGGAAGTCACGTACACGCGGAAGAGCAAGATTGATAAGACGATCAGCGAACTCATACATCTTTTCTCCTCTTAATGTAACCTTACATCCGATAGGCATTCCTTCTCTGATCTTGAAGTTAGCAACGGATTTCTTAGCTTTTGTTGCAATTGCTTTCTGACCTGTGATCAGTTCCATATCAGCGATTGCAGCATCAAGAAGTTTTGCGTTTTCTTTTGCTTCACCAACACCCATGTTAATGACGATTTTCTCGAGTTTTGGCACTTCCATAACATTTTTGTATCCGAATTTTTTGGTCATGGCATCCATGATCTCATTTTTGTAAAGCTCTTTTAATCTACTCACTTATGTCTGCCTCCTCTCTCAATTAATCATCAATTACTTTACCGGTTGCTTTAGCAACACGAACTTTTTTGTCTCCGTTCATCTGGAAACCTACTCTGGTAGCTTTTCCATCAACAAGTAACATAACATTGGAGATGTGAAGAGGAGCTTCCTTTGTAACGATTCCACCCTGCTGGTTTGCAGCAGACGGTTTGGTATGCTTTGTAACAACATTTACGTTCTCAACAAGAACTGTGCTGTTCTTTGCATTTACTGCAAGAACTTTTCCTTCTTTACCTTTATCTTTTCCAGCGATTACTGTAACAGTATCGCCTTTTTTAATTTTCATAGCTGACATTAGGCACCCTCCTATAATACTTCCGGAGCTAAGGAAACGATCTTCATGAATTTCTTCTCACGAAGTTCTCTGGCAACTGGTCCAAAGATACGTGTTCCTCTCGGAGTTAAGTCGTCTTTAATGATTACGGCAGCATTTTCATCGAAACGGATATAGGATCCATCTTTACGACGAGCGCCCTTCTTTGTTCTAACTACAACTGCCTTTACTACATCACCTTTCTTAACAACGCCGCCTGGTGTTGCATCTTTGACAGTAGCAACGATAGTATCGCCAATATTTGCATATCTTCTTGTAGAGCCACCCATAACACGAATACAAAGGATTTCTTTTGCACCAGTGTTGTCGGCAACTTTCAGTCTTGTTTCCTGCTGAATCATACTGGTCTTCCTCCTTATTTCACTTTCTCTACAATCTCAACCAGTCTCCATCTTTTGTCCTTGGACAACGGTCTGGTCTCCATTACTTTAACGGTATCACCAATATTGCACTCATTATTTTCATCATGAGCCTTTAATTTATATGTTCTCTTCACGATTTTTTTGTAAAGAGGATGTTTTACATGGTCTTCAATAGCAACTACAATGGTCTTGTCCATCTTATTGCTGACAACCTTACCCACACGGGTTTTTCTCAGATTTCTTTCCACGATTGTTTCCTCCTATATTCACTATTTGGAAGCGTTAGCCTGCTCAGTGATTACTGTCTGGATTCTGGCAATATTTCTGCGAACCTCTTTGATTCGTCCGGTATTGTCTAATTGATTTGTTGCATTCTGAAATCTCAGATTGAAAAGTTCTTTCTTAGCAGCTACTAATTCTTCATTTAATTCAGAAGCTGATTTTGTTCTTAAATCTTCTACGAATTTATCAATTTTCACTGTTATCACCGCCTTCTAACTCTGCACGAGAAACTATTTTACATTTGCATGGTAACTTGTGCATTGCAAGACGCAACGCCTCACGAGCGATATCCTCGGATACACCTGCGATCTCGAACATTACACGACCTGGCTTAACAACTGCAACCCAGTACTCCAGAGCACCTTTTCCGGAACCCATACGAGTTTCTGCCGGTTTTGCTGTTACCGGTTTGTCTGGGAAAATCTTGATCCAAACTTTACCACCACGTTTGATATAACGAGTCATAGCAACACGGGCTGCCTCGATCTGATTTGATCTAATCCAGCAAGGCTCTGTAGCAACAAGGCCGAAATCACCGTAATTGATCTGGTTGCCTCTAAGTGCTTTGCCTCTCATGGAGCCACGGAATTGTTTACGACGTTTTACTCTTTTTGGCATTAACATTATTTATCGCTCCCTTCCTTAGTTCCTTTAGTCGGAAGTACCTCACCGTTGTAAACCCAAGCCTTTACGCCCACTTTTCCGTAGGTGGTGTCAGCTTCCGCAAAACCATAATCAATATCTGCACGAAGTGTCTGAAGCGGAATAGTACCTTCGCTGTAGAACTCTGTACGAGCCATATCAGCACCGCCAAGACGTCCGGATACGGATGTTTTGATACCTTTTGCTCCGGCCTTCATAGTTCTCTGCATTGTAGATTTCATTGCACGTCTGAAGGAGATACGGTTCTCAAGCTGTAATGCAATGTTCTCTGCTACTAACTGAGCATCTCTGTCAGGTCTCTTAACCTCTTTGATGTCAACGATTAATTTCTTTGTTGTGTATTTAGCAAGCTCTGCTTTAACTTTCTCGATCTCAGCTCCGCCTTTACCGATAACGATACCAGGTTTTGCTGTATAGATGATGATCTTTACTCTATCAGATGCTCTCTCGATCTCAATCTTGGAAACACCTGCGCTGTATAATTTCTTTTTCAGGAAAGATCTGATATTGTAATCTTCTACCAGATAGTCTGCGAATTCGCCTTCAGCATACCATCTTGAATCCCAATCTTTGATAACACCGACTCTAAGGCCATGTGGGTTAACTTTCTGTCCCATGTTTTTCCTCCTTATCTTTCATCCAGCACGATGGTGATATGGCTTGTTCTCTTCTCGATTCTGTAAGCCCTACCCTGTGCTCTCGGCTGAATTCTCTTCATTGTAGGTCCTTTGTTTGCAAAGCACGCTGCAACATAGAGGTTGTCTGCGTTCATTCCGTTGTTATTCTCAGCATTTGCAACAGCTGACTCAAGCAGCTTCTTTACAACGCTGGAAGCGTATCTCGGATTATATGTCAGGATTCCAAGTGCTGTCTGCACATCTTTGCCACGGATTGCATCTAATACGTAGCAGGCTTTCTGAACAGAAATTCTTGCATAAGATAATTTTGCAGACGGCCTTGTCTCTCTATTACTCTCATTTCTGGCTCTCTTAATCTGGCTTCTATGTCCCTTTGCCATTTTTAAGTGCCTCCTTTCGTCTTATTCAATATACATCTTATATCAGAACACCTTGGTCACTTAAATCGCCTTACGGTTCATTAAGTGTCCAGGTGAATAACACATTGTATGTGCTAACTAGCGAACGCCGGATTTCTTTTCGTCTTTACCGTGTCCTCTGTAAGTTCTTGTAACCACGAACTCGCCAAGCTTGTGTCCTACCATGTCCTCTGTAACGTATACCGGAACATGCTTTCTTCCGTCATGGACAGCAATTGTATGTCCAACGAAGGACGGGAAGATTGTGGAACGACGAGACCATGTTTTAATAACGGATTTATCATTTGCAGCATTTAAAGCATCGATCTTTTTCAGTAAGCTCTCATCTGCAAAAGGTCCTTTTTTCAGTGAACGAGACATTCTTAATCCTCCTTATTATTTTGATAAAGCTTTGCCATCGCGTCTTCTTACGATGAGCTTGTTGGACTGTTTGTTTTTCTTTCTGGTCTTCAGGCCGAGAGCCGGTTTACCCCAAGGAGTACACGGACCTGGACGTCCGATACCGGTCTTTCCTTCACCACCACCATGTGGATGGTCGTTAGGGTTCATGACAGAACCACGAACGGTAGGTCTGATACCCATGTTACGTTTACGTCCTGCTTTACCAATATTAATCAGATTGTGGTCTCCGTTTCCGATAATACCTACAGTAGCACGGCATACGATCGGAACCATTCTCATCTCGCCAGATGGAAGACGAAGAGTAGCATATTTTCCTTCTTTTGCCATTAACTGAGCACCGTTACCAGCAGAACGAACCATCTGTCCGCCCTTTCCAGGATGAAGCTCAATGTTATGAATCATAGTACCAACCGGGATCAGCTCTAATGGAAGGCAGTTACCAACACGAACCTCAGCTTCCGGACCATTCATGATCTTCTGACCAACCTTCAGTCCTTCCGGAGCAAGGATGTAAGCTTTCTCACCATCTGCATAGCAGATCAGTGCGATATTTGCTGTTCTATTCGGATCATACTCGATAGTCTTAACAATTGCCGGAACACCATCTTTTCTTCTCTTGAAATCGATGATTCTATATTTTCTTCTGCTTCCGCCTCCGCGGTGTCTTACAGTAATTTTACCCTGATTGTTACGGCCGGCGCTTTTCTTTAAGGAAACAACCAATGATTTCTCTGGCTTTGCAGCAGTAATCTCAGAGAAGTCAGAACCGGTCATATGTCTTCTGGACGGTGTATATGGGTTATAACTCTTGATTCCCATTTCAGTTCTCCTTTCAAATTTGTTCTCACGCTTTTGAATGCGTATATCCGCGATGAACAGAGCGCCAAGGATTCATAAGAGGGAAGCCGTCATGCTTGCATGCAAGGCTGAACTCTTATGAAGACTTGTAAGCGTGTAACGCGACTGAGGAAGCATAGCTTCCGAAGTGCGCCCGCACATCGCAACCTGTTAATTAAAGGCCTTCAAAAATCTCGATATCCTTGCTGTCCTCTGTAAGGGCAACGATAGCCTTTTTAGTCTTAGCTGTTTTTCCAACAACCATACCACGACGTCTTTTCTTACCGTCAAGGTTCATTGTATTTACAGCTTTAACCTTTGTTCCTTCAAACATTTTCTCCACAGCTTCTTTAATCTGTGTTTTATTTGCTTCCGGGTGTACTAAGAATGTGTACTTCTTTTCTCCCATAGCATTCATGGACTTTTCAGTAATCACAGGTTTCAGGATTACATCGTAATACTTAATGTCTGCCATTATGCGTACACCTCCTCGATTGTTGCTACAGCGTCTTTGGTAACAACTAATGCGCCGTGTTTCATAACATCGTATACATTGATTGTTCCCGGTGTAGCAGTCTGTACATCAGTGATGTTTCTTGCAGAAAGGATCACATTTTTGTCATCCTGTGCAGTAACAACAAGAGCTTTCTCTGCTTTCAGGTTTGTAAGAACCTTCTGCATCTCTTTTGTCTTGATCTGGTCAAGCTTCAGCTCGTCTACAACGATCAGCTTGTTATCCTGAACTTTGGAAGTAAGAGCGGATTTTAATGCAGCTCTTCTTTCCTTCTTATTGATCTTTACTTCATAATCTCTTGGAGTAGGAGCAAAAATAATTCCGCCGCCTGTCCACTGTGCTGCACGGATGGAACCCTGTCTTGCATGACCAGTTCCTTTCTGTCTCCATGGTTTTCTTCCACCGCCGCTTACTTCAGAACGTGTTTTAGCTTTCTGAGTACCCTGGCGTTTATTTGCAAGCTGGCGAACAACTGCAAGATGAACAAGATGCTCGTTGATCTCAACACCAAACACTGCATCATTCAGCTCCATTGTTCCAACTTCTTTGCCTTCCATATTATAAACAGTTACGTTTGCCATCTGTGTGCTCCTCCTTTCTCATTATAAGGACTTTACTGTCTCTTTGATTGTTACCAAAGATTTCTTAGGTCCTGGAACAGCACCCTTAACTAACAGTAAGTTATTCTCAGCATCTACACGTACGATCTCAAGGTTCTGAACTGTCACCTGCTCATGTCCCATATGTCCAGCCATGTGTTTTCCTTTGAAAACCTTGCTCGGATCAGAACAAGCACCATTTGAACCTGCATGGCGATGATACTTGGAACCATGAGCCATAGGTCCTCTGGACTGTCCGTGTCTCTTGATCGCGCCCTGGAAACCTTTACCTTTAGAAACAGCTGTTGCATCAATATGCTCACCTGCTGTAAAGATATCAGCTTTAATTTCCTGTCCTACTTCATATTCAGCTGCGTTGTCAAAATGGAACTCTTTCAGGAATCTCTTTACGTCAACGCCAGCTTTTGTAAAGTGGCCTTTCTCCGGCTTGTTAACCAGTTTCTCTCTGATCTCGCCAAAGCCAACCTGAACTGCTGCATATCCGTCGTTCTCCTCTGTCTTAACCTGAGTAACGACACATGGACCTGCCTGTAATACGGTTACAGGAATCAGCATTCCTTCATCGTTGAAGATCTGCGTCATTCCAACTTTTGTAGCTAAAATAGCTTTCTTCATTCTTTCTTCCTCCTATAGCGGATTACCCGGATAGGTAATCATATAATAAATAGCTAAATGCTCATGCATTTACATTAGGAAAGCAATGCGTTCAATTATTTTGTTTTCATCTTGATGTCGATGTGAACGCCTGCCGGCATCTCCAGTCTGGACAGTGCGTCTACTGTCTTCTGGGTAGGTGCTACGATATCGATCAGTCTCTTATGTGTTCTCTGCTCAAACTGTTCTCTGGAGTCTTTATATTTGTGAACAGCACGCAGGATTGTAACAACTTCCTTCTTAGTAGGAAGCGGTACCGGTCCGCTTACTGTTGCTCCATTCTTCTTTACAGTGTCGATGATTTTAGCTGCAGATGCATCTACTAACTGATGATCATAAGCTTTTAATGTGATTCTCATTACCTGATTTGCCATAAAAAAAGTCTCCTCCTATTCGTACTCACAATCAGTACGACAAGCGGCGACTGTACACATCTCCGTGTGTGTCCTAAGACATCTTTCCACACGCCCATCCCTAGATGGTCTTCTGAACTTGTACAGTGACTTGTCGTCAGTTTCCTAACTTGACATTCGCTCCACGGAAAACCTACCATGTGGTAGCAACCTCTCGCTTCATAGCTATCATGTCACAGCAAGTAACAGTATACACAATCTTATTTCTAATTGCAAGGCTTTTTCAAAAAAAATTGTATTTTTTTAAAAACAAGCAGTTGGAACATTATGGGGTAATTTCCTATTATGTAATAAACGCCTGTGGAAATACTTTTGTACTTCCCAGGCGTTTTACTGTCCTCTTATACCAGGTAAAGGATCATTCTTCTTCGTCTTCATCCTCTTCTTCTGCAAAGATATCAGAATAATCAAGAAGTGTCACCTTTGTAATATCATCTCTTACGATCTCCGGCGAATCTCCTTCAGCCTTTGCTTTGTCAGCAAGCTGTGCAGCTGTCATTCTCGGAATTGCCATTCTTTTTAGCTTGACCGGTTTTTCAGGAATCTCTTCTTTCACCGACTCCTCCAAGGTATCGGGGATTTGGACTTTTTTTTTGTGTGTTACCACTTTCCTTGTCTCGTCCAGCTGCTGTTTTTTTTTGCGTACTGGCTGCTGATAATCATCTTCCGCAGTAGCGGCTGCAATCTCCTTTTTCAGGACTTCATGAGCTTCGCTGGTAGCTGTCTGAACCGCTTTCTCCGGACGTTCATCCTCTTCCTCGTCTGGATCGTCCTCTTCGATCTCATCAACAAAACCACCGGTACGTACTGTACGCTTCGGTTTCTTCTTGTTCTTTTTGCTTTCCGCTTTGATCTCACGCTCTTCTTCTCTCAAGAGGCGTTCTTTTTTCTTTTCTTCCAGCTTCAGTTCCTTTTTGGATTTCACATATCCCGGTTCTGTATCCTCTGGAAGATCTTCTTCCTTTGGATCCTTTTTCCAGAGCTCTGCGATCACGTACAAGATAATCAGGAAAAATACTGCAAGTGCCAGAATGATCAGCCCTTCAATACTCTGTGTGGCTACCATAAGATAACCAATCAGCGGAATTGTCACTACAACTTTCGGCATATATTCGCCAATAGAAAGATTCACAGGGGACTCTTCCAGGGCATCTGGATTCACTGCTGTGCCTGTGCCACTGGCAAGGTCAACGCTGGCAATATCATAACGCCATGCATTATCATCTTTCTGTGCAAGGATTCTGTCTCCCACTGTCATCTCAGATGACTTCACAGGGATCGCATATGTAACTGAACCCATAGGAAGATTGGATTCCTGGTCTGCATGATCGCGAATCTCTGTAGTTACTCCGAAAAACGGAGGTAATGCCAGTGCAAGTATACTTAATATGGTGCAGATCACCACAAAATGTACAATAAACTTCAGTACCTTTGACATTTTAAACATTCCTCTCTTTCATATGGCTTTAACATGCAAAGCACTGTATCTTACTGATTGCTCAGATATTTCTCAATGCTGTCCATCGCAGCTTCTTCATCCTCTCCATTTACATAAAGAGTGATCTCCTCACCTGTGTCCAACCCCAGTGTCATCATACCCATAATACTTTTGGCATTTACTTTTTTCTTGCCAATCTCTACATGAATCTCACTGTTGAACTGACTTGCCACCTGTACAAGCTGAGCAACAGGACGCGCCTCCAGACCAGTAGACAGATTAATGATGATTGGTTTTTTGATCATAATAATTCCTCCTCGTCCCCCCTCAGTTCCTCCGCAATCATTGAAAGCTTTCTCAATCTGTGGTTTACACCTGACTTTCCCACCTGAGGGTTCAACATCATTCCTAATTCTTTTAATGTAGCCTCCGGATATTGCAGCCGCAGTCTGGCGATCTCCCCCAGGCCTTCACTCAGGCTTTCAAACCCGGCCTTTCTTTCGATCAGTCGTATATCCTCCACCTGCTTCACTGCTGCATTTACCGTTTTGTTAATATTCGCAGTCTCACAATTCACCTTACGGTTGACTGAATTACGCATTTCTTTCAGGATACGGATATTCTCCAGATCCATCAGTGCCACATTCGCCTCCATAACGGCCAGTATATCAACGATCTGCGCACCTTCTTTCACATAGACCACGTATGATTTCTTACGTAAAACGATCTTCGCATCAATATGAAAACTGCGGATGATCTCCTGCAACTGTTGTGCTTTTTCTTCATCAGGACAGACAATCTCGAAATGGTATCCTTTCTGTGGATCGCTGATGGAACCTGATGTAAGAAAAGCTCCCCGTATAAATGCACGCTTACAGCAATTCCTCTGAAGGATCATTGTATTGCCAAGCTTAAGCGTACCATCGCTGCTTCCCTTCACAACAAGCTTCACAGCCTCAAGAATTTCCAGAGCCTGTTCCGTCTCCCGTGTGGTCACATGATAAACTCTACATCTCTTAAGATGTGCGCTCTCATGAACGGTAATATCTGTTTCTATATTAAATGTTTTTTGCAAAATTGTAAAGCACTTTCTTGCAACCCACTGATTTTCCGTCTGCACCCATAAAACCAGTTCCTGACCCTGGGTACACTTCAGTTTGCCGCATAACAGATACATCGCAGCCAGCTCTGCGATCTGGCAGTGCCTGGATGCTCCTGTACGCTTGGAAAGTTCTTCTTTCACCATCCCTGAAAAAGACATCTTCCCACTCCTTTTTATTTTTTAAGAAGCCGGTCCTTCTCTACATCCCTGTGTTCCAGGCGAAAACCGTACTCATTATTCTTGATCAGCCTGCTGTATAGTTCCCTTGCAATGGTAACAGAACGATGCTTACCGCCTGTACATCCTATGGCGATTACCAGGCTTGTTTTTCCCTCCTGAACATAATTGGGAATCAGAAAATTCACCATATCCTCCAGCTTTCCCATAAACCTTTTGGCAGTCTCATTGTCCATTACATAATTGAATACACTGTCATCAAGCCCTGTCATAGGCCGAAGTTCATCCACATAATAAGGGTTTGGAAGGAAGCGGACATCAAATACCAAATCAGCATCTGCCGGGATCCCGTATTTGAATCCAAAGGATAGGACAGAGATCATCATATTCTTGAATTCTTCATTGTCCACAAATATCTTGTCTATTTCCTGACGCAATTCCCTGGTAAGCAGATGGCTGGTATCGATAATATAATCAGCCTTTCTGCGCAGGAACTCCATTTTCTTCCTTTCCAGACGGATCCCTTCATCGATCCGTCCGGACATTGCCAATGGATGGCTCCTTCTTGTTTCTTTATATCGTTTCACAAGAACAGCATCCTCTGCATCCATAAAAAGTATTTCAAACTGATAACCTGCTTCCTGCATCTTATCCAGGATCAGTTCCAATTCTCCCATGGATCCGCTTCTTGCATCAATACCAAGCGCTACATTCTGTACATCCTCTCCGTGGATCTCCGGCATCAGTGATACAAACTTCTCAAGAAGCGGAATAGGCAGATTATCCACGCAGAAATATCTTGCATCCTCCAGCATTTTTAAGGCTGCTGTTTTCCCTGCACCTGATACTCCTGTCACAATCACAAATCGCATTTTTTATCTCCTGTTAAAAATCTCCCAGAAATTTTACTTCCGGTTCAAGCTTTACATTGTATTTCTCGTAAACTGTTTTCTGCACATGTTCCATCAGCTCACATACATCCCTGGCTGTAGCACCCCCTGTATTGATCACAAAGCCACAGTGCTTTTCTGAAACCTGCGCTCCTCCATGGGTAAACCCCCGAAGGCCGCTGTCCATGATCAGCTTGCCTGCAAAATATCCTTCCGGACGCTTAAAAGTGCTGCCTGCACTTGGATATTCCAGCGGCTGTTTGCTGATCCTTCTCTGTGTCAGATCCTTCATTGTTTCCCGGATCTGATCCGGATCCCCTTTTTTCAGGGAAATCACTGCTTCGAGCACCATATATCCGGCTTCTTTGATCACACTGGTTCTATATCCCATTGCCAGCTTCCCGGCAGGGATACGACGGATCTGCCCTTCACTATCCAGTACAGTAGCTTCTTTTAGCACATCTTTCATTTCGCCTCCATAGGCCCCTGCATTCATCACCACAGCCCCGCCTAATGTACCAGGAATGCCTGCAGCAAATTCAAAGCCTGTAAGAGAAGCTGCTTTGGCTGCCTGGGCGATCCCTGAAAGGAGTGCTCCTGCCTGTGCACGGATGCAATCTTCCTCCACCTGGATCTGCGCCAGATTTCTGTATGTCTGAATGATCACGCCACGAAAACCACTGTCGCTTACCAGCAGATTACTTCCATTGCCCAGGATAAAATATGATTCTTGCTCCCGGATACATATCTCACGGATCTTCTTTATTTCTTCTACTGTATTAGGAAGGAGAAAAAGATCTGCCGGCCCTCCGATCCGGAATGTTGTATGGCGGCTCATAGGCTCGTTTGTAAGCACCCTGTCATTTCCCAGCAGTTCTGTTAATTCTTCTATTAATCTCTGTTTCACAAAAAAATCCTCTATCTTTCTATTCAAGTACGCTGTCTATTTTACCATCTGATGAAAAAAAAGTACAGGATAACACATATTTTTTTCTTTTTTCCAAATACTATGATTACAGTGTTAAAAGGTCCGATCCACTTATGCTTATGCGAAAGCAGGTAAATGACCTTAAAACATGCTCAAGGAAGGAGCTTATATGTGGAATCAGTTATTGCTTATTATGATTGGTTTTTCCGCAGGCATTATAATTGCAGGCGGAGAAGTCGGCCTTCTCATCGGCCTTTCCATTATTCCCAGATATGCAGGGATCACCCATACCGGAAAACATATCTTATTATATGAAGATTCCATTCTTCTTGGAACTGTTCTGGGAAATCTTTTTTTCCTTTGGAAATGGCAGATTCCTGGCGGATTGCTCTTTCTCATTCTCTATGGTCTTTTCTCAGGACTTTTCCTCGGCGGCTGGATCATGGCATTAGCAGAAGTAGCAGACATTTTCCCTATCTTTGCAAGACGAGCCAGATTTTCAGAAGGTCTGCCCAAGGTGATCCTGTCCATTGCCCTGGGAAAAACCTTAGGATCTTTATTCTACTATTATAAAGAATGGTTCCCCTAATCTTAAGATCTGTAGGTCCTTACATTATAAATCATCTGCAGCAGGAGGTTGTTATGGATAATATGAACAAGCAGACTGAGCAAAAAGAATATGAGAAGTACGTAAAAGAAATCACTCCATCCCATAATCTTGGTATAAACATGGCAAAAGCCTTTCTTACCGGAGGGCTGATCTGTACGGCCGGGCAGGGGATTACAAATCTGTTCCTCTGGATGGGTAGTGATCTGGATGAGGCCCGGATCTGGTGTTCTGTTACCCTGGTTTTCATCAGTGTATTGCTTACCGGGTTAAATATTTACCCTAAGATTGGGAAATTTGGAGGCGCAGGAAGCCTGGTTCCTATCACCGGATTTGCAAATTCCGTGGCAGCACCTGCTATTGAATATAAAGCAGAAGGCCAGGTTTTTGGTATTGGCTGCAAAATCTTCACCATTGCAGGACCTGTGATCCTTTATGGCATTTTAAGTTCCTGGTGTCTTGGCATTATCTATTACATTTTAAAAATGATAGGAGTAGCATCATGAATATAACAGAAAATCAACAGACAGGCAAAGCAAGCATATCCTTCCACAGGCCTGTATTTATCCAGAGCTGTGCATCTGTTGCAGGAAAAAAAGAAGGAGAAGGTCCACTTGGTTCCTGCTTTGATCAGGTATGGGAAGACCCAATGTTTGGAATGGATACCTGGGAAGCCGCAGAAAGTACCATGCAGAAACAAGCCGCCTTTCTTGCTATCCAAAAGGCTGGTCTTAGTCCGCAAGATCTGCGGATGGTTTTTGCAGGCGATCTTCTTGCCCAGACTACTGCCTCTTCCTTCGGGATTGCCGATATGGGCATTCCCTTTTACGGACTTTTCGGTGCCTGTTCTACCATGGGTGAATCACTTTCCCTTGGCTCCATGGCTGTAGCAGCCGGTTATGGAGATCATGTTCTCTGTGCCACCTCCAGCCATTTTGCCAGTGCAGAAAAGGAATTTCGTTTTCCTTTAGGCTATGGCAATCAAAGACCTTTATCTGCCACCTGGACAGTTACAGGAAGCGGTGCCTGCATTCTTTCTTCTGCTCCACCAGCTGAAAAAAGCACTGTCATGCCTTCTCCTCTTCGTACCGGAAAAAGCTGTATACAAATCACCGGAATCACCACAGGAACCCTGGTGGATTATGGCTTTAAAGATTCCATGAATATGGGGGCCTGTATGGCACCTGCCGCCTGTCACACCATCTGCCAGAATTTACTGGACTTTCATAGAAAGCCATCCGATTATGACCAGATCATCACCGGGGATCTGGGAGATGTAGGACAACATATTTTGCTGGATCTTCTCTTAAAAGAAAACATTGATATCCAAAGCCGTCATCAGGACTGCGGCCTTCTGATCTTTGATAATCCGTCCCAGGATACACATTCCGGTGGCAGCGGCTGTGGCTGTGCTGCAACTGTTCTTGCTGCCTATATCCTGCCAAAGCTTCTTTCCGGCGCATGGAAAAAAGTTCTTTTTGTTCCTACTGGAGCTCTTCTTTCCAAAACCACTTTTAATGAAGGCGATTCCATTCCAGGTATTGCCCATGGAGTTGTATTGGAGCATGTTTCTTTGTAATGCAAAAAACCTAAAGAAAAAACATAAATGGAGGTTATTATGGATTACCTGAATGCATTCTGGGTGGGTGGCCTAATCTGTGCCCTGGTCCAGATCCTACTGGATAAAACAAAACTGATGCCAGGAAGAGTAATGGTGCTTCTTGTATGTACCGGTACACTTCTGGGTGCACTTGGGCTTTATCAGCCCCTGCTGGATTATGCCGGGGCCGGAGCCGGAGTCCCCCTTCTTGGATTTGGAAACACATTATGGATAGGAATGAAAGAAGCTATTAATGAAAACGGCGTGCTTGGGCTTTTCACGGGAGGCTTTACAGCCTGTGCTGCCGGCATTTCAGCAGCCCTGATTTTTTCCTATATTGCCAGTCTGATCTTTAAACCTAAAATGAAAGAGTAATTCAAGTCGAGCAACCAAAACAATGGAGGAAGAAATATGAGCGACACCCTTTATATCCAGACAGACGAAAACATGGAGGTGCATCACCCCCATGTTTATCTGCAAGATATCGTTAAGCTGTCTTGCAGCAATTCTAAAATTTTAAACAGACTTCGCGTACTGCCTGTGGCCAGCCTGGATCCCAAACGCCCTGGGCGATATGTTCTGTCAGCCATGGATCTGATCCGCGAAATCCAGAAAAAGGAACCAGATCTGGAGATTACTCTCATTGGAGAACCTTCCTTTATCATTACTTACCAAACGAAGTCCAACACCTCTCCTGCATGGTGCTGGTGTAAAGTGATCTTTGTCTGCCTGGCTTCCTTTTTCGGTGCCGCATTCTCCATTATGACCTTTAACAATGATGTGGATGTACCTGCCCTTTTCCAGCAGATCACTGCACAGGTCACAGGCCAGGATGGCAGTTCCTTTCCTGCACTTGCCATCTCTTATTCCGTAGGCATAGGTCTTGGAGTATTATTTTTCTTCAATCACTTCGGTCATATCAAGCTGACAGATGATCCTACTCCCATGCAGGTGCAGATGCGTCTTTATGAAAATGATGTAAATACAACAATTATAGAGGATCAGGAACGGTGCTTTGACGCCTTAACAGTAGAGAATAAATGAAAATGCTGGCAGAACAGTGCTCCAGATTGAAGCTGCCCCATACTCATCCAGTCTCCATTGATAGAAGTAGGCCTTCTGCCTCCTACTGCGGAATCTAAAATCAGATACTTCCCATCAGAGCTTCTGTACTTTGCAATTGCCAGATAATGGCCCGGTACAAGTGCAACAGCTGTACCACCTTTTCTTAAATGTTTCTGTAATTCTGCAAAGGATCCTGTCAGGCCATCATACTTAAAGCGATATTTCTTTCCCCATTTCTCAGCCACATCTGGATACAGGGTATCAGCTGTGCCCGCATTGTAAAAATAGTGTCCTCTGGCAGCAGAAAAACGTGCCAGCCTCTCAGGAGGAATATAAGAACCATTTAATGCATAAATAGCATTCACAAGAGCCATCACACCGCATCCGGAAGTAGATATGGTTCTTGGGCCTATATTCCCATCTTTATAAACGGTTTTTCCATATTCCGGATCATATTGGGAATATACGACCGTAACTGTGCGAGTGGATTTTTTCTGAAAATTCCATGCCTGAGTCTGATCCAGTGCAGCCTCTGTAGTTTCTCCCTTCGCATTCAATGCCAGCTTACGGCTGTCAGTCAGCAGATAATAGAAATCGCCTTTTTTCTGGATGCACACCTGTCTGCTGTTATCCACCTGAAGGTATCCTTTTTTCACATTCTTAAGGGTATAAAGACCAGTTCCAATATACTTCACATCATAGGTGGTTTTCTTCAGTGTATCTGTGCCTACCAAAGCAGGACATAACGTATATCTGCCGTCTGCCAGAATCTGCCCTGTCCGCACTGCAAAATGGAACATGCTGCTTTTAAATCTGGATGTAGGGATCCATCCCAGATAATACTGTCTTTTTTTCTGGATCATTACCTGGGTCCATTGCCCCTTTTCCCCAACCTTAAGGCCACAGTCAGCCTGAGCTGCATGAATAAACCGCTGGGAGCTGCTATTCTTTGGAACCTTATAAATATCTATACCGCCGGAAGATCCTACGTACATTCCTTCTCTTTTACCGGATGGCTGCTGCAGAAAACAGCTGGCAGATGCATATCCCTTTTTTCTGGTTCCATCTTCTGCCTTATAAACCAGCTGCATGGTATTTCCAAAAAACTTGACAATCTTGTATTCTTTATAAGTACCCTTTCCTGCCACGCTTGTCATTTCATGGTCACTGTAAATGGGAAAAGCTTTCTTTGACAGCGGATAGGCATGAAGACAGGCGGAATCTGTAATCTCCGTAAAAGAAGCAGCCCTGACCTTCGCTGTTCCTAAAAGCATTAGAAGTGCAAGGCCAATAATAAAAGCCGCCTGATACAGGGTGCTGATCTTTCTTTTCTTATTCATTACTCTTTCCCCTCTTAACCGGCTCAAAAGCCAATGATCCTTTTGCAAAGGACCATATAGCGGTGTCCATACTGTACTCTCTTAATGCATACACCGCCTGTAGGATATACATATCCATAATGGCCGGAAGCATTCAGCATCATACCCTTTCCAATGTAGATTCCCACATGGCCAATGGCACCACTTGTATCCTTATCCAGATAAAAAAGAAGATCGCCTACTTTCATCTTATTTAATTCTTTCTTAGTAAGAGGTGTATTCGTATTATGCCAGAAGATCTGTCTGGATACTCCCTCCAGTGTAATGGTATGATACCAGCTTGCAAGATTCCTTCCTGCCATCTGGAAGCATTTTCCCACAAAGCCAGAGCAGTCAATACCATCTGTCATGGACAGTCCTCCAAGTATAAAAGGTGTACCGAGATATTTCATACCTGTTTTGATAGCTTTATCAATAATACGGTTGCTTGAATACTTCTTTGCATTCAAGGAAAGCATCTTAAGCCGTCCCATCTGCACATATGCTGTGGCCTTCTTGCCTTTAGCATCCTTAAGATTATCCATATATACAGGAAGCCATGCATATTTCTTGTTCATTTTCAGTTTTTTTGTATTTACTACTAAAGCATCTCCAAATCCCAGTACCCCATATTGCTGAGATTTTGGTGATGTACGTGCATATACCGGAACCCCTGTCTGTGACGGATTATATGCCAGGACGATCCTACCCTTCTTTGCCTTTACGATACAAGAATTCAAAGTTCTTGAATAGGTTGTGGCTGCTGACACCCCTACTGGAACAAAGGTTCCTACCAGCATCGCCAGGATACAGATCAAAATGAAATCCCTGATCCCCCGCTTTGTTACTCTTTCTGTCATGTTGCAATATCCTCTCTTTCCTTTTCTATTTCTATGGTAAGTGAAATCCATTGTGTAAATTTCAGCTTATACCCCTTTTCTGTATTTCAGATGCCGTACAGATGTATTTATTATACAGAATCCCGCATTTAAACACAAGAACGATCCTACAAAATACACCCTTATTTTCCCAAAGGTTGCTATGCACTCCGTTCACAACAGCATTGCTGTCATAAGTGCTAGTGGCAGATGGGAAAAAATATGGCATAATGAAAGCGGAATAACCGTACAGACTCATAACTGGTCTGGATACCAAAGGAAGGAAGGTTGATCAAATGTTAAAAAAAATATCAGGGATCATTCTCATCATTGCCGGATTATTTTTTTTCGTAACAGCTATCAAAACAATTTTTGTGGATATTCCAAAGGCAAAATCCGCTCTGAAAGAAGTTGTTTATGTAGGAGACGAAGCTCTTCATGCCGAGAACGAAGGAAAAACGGTAATCGTATGTGGTACGCTTGAATTGACAGAGCCCTCCTATGACGATGAACTGGGACTTGCGTTTGACAGCATTCGTATTTCACGTTCAAAACAGACTATGCGGCGAGACAAAAGCACCTCCAATTCAAAACAAACCTTAAAAAATTTAACTGACGAGGAAAAACGATATGGCGTTCTGAAATGGGGCACAACAACTTCGGAAAAGACTTATTCCGGTGAAGGTAAGATTGGCGATTATACACTTTCACAGGATTTTATTGATGCAATAAGATTGAATACAACCTGGGATCATTATGATGAAGCAGAGCTGAAAGCCGCCGGTTATGCTTATGTGCCAGACAGTAGCTTTACACAAAAAGATTTCATAGAGCCTCTGGCTCAGACACAGCGGGATGATGCTGAAAATGATGTACGTTATTTTTATAGTGCTTCCGATTTCAAGACAGGAGACACTGTGACAGCACTTGGTATACAGGACGGTCAAACACTCAGAAGTGCGCCGGAGGTTACCGATAATCTGCAAAAAGGTGCACTGGATCGAGAAACAGCCATTAAACAGGGAGGCGCACCTGGGATTGGAGCATCTATTTTTTCAATTGTTTTTTCACTTCTGCTTCTGGCAGGCGGTGCAATTATGTTTACAAAAAGCAAATAGTTTTCCCTTGCATTCTTCTCCTGGATGTGCTATACTCATGCCCGTTGAAAAGCCCATAAAAATAAGGTCTTAAGCGGCTTTTCCGCCGATTCCCGGCGCTAAATGAATCGAGTGTTCGTGACCTTCCACTCGTAAAACAAAACTAAAGGAGACAAAAGAATATGAAAAACAAAAGTACCCTGTTTCTGGTACAGGCGGCACTGATCGGTGCCATCTATGTAGTACTTACCCTTGTGTTTGCACCCTTCAGCTATGGAGAAGTCCAGGTACGTATCTCAGAAGCACTGACCATCCTTCCTTATTTTACACCGGCGGCAATCCCCGGATTATTTGTAGGATGTATCATTGCCAATATCCTGGGCGGCTGTATCCCGGTAGACATCATCTTCGGAAGCATTGCCACACTGCTGGGCGCAGTTTTTACTTACAAGCTGCGTAATTCCAGTCGGTTCCTTGCCCCGCTTCCACCTATCATCTCCAATACAGTGATCGTGCCTTTCGTACTTCACTATGGATACGGCATTAATCTTCCTATCCCATTGATGATGCTGACTGTAGGTGCTGGCGAGATCGTTTCCTGCGGTATCTTTGGACTGATCCTTCATAGTGCTCTTTCCAAATTCCGCGGTTCCATCTTCTCAGGTTCCAAAACAGCAGCCAGATAAGCAGGTTTACGCTTATGTTATATTAGACGGACTTACCTCTTGTTCAGAGATAAGCCCGTCTTTTTCAAATTAATTCCTTAAGCCGGTTCAGGATCCGCTTTTCCAGTCTGGAGACCTGCACCTGGGAAATCCCCAATTCTGCCGCCACTTCCATCTGTGTCATATCCTGAAAATACCGCATGCAGATCAGCTGTCGTTCTCTCTTATCCAGATGTGCCAGAAGTTCTTCCAGTAAAATCCGATTCAACAGCTTTTCCTGCGGGTTTTCCTTATGCGCCAGCTTTTCTGACAGTGAAATTTCACTGTTTTCTCCCTGATAAACAGACTTTTGAAGGGACTCCACCTCTGCCGCAGCCTCCATAGTCATCACCAGATCTTCCACAGGCATTTCCAAAGCCTTCGACAGTTCCGTGATCATAGGCTCCCTGCCCATGGAATATTCCAATTCTTCTCTCTTTTTATATACACGATAATAATTTTCTTTCAAAGAACGGCTCACCTTCAAAAGGCCATCATCCCTCAGATATCGTTTGATTTCACCTGCGATCATAGGTACTGCGTAAGTGGAAAACCGCACATCAAAAGAAAGATCAAATTTGTCCACTGCCTTTATAAGCCCGATACTGCCAATCTGGATCAGATCCTCCATGTCCACGCCCCGCCCCACAAAACGCTTTGCCACACTATAAACAAGTCCTGCATTTTCCTCAACTAATGTATCTCTTGCCGCTTTATCACCCTGGTGTGCACGCCCGATCAGGGCAAGAGTATGGTCCATGTTACCTCCCTATGATTTTTTTCATGTGCACGATTGTGCCTTTTCCAACCTCTGATTCCACAGTCACCTGATCCATAAAGGCTTCCATGAATGTAAATCCCATACCGGATCTGTCCTTGTCTGGCCGTGTAGTGTACAAAGGCTCCATGGCTTTTTCAATATTTTCGATCCCTGCTCCTTCATCTGCAATATCAATCTGGATCTCCTGTCCCTGCCTTCTACAGGTCATATGGATCTTATGTATTTCTCCTTCATAACCATGTATGATACAGTTGGTAACAGCTTCTGAAACTGCAGTTTTCAGATCTGACACCTCTTCCAGCGTAGGATTCAACTGTGTGCAAAATGCTGCTGCAGCTATCCTTGCCAACCCTTCATTTACAGGACGGCTTTCAAAGATCATTGTCATTTCATTGGTATCCTCCATAATATGCTCCCTTCCCTTAACAGATAAATTTATGGACTCCAGACAGATGAAGCAGTTTTTCCACATAACTACTTACATTCACTGCCTTTATACACCCTTTTCCCATTCCAAGCGCCCGATATCGTCCCATGATCAGTCCGATTCCGGAACTATCCATAAATGTGGTCTCTTCAAAATCAAAGATAATGGTCTTAATATATGTCTGTCCCATAATCCGGTCTGTTTCTTTCCGGATCAGATCCGATGCAGGATGATCCAGTTCTTCTGGCAGTCTTACTGTCAGACTGGTACCCTGAATATAAATTGCAGCTCCCATCACCACTCCCCCTTATATTCAATATTCCCCCTCAATGTTACAAAAAAAGAGGGGCTGCTGTCATAGACAACAACTCCCCCTGCTTCGAGGTTTCTCTGTTAAAAAGTCCCATCTTCACTACTGCCGGATCCGCTTTCGTCACTGCTTGCAGATCCGCTTTCGCTATTGCCATCCTCTTGACTTTCGGAAGTAACTCCGGTCACACCAAGGCTTCCACACATAGCACTGTAAACATTCTTCATATCATCTGTCAGATACTCCTCATACACATTCTGAAGATTCTCTGCAGCTACATCATAGCTCTCCTGCACATATGCAGTATATGCTTTGAAAAGAGCTTCATAGGTCTGGCTCTTTTTCTTTTCTTCCTCCATCTGCTGAGTGATCTGCAGAGCTGTATCGTCAGATTCCTTTGCTTCACCCTGGGCTTTAGAAAGCTCGGCCCCTTGACTGGATAAAGATTCGCTGTAATTGATCAGCTGTTGGTTGGCTTCCCGATATATTCCCTGTTTGATAGCAGGTACGGCCAAAAGCCAGAATGCCAGTGCACCGGCCCCAATACCAAGCATCAAAGTAAAAAACAGGGAAATCCTTGAATTTTCACGATATGCAGGCGGCTGTACCACCATGCCTTCTATACCGTTATCTTCACCCTGTTCAGATTTAGTTCTGCCAAACAGTCCCTTTTTCTGCTTTTCCAGCCTGGTAGTAACGCCAGTCTGCTCATCCACTTCCCTCAGAAAACGGAGTGTGGTAGTATTGGTTTTATCGATCCTGGCCGCCTTTCGTAAGATCCGTCTTGCCTTTCCCCATTCATGATTCTTCATCTGGATCAGTGCAAGCAAATGATACCCCTTGATCAGCTTGGAATTCTGTGCAAGGATCTTTCGAAGCTGTATTGCAGCCATATCTTCATGCCCTTCCCTGCAAAGTGCTAGGGCATTGTTGTATTTACGGATCGTTTCATTAATGGCATCCAGCTTATTGGAATTGGCCTGAAGACGGTTAATGTACTCATTAGCCAGATTCTTGGTAGGCTTCAGATTCTTGCTGATCACCCATTCACTTAATGCAGCAACAACCTCGCCGGTTTCAAAATAAACAAGTCCAAGAAGATTTCTTGCCTGAATATTTCTTTTGTCATAAGTAAGACTTTGTTTCAAACAATTAATGGCTCCTGACAGATCCCGGATACTGGCTTTTTCAAGTCCCTGATTATAGTAGAATTTTGACAGATAGTCCACTTTCTTCTGTATCAGAACATTGCACCCACAATTAGGACAGTAATCCAGATCCTTGTCTGCCAGAAATGCGCCGCAATTCATGCAGTTCATCAGTATCTCCTTATGGTTATTTCATGCGGCGGCCGCTTTTTGCTTCCCGCAGCATCTCCTGTAAAATGTCCAGGATATCAGTGAGTTCTCTGTCATATATGGCACTTTCTGCATCTGTTACATCCAGACACGGTTCAAACTTCTTCAGTTCTTCTTCGTAATCGATCATGCTTTTCTCCTTGCGATTGCTGCTTTAATCTCTCCTACAAGATATAAAGATCCTACACAGAACAGCATTCCGTCTTCTCCCTTTGCCTTTAAGGCAAGTTCCAGAGCCTTTTCCACTTCTGGATCAGCCTCTACAGAGGCACAGCCCTCCCGTGTGAAGATATCTTTTAATTCCTCTTCCGGAACTTCCCGATAACCACCTACCTGGGTAACAACCACATGTCTGAAACGGATCTGACTGCAGATGGTATGGATCATATCTTTGTAATCTTTATCATTTACTGCTGAAAACAGAAGTGTAAGCGGATATTCCTGCTGAAAATGCGCTGCAGTCTCCACAAACTTGGCTACTCCGTCTTCGTTATGTGCTCCATCAACGATCACTCCTGGCAAGATCGTCTCCATCCTGCCCTGCCATCTGGTGGCGCTCATTCCTTTTCGCACATGCTCAATAGCTACCGGAATCTGATCCTGTAAAACCTCCATGGTTTTTAATGCCAGCATGGCATTCATAACCTGATACTTTGCAATAAAAGGAATATGAAATTCCTGATGATCCTTACCATAATACTGATTTTTCAAAGAAAAATCAATCCCTGAAGCTGTATTGGAAAGAATCTGCGCATCCTCCTTTTTTACTTCGTAAAAGGGACTGTGAAGCTCTCTGGCATGTGCACGGATCACCTCTGCTGCTGATGGGTCATTGCCATCAAAGATCACCGGCACTCCCGGGACAATGATCCCAGCCTTTTCCCCTGCGATCTTAGCTACTGTATCCCCAAGGTACTGCATATGATCCAGACTGATGGATGTGATCACACATGCTGCCGGATCTTCAATGGCTGTGGTAGCATCCAGCCTGCCTCCAAGGCCAGTCTCCAAAGTCACATAATCTACTCCAGCCTGTGCAAAGATCACCATGCCCATAAGGAATAGCATCTCAAAGTAAGTAGGATGATAGCTGCCCTCTGCCACCAGTTCATCTGCCAGTGCTTTCACCTTCTGGAAAGCAGCCAGAAACGTATCGTTATCAATATTTACTTCATTAATCTGAAACCGTTCATTAATCTCTACCAAATGAGGAGAAGTAAATAATCCACAGGAATATCCGGCTTCCCGGAGAATGGATGTAAGAAATGCACAGGTACTGCCCTTTCCATTGGTACCTGCAACATGAATCACTTTAAAATGATTCTGTGGATTTCCCAGCCTTGCAAGGCATTCCTTGGTATGATCCAGACTGTTCTTTTTTGTAAACTTAGGTGTTTCTTCAATATAGGCCACTGCTTGTTCGTAATTCATAAAAAAATTCACCACTTTTATCTAATGTATTCGCAACCCTTTTGGTTACTCTACCATTATATAATAGTGGTGAAAGATGTCCATACCCAATCGTAACAATTTATCCGACAAGATGTTACGATTGGATAAAACACTATTCGTAGCTGTTCAGTACCCTCGCGAGATATTGCCTTCTGAACAGTTAAAATTATTCCTCTTTTTCAAGTTTCCACGGATTCTTGTCATACAATGCATAAACCGCACGGTCATAACTCTTGCTTAATGCCTTTCTTGTGGAGCTGTTGCTTCGCTGTACAACAGAAAGCCGGTCAAAGTCCTTCAGCTCCGTACCTGTGATCACCAGAGTAGTAGGACTTACATAAACCGTATCATACCATTCTCCATTTAGTTTTACCTGGCTTGAAGGTGTGAAATTGGTTCCCTGGATATAATAGGTATAATCCGAATCTGATACAAGACGGATGGAATCCAGTGTTGCATCATAGAGTCCCATACGCATCTTTGTCCGCTGGAAAGGATTCTCTCCTCCGTATGCGTAACGATCTCCATAAAGCAGATCATATTGCAGGGTTTCCAGATCTACCTGGTAATTCTTTGTATTTCTTCTTGCCTGATGATAACGGAAAATCGTTCCGTCATGGATACCTACCCGATCCATCACCTCTGCTGCGATCTGATAAGATGCCAGGTTTTCATTCTTTTTCTGAAGCCCCATATTATCCCAGATCACATATTCTGTCTGAAACAGATATTTGTTTTTCAAATCTTCCACTGTCAGTCCCATGGTAGGAAGATGATCCCCATACATTACAAGTACCACGTCTTCCGGATAGTCAGCCAGTGTATCCACCAGATCTTTTACAAAATTATCCATCTCATGGATCTCATTTACATAGTATTCCCATTTACAATTCAATTCTTCTGTAGGTGCACCGGAAACTGTAATCTGTGGATCCTCCAATATCGGTTCATCCGGATAGTCTCCATGTCCCTGCACCGAAATGGTATATACATAATCCGGTTCTTCTGTAGAATCCAGACATTTCACGATTTCATCGGTCAGAACACTGTCCTTTACCCATCCCAGAGGATTTTTCAGATTCTCACCAGCCATATATTCTTCTGAGGTAAACGTATCGAACCCAAGGTTGGGGAAAATAGTCCTTCTTCCATAAAAATTGGCTTCATTGTTATGGACAGCATGGGTGGAATATCCAAGATTTTTCAGCACATAGGGCGCACTCTCGCAAGTGGTTTCCTTCAGGATACTCTTATATGGATACTCCCCTGGGCCGAAATAATGAAGGCTCATCCCTGTAATTGTCTCAAACTCTGTATTGGCAGTACCTGCACCAACAGACGGCACCTTGTAATACCCGGAAGAATAGTTTTTCATCAGCTTTCGGAACGTAGGAATAGGATCCTCAGAAATATCCAGATAATTTACAAGTGTAGGATCAAAAAATGATTCCAGTTGCAAAAAAAGGATATTCGGTTTTTTATCTTCCTTTGTTGCCGGAAGGTTCTCCTCTGTCTTTTCGATCCTTTTGATCTCAGACTCAGAGTAATCTCGCGGACTTTTAATACCTGTATTAAAGATTGTAGTCGCAAGACAATATGGATATCCATAATCCTCATATGCAAATGCTATATTTCCAAAATAATTGGAAAGTATCCTTTTCTCAAGGGCAAGCTGTGTAATACCTCCAAAAGCAACAATTCCTGCCAGGATCAGCGGGATCACATATCTGTATCGAATCTTCTTTTTGTATTTCGGTCCCTTGATAAGCAGGATCAACAACCCGATCAGCACAAGTCCGATCAGGATGCAGCCCAGGATCACTCCATAAGCAGGCAGATACTTCTGCATAATGGATAATCCATCGGTAAGCATATGCAGATCCGGCCCTGTAAATGGCGTAACCCTGTTCATCAGCAGGATCCCATTTACAAGTCCAAGGAACAGCCAGAATGCCGATACCAATACACGCCAGAAAAATCTTCTGTGAAACAGATACACGATCAGCATTGTTGTGAAAATAAAAGCTGTATTGTATGCAAAAACCAGTGGCTTGCCTGTCATATACTGCCATGCTTCTGCAATAGAATGGCGGCTGATGGCTTCAATAATAAAATAAAGCACCGCACACCACAGTGCCTGCAAAACAGGCGATATCTTATTACACACATCACTTATTTTCATCTTTGTGCAAAATTTGCCCGTTTTCATGAAAACGCTCCTTTTTATTTCTTTAACTGTTCAAGCTGTGTGATTACTTTTTCTTTCATTTCTTTATATTTTGCCAGTTTTGCTTTTTCAGCATCAACCTTGTCAGCTGGTGCTTTATTTACAAAATTAGGATTGCTGAGCATTCCATCACAGCGGGCGATCTCTTTGGTAAGACGATCCTGCTCTTTTGTAAGGCGTTCAATTTCTTTTTCCCTGTCGATCAGATCTTCCAGTGGCAGATATACAACTGCATTGGATACGACTACCGAAACTGCATCCTCACCAATACCATCTTTGTTGTCCTGTACATGGATCTGACTTGCATAGGCAAGATTAATAAAGGATCTGCTGCTCTTTTCATACATCTGGCAGATCTTCTCATCCTTACCCACGATGTACAGATGCGTCTTACGGTTCTGAGGAACATTCATGCTGTTTCTGGTATTACGGATACCTTTCACTACTTCTTTGAAGCTTTCCACAGCAAGCTCTGCTTCCGGGAAATTCCATTCGTCTTTATATACCGGCCAGTCTGAGATCATGATGGATTCTTCTTCCGGAAGAAGTGTACAGTAAATCTCTTCTGTAATAAATGGCATAAACGGATGAAGCAGCTTCAAGCCCTGGGTCAATGCAGTACGCAGGGTCCACAATGCTTCACCTGCTGCCTTGGGATCTTCCTGGGCTTTCCAGAGGCGTACCTTTGCAATTTCAATATACCAGTCACAAAGTTCATCCCACAGAAAATCATAAACTTTCTGTACTGCAATTCCCAGTTCATACTTATCCATATTCTCTGTTACATCTTTGATCACTGTATTCAGCTTGGAGAGGATCCACTTGTCTTCTGCACAAAGACCATTCAAATCTTCTGGCTCAGTAACAGTCTTGCCTTCCAGGTTCATCATAATGAAACGGGAAGCATTCCAAATCTTATTGGCAAAATTACGGCTGGATTCTACACGTTCCCAGTAGAAACGCATATCATTTCCAGGTGCATTTCCTGTGATCAGAGTAAGACGCAGGGCGTCTGCACCGTATTTGTCGATCACTTCCAGAGGATCGATACCATTGCCAAGAGATTTACTCATCTTACGTCCCTGGGAATCCCTTACCAGCCCATGGATCAGCACATGATGGAAAGGTGCCTTTCCTGTCTGCTCAAGAGCAGAAAATACCATACGGATCACCCAGAAGAAAATAATATCATAACCTGTTACAAGTACATCTGTAGGATAGAAATATTCCAGTTCCGGTGTTTTTTCCGGCCATCCAAGTGTGGAGAAAGGCCACAGTGCAGAACTGAACCATGTATCCAGTGTATCCTCATCCTGATGGAAATGAGTACCGCCACATTTAGGGCAGATTTTTGGCATTTCCCTTGCTACAACCGTTTCCTTACAGTCATCACAGTAATAAGCAGGAATCCTGTGTCCCCACCAGAGCTGTCTGGAAATACACCAGTCTCTGATATTCTCCAGCCAATGGAGGTAAGTTTTGTCAAAACGTGCAGGTACAAATTCCAGATCTCCGTCATCCAGGGCTTTGATCGCAGCCTTTGCCATCTCATCCATCTTAACAAACCACTGGGGTTTGATCATAGGCTCTACAGTAGTGCCGCACCGGTCATGGGTACCAACACTGTGATTATGAGGAACCACCTTCACCAGAAGACCCAGCTTATCCAGATCTTCAACCATAGCCTTTCTCGCCTCATAACGATCCATGCCGGCATATTTGCCTCCAAGCTCATTGATGGTAGCGTCATCATTCAGGATATTGATCTCCTGAAGATTGTGACGGCGCCCCACCTCAAAATCGTTAGGGTCATGAGCCGGTGTGATCTTCACACATCCTGTACCAAATTCTTTATCTACGTATTCATCTGCGATCACCGGGATCTGTCTGCCTGTAAGGGGAAGCTCCAGCATTTTCCCAACCAGGTCCTTATATCTCTCGTCTTCCGGATTCACTGCCACTGCTGTATCTCCCAGAAGTGTTTCCGGACGGGTAGTAGCGATCTCTACAAATCTTCCTTCTTCTCCAACGATAGGATAATTGATATGCCAGAAAAATCCATCCTGATCCTCATGCTCTACCTCTGCGTCTGAAATAGAAGTCTGGCAGACAGGACACCAGTTGATGATCCTGGAGCCTTTGTAAATATACCCTTTCTCATACAGCTTGATAAAGACTTCCTGTACTGCTCTGGAGCAGCCTTCATCCATGGTAAAGCGCTCACGCTCCCAATCAGCTGAAGCGCCAAGCTTCTTTAACTGATTAATGATCTTTCCGCCGTACTCTTCTTTCCATTCCCATGCATATTTCAGGAATTCTTCACGGCCGATAGCATTTTTGTCAATGCCTTCTTTTTTCAGCTTTTCTGTTACCTTAACCTCTGTAGCAATAGCCGCATGATCAGTACCTGGCTGCCATAATGCTTCGTAACCTTCCATCCTCTTGAAGCGGATCAGGATATCTTGCATGGTTTCATCCAGGGCATGTCCCATGTGCAGCTGTCCGGTTACATTTGGCGGCGGCATCACAATAGTAAACGGCTTCTTGTCCGGATTTACTTTTGCGTGGAAATATCCGTTATCCATCCATTTCTTATACAGACGATCCTCAATACCTTTTGGATCATATGTTTTTGCAAGCTCTTTGCTCATTTCATTTTCCTCCAAAATTTACGCCCCCCACACAGATGTGTGAAGGGCGATGTCATGCAGTACCACCTTTTATCGGTTGATACGGCCCTTTTCTTTGCCTTTACTATGAAAACTACTATAATTGTAAATCCATTTCTTGTCAAGATTTTTATGGGATATTACCTGTTACGATTCACAGGCAGCTGCAAGCAGGGTAAACAGTGATCTGCGTCCTTTTAAGCAGCAGCCCACCTTTATATTCCTTTTTATTCCACACTTTTCAAAGATTCCACCATATTGATCTTCTTCAGCTTGAAATGCATGGTAAAGTTTACAAACAGGGAAAATCCACAGGTGATAAGCCCGCTGTAAAGGAAGCTTATCGGATTGATATTCCTGCCAAACATGACTGCATCTACCTCCACAGTGGTAATCACATACCTGTGCAGGAAAATCCCGAAAAGTACTCCCACTAGCACTCCTGCCACTGTCAGCAGTATATTCTCTCTGAATACATATTGAGACACCTCTTTATCATAGAATCCCAGCACCTTTAAGGTAGCAAGTTCCCTTTGCCTCTCTGTAATGTTAATATTATTCAGATTGTAAAGAACAACAAAGGCAAGCATACCGGCTGAAATGATCAACACAAGGATCACTGAATCCAGGGACGTAAGCATTCTTTCCAGCTGTCCTGCCAGACTGCTTGTATAGCTGATACTTAAAACACCAGGCAGTGTAAGCAGCTGCTGGCCTATAGCTTCCAGATCATCCTTATATTCTTCTTTCATAGTAAAAAACAAATTTTTGTAATCTGGTTTCTGTTGAAATACCGACTCATATAAAGAGGGTGAAATATATACATAATGAGCCATATAATTCTCTGTGATGATCTCCACTGGAACCTGATACTCCTGTCCAGCCATTTTCAAAGTGATGGCATCTCCTGCCTTCAGGCCTAGCAGATCCGCTGTTTTCTCACAGATTGCTGCACCTTTATCAGAAAACAAATACTTCTCCTTTGTGATCCGGTTCTGCAAGGTCACATCCTTTTTAAAGCTCTCCATATCCTCAGGTACGATAACGTAAACACTCAGATTGGAAGAGCCTCTTGGTACATTCATTTTGGTAAACTGAACAGACGTACAATGATCTACCTTCTGATTATCCTTAAGGAATTGTACCACTTCTTTTCTCTGTTCCTCGTCTGCATCCTCATCCTCAATCACATTGCCCTCATAATGCTGCAGGTCCCGGTACTGGATCACCGCAATATTCATAATGGAATCCCGTAATCCAAATCCTACCAGCATCAGCCCCATACTTCCTGCAATTCCAAAAACCGTCATAAAAAGGCGTTTCTTATATCGGAATAGATTCCGAAGTGTGGATTTCCAAGTAAAGCTTAAATGCTTCCATAGAAATGTGATCCGCTCTGCCAAAATACGTTTGCCTTCCTTGGGAGCAGGAGGACGCATCAATGAGGCCGGTGTTTCCCGCAGTTCCCGTACACAGGCAAACATTGTGGCTCCTACTGTACATATAATAGAAGCCCCTGATGCGATCAGTGTATATTTCATTTCATAATTAATACACAGAGTATCAGAAACATTATGATACATAATCCCATAAGAAGTGATCACAACATATGGAATGATTTTTTCTCCTACCAGAAAACCCAGGATACTTCCTCCGATCGTAGCCAAGAGTGCATAACAGATATATTTGGCTGCAACAGCTGCTTTTCCGTATCCTAAAGCCTTCATGGTCCCGATCTGGGTTCTTTGCTCCTCTACCATCCTGGTCATAGTAGTAAGGCTGATCAAAGCTGCTACCAGGAAGAAGATCACAGGGAACACCTTGCCGATATTCCGGATACGATCTGCATTATCTCCGTAATCCGAATACTCTGGCAGGTCATTTCTGTCTGTAACCGTCCATGTAGGAACCTTCAGATCTGCCAACTTTTTTTTGGCATCTTCCAGCTTCTGCTGGTTGTCGGCCAGCTCCTTTTTTACCTTTTCCTCAGACTCCTGATACTCCTTTTCACCGTCTGACAGATCTTTTTCTCCATCCTCCAGCTCCTGTTTGGAATCTTTCAGCTTCTGTTCATTTTCCTGGAGTTCTTTTTGTCCATCTATCAGCTTCTGACGGTTTTCTTCCAGTTCCTGTTCTCCACTTTGCAGCTTTTCTGTATTTTGGGAAATCTGGATCCTGGCCTGGGCAAGCTTTCCTGCATTGGCATCTATCTCTTGCTGTCCCTTTTGTGTCTGCTCCTGTCCTTTTTGAATCTGTTCTTTTCCTTTATCCAGTTCTTTCTGAGCTTTATCCAGCTGTTTTTTTGCATCTGCCAACTTTTTTTCTTGCTGCTTTAGTTCTTCCCTGCCCTGATTGATCTGCTCCTGTCCTTTTTGAATCTGTTCCTGGGCATCATTTAACTGGCCTTCTTTTTCGTCCAGCTGCGCAAGACCTCCGTTTATCTGTCCCACAGAGCTTTCCAGCTGTGTCCTGGTTGCAGCCAGCTGCTGTCCTTGTCCTGTCAATTCTGTTTCTGACTGCTGGATCTGTGCAGTAAGGCCCTGGATCTGTGCAGTAAAACCTGCGATCTGTGCCTGCAGCCCAGCCAGTTCCTCCTGGGATACCTCTCCTGAAGCAATGCCTGCATCATAGCTTGCTTGAAGGGAATCTCTTTCCGTGATCAGTGCTGTCAGCTGCCCCTTTGCCAGATCCAGTGCAGCCTTTCCCTGGGCAAGCTGCTGCTCTCCTGTTTCTACTTGAGAAAGCCCTTCCTGGCACTGCAGAAGTTGTTCCTGCAGCTGCTGTCTTTGCTGTTGGATCTGTTCTTTTCCCTGGCTTACCTGTCCTGCCCTTGTATCCAGATCACTTTGGCTTTGTTCCAATTTCTGTCTGGCTTCTGTAAGTTTTAACACACCGGCTTCATATTCCTGTCTGGAAGCCTGTAGTTTTTCCAGTCCATCCTCCAGCTTCTGCTGGTTCTTTTCAAGCTCTTTATTGCCATTATCCAGCTGCTGCTGTGCCTGGGAAAGCTGCTGCTCGCCCTGTTGTACCTGCTGGGTTGCCTGGGAAAGCTGTTGTCTGGCATCTTCCAGCTTTTCTGTTCCTTCTTCCAGCTGCTTCTGTCCATCCTTTAACTGTCCCTTTGCATCTTCAATAGCTTTTACACCATCTTCATATTCTTTCTGTCCATCTGTTAGCTTTTTCCTGCCATCGATCAGCTGCTGCCTGGCATCTGCCAGTTTTTCTTCTGCTTCTCGCCTGCCATCTGCCAGTTCCTGCTCGCCTTCAGTGATTTCTTTTTGTGCATCTGCAGTTACCTGCTGATAACGTGCTTCACATCTTACATCCTGTATCCCTTCCACCTTGCTTTTGATCTTACGGATCAGGATATCATAAGCATCTGTATAGCTGACCACATCTTTGGCACCGTGTACCAGAAGATAGATCTGCGTATATACTTCCTGGTCAAAATCCTCAGGCAATATAAATGCAAATCCGTTCACCTCTCCTGTACCAAGAGTTGTATTACCACGGTTAAAAGAAATATAAAGGGGACTTTTCCCTATAGCTGTCACAGTATAGCTGTGCCTTCCAAGAAACGAACTGTCTTCCTGCTCCCGAAGAACAATCTGATCTCCTGGCTTATACCCATGAGCATTGGCATAAGTATCATCAAGAAACAGTTCTCCAGATTTCTGCGGCAGTCTTCCCTCTGTAACTGTCAGCTGGTTCACCCGTTTGGTCAATGACTCAATATGTAATACCGTCTGTTTTTCATTCTCGCCACAGGTAACATCTGTAAAATAAGCACCTTCCGCATCCTCAATGCCATCGATCTCCCTTAATGCATCTTCATCCTCACTGGTAAGCCCAAGTGTGCTTACTACCTTCAGGTCCATCAGGCTGTTTTCATCATAATATGCATCTCCTGAATATTGCATGTCCGGTGAGGAAGCCTGTATCCCGGAAAAGAAAGCCACCCCAAGGGCTACAATGAAAAAGATGGAAAGAAACCTGGCTTTGCTTCTGCGGATCTCCATCCAGAACTCTTTATGTATTGCTTTCATCTTTTTCACCTACCACTCAATTTCTTCCACTGGCGTGGGGTGTGCATTCTGTGTCATTTTGGATACTTTTCCATTCTTAATCCTGATCACCCGGTCTGCCATGGGAGTAAGTGCAGAGTTATGCGTGATCACGATCACCGTCATATTTTTTTCCCTGCACATGTCCTGAAGCAGTTTCAGTATCGCCTTACCGGTCTGATAATCCAAAGCACCGGTGGGCTCATCACACAGCATCATCTTTGGATTCTTTGCCATGGCCCTTGCAATGGAAACACGTTGCTGTTCTCCTCCTGAAAGCTGGGCCGGAAAATTGCCAAGCCTGTCCCCAAGGCCTACTTCTTCCAATACCTGAGCCGCATCCAACGGATTCTTACAGATCTGCGCTGCCAGCTCCACATTTTCCAGTGCTGTAAGATTTGGCACCAGATTGTAAAACTGAAATACAAAACCAATATCATCCCTTCTGTATGCGGTCAGCTGGCGGCTGTTATATCCTGCAATATTCCTGCCATCCACCCATACTTCCCCATCTGTTGCATGATCCATGCCCCCAAGTATGTTCAGCACTGTGGTTTTCCCCGCACCACTAGGGCCAACAATCACTACAAATTCTCCTTTTTCGATCTGGAAACTGATCTCATCTACAGCCTTTATTGGTACCTCATTTGTTCCGTAAATCCTGGATACTTTATCCAGCTTAATATAATTTTCTGTATTCTTCTGCAATCCATCACTCCCAAGCTGTCTTATTTTATGTTGCCCTTTTCCATATCCGCAGATGTAAAACCAAGGGGTAAAAGCTGCCCCAGTGTATAACTTTTGTAATCATTCTCTGTTCTTGGCAGGATTACCAGAAAAGTTGCAGGGTCACAAAACTCACTCATAACCTGCCTGCAGATCCCACAAGGTGCACAGTACTCCAGGTTTTGTGCCTCCCTGTCCCCACCTGCAATGGCAATAGCTGTAAATTCTCTGTATCCTTCGGAAACTGCTTTGAAAAAAGCAGTCCGTTCAGCACAATTGGTCGCTCCATAAGAAGCATTTTCAATGTTGCATCCAGTAAATATTCTGCCGTCTTTGCATAAAAGTGCTGCTCCCACCATAAAATCCGAATAAGGTGCATAAGCTTTCTGTCTTACTTCTAATGCCTTATGAATCAGTTCCTGGAACTCCATAGGCTCCTCCTGTATTCCATCAATCTACATAATATATCCAGTTTTCTTTTCTTGGATGGGTTCCCTGTACTTCTTCCTTTGGATAACCCAGGATACAATGGCCAATGCCTTCATAATCCCCCTGGATCCCGAGAGATTTCAGAAGTTCCTTTCCTTCCTGGCTTTCAAATTCCTCTTTTGCCCTGTGGATCCAGCAACTGCCAATCCCCAGTGCATGAGCTGCGTTCATAAGATTTCCCATAACAAGACTTCCGTCATATACATATGTACCTACAGATTTGTCTGCAAGGACCACCAGCACTACAGGCGCTCCATAAAAGGGATCTCCCTTTGCACCCATGATCTGTGCATTCATCCTTGACAGCTGATCTCGTACTTTCTTATCCGTTATGGCAAGAATAATGGGAGACTGTCTGTTCATACCAGTTGGCACCCATGTACCAGCCTCAACGATCTCCTGGAGAACTTCTTTAGGAAGCATATCAGGCTTATAACTTTTCACACTTCTTCTTGACTTTAAACATTCAATCGTACTGTTTGTTCCACTCATGGTTAATTGCCTCCTTTTATTTATCTTTCATTTATATTTATTTTTATTTTCAGATATGTTTATGATACCATCCTGTTTTTACAAAAACAAGTGGCTGTCCCCTCATAATAAAAGCGAAAATACAGAAAAATAATCATTGGCAAATTTGTAATAATTTTCGTTGCGTTGTAGAAAAGATTTTGGTTATATATCATGCGAGGCTTTCGTAGATTTCGACTGCGCTAGCTTCTCTGTTATTTGCCGTGTCTGAACGCCGCAGGCGTGAGTTTGGCAAATGACAGAGATAATAAGCGCGCGGGAAAAATCCGAAAACGAAGCCCTGATATATAAACATATCTTTTCTACAACGCAACATGAACAAAATAATTATAAAATTTGCCAACTGATATTTTACTGTATCTAAAAGCGAAACATCCAATATCTATTTTCATTTCTTTTTTCTGGCCATCAGCCCTCCGATTCTTCCGGTTTCTTTTGCTGTCAGTGTTTTCCAGCCGCCTCCCAGAACCTTGTCAAGCAATCCCAATTCCTGGGCGATCTCATACTTTGCTTTTTCCTCTTCTGGCAGTTTTCCTTTTAAATAGGCTTCTATTTCTTTTTCTCTATTCAATATCCTATACTCCTTTTTCGTAAAAGTATGAACCCAAAATTCGAAATTTATACACCTGCCATCAAACCTTCTGACTGTTTCTTTCTCCATCCTATTCCCAAAATCAAACAGATTGGTTATAATAATGCACATAATTGTATTTTTGATATCTGGAGGATATGTGTTTTATGAATGATGATCCAAAATATCTGCCCGAAGAGTTTTTAACCCGCATGAACAACATGCTTGGAGATGATTTCCAGGCTTTTCTTAATAGCTATCAGCAACCTCGCACATTTGGCCTTCGAGTCAATACTGCCAAGATTTCCTGTGAAGAATTTGAAAAAATCGTCCCCTTTCCCATAAGTCCCATCCCCTGGATCCCAGGCGGATATTTTTATCCTGAAAATGTCCGTCCGTCCAAATGTGCATTCTATCAGGCCGGACTTTATTATCTTCAGGAGCCAAGTGCCATGACTCCTGTTTCCAGACTTCTGCCAAAGCCTGGCGAATACATACTGGATATGTGTGCTGCCCCTGGCGGAAAGGCTACAGCACTTGGTGCTGCCCTTAAAGGACATGGGCTTCTTGTAGCCAATGACATCAGTACTTCCAGGGCACGGGCACTGCTCCGTAATATTGAACTTTTCGGCATCCCAAACAGCTTTGTTACCAGCACAGCGCCTAAAGATCTGGTTCCCTGCTTTCCTGAATTTTTCCATAAGATCATTCTGGATGCCCCATGCTCCGGAGAAGGTATGTTCCGAAAGGATGAAGCTCTTGCCAAAGACTGGAGTCCTGCCAAATCCCAAGAGCTTTCCCTCATCCAGCGTGAACTGATCCTTCAGGCAGCAGATATGCTTCGTCCAGGAGGATATCTGCTTTACTCCACCTGCACCTTTGCACCTCAAGAGGATGAGGGCACAGTTTCTTATCTTCTTGAAAACCGCCCGGATATGGAACTGGTGGAAATGCCCGGATATGAAGGCTTTTCAGATGGTGTTCCTGCCTGGGGAAAGGGACAGCCCCAGCTTACACGCTCTGTCCGTATTTTTCCTCATAAAATGAACGGGGAAGGCCATTTTATGGCTCTGCTTCATAAGCCTGGCCAGACCATTTCAGAGATCTCCCCTGTATTTACAAAGCCAAACCGTACTGCATTTGAATATATCGACGCTTTTTTCCGTGAAATCGGACTGAAATCCTTAGGTGGACAGCCCTTTGACTGGAACAGAGTAGAGATAAAAGGAGATAAGGTTTATTATCTTCCTCCTGTTTCCTGCAGTATCCGTAGGATCAATTTTTTAAGGAATGGCCTTTACATGGGTGATCTGAAAAAGAACCGTTTTGAGCCTTCACAACCACTGGCTCTTGCCCTTCACAAAGGCGAGGTTTCTTCAGTGATCACCTTGCCTGTTCAGGATCAGAGGCTGGAACGCTACCTAAAAGGAGAAACTCTTCTCATAAACCCAGAAGAAGCCGCCTCGCCCAAAGGCTGGCAGCTTCTCTGTGTAGAAGGTTATCCTCTTGGTTTTGGAAAACTGGTGGGACAGACCCTGAAAAACAAATATCCTTCCGGCTGGCGGCTTTGACCGCCGGCCTTTTTACATGTCTTCTATCTGTTCATTAACATCTTTCAGACCAGGATTTCTTTATGGACAGCAAAAGAATAAATGATCTTTTCTCTTACTTTTTTCCCTGTCATCCGTTCCAGGGCCTCTGCATAATCTTCCAGCTGTACCTTATACAGATCTACAAGACGTGATTCTTCTCCAAAACGTATATGGTCTGTTTTATAATCTACAAGCACCAGGTCCTTTTCCTCTTCAAAATATGCATCAATGATTCCCTGGATCAAAACAGGTTCCCTTTTCCCTGCCCATGTCTTATCCAGTTCTTCTGCAGACCTTGCGATCACAAATGGCTGTTCTCTGTAAAGCCTTTTCTCCAACCAGGCTGCCTTCATCCTCACACCTAATGGTGAGTTTAAGAAAGCAAGCACCTCCTGTATTTTGATACAATCAGCCTCTTCCTGGCTCATTTTCTCCTGCTGCACCAGCATCTGAAGCTGTTTTAGCAACTCTTCTTTACTGTCCGTTTTATCATACATTATGCATTCCATAAACCGATGATAAGCAGTACCTCTGGCTGCTCCTGTGTATTCTTCCTCTGTCACCATGCAAAACTTTGGAATCAAGGGAACAATATCCGGTTCAAAAAAGACTGCCTCTTCTTTTTCATATTCATCAGGATAATTTCTTTTTTTCAGTTCTGACACGCTGACTTTCACCGGCAGTCCCTTCAGATATTCAAAAGGATACCGATAATCAAATCTTTCCTTCAGTTCTTCCCGGAGTTTCTCATCAAAAACCCGATTCTTATCCCAGCTGCGAAGAATCTCTTCCTCCATCTGTCCCTGTGCCTGATGGATCACTTCCTCCCCGGTAAGATCCTTTACCGTTATCTTTTTTATAAGGAAAGGTGTCTTAGTACGGTAAAGTAAAGTATTACACCCGGCAGGCATTCCATATTCTTCAAATAAAGGATCCATTGCAGGATGTTGGGCCAATGCAGGAAGTATATAAGACCAACAGGTTTTCCCCTTCATTCTTACATCCACTGGAAGAAATGGAGTCCCACTGTCCCGAAACCTGTACAGTACATGCATCAGCTTTTCCATTTTCCCTACACAGCCTGTAATAAACAGCTTTTCCTTAGCTCTTGTAAGAGCAACATACAGAATACGTAATTCTTCTCCCAGGCTTTCCTTCTGAAGCTCTCTGCGGATAATCTGCTTATGCAATGTGGAAGCAATGATCCTTTTTTCCGGAATAATTGCATCTGCCCCAAGTCCAAGCTCCGGATGGATCAAAAGTCTTGCATTCAGATCCTGAAAGTTAAATGCTTTTCCCATACCTGATGCAAATACTATCGGAAACTCCAGACCCTTGCTTTTATGGATGGTCATGATTTGTACAGCACCCTCTCCTGCATCTGCCAGGTTCACCTCTCCATAGTCTACCTCATATTTCTGAAGATGCTCAATATAACGAATAAAATTAAACAAACCTCTGTAGCTTGTCTTTTCGTAATCCATAGCCTTTTCAACCAACATTGCAAGATTGGCATTTCTCTGTGACCCATCCGGCAGCGCCCTGGCATAATCCCCATACCCGGTTTTCTTTAGTGCAGCACTGATCAGTTTATGAACCGGTGTATAAACTGCCATATCACGAAGATCTTCCAACAGCTTATAGAAATCCTGAAGTTTTTCCTGAAACTGTTTGTCTATTTTCTTTTCTTCCAAACTTTTTTCACTATCCATTATACAGGACAGTACGCTTTCAAAAAGTTTTCCTTTTGGATAACCACATCGAAGAGATGCCAGTTCCTGTGAGGAGCATCCTATGATAGGTGAATGAAGAACCCCACATAAGGGTATATCCTGATAAGGATTATCGCACACCTTCAGTAAATTCAATACAGTAACAACTTCTGTAGCTGAAAAATAACCGGTTTTGGATGCAGCATACGAAGGGATCCCCTGTGTAGAAAACACCTGGGAAAAGGATTCTGCCCAACCGGATGCAGATCTTAAAAGCACTACAATGTCATTATATCCAGCAGGCCTGTACTCTTCCTTTTTCCGGTCATATATCTGTTCTTTTCCCACGATCTGCCGGATCCTATGTGCCACTGCCAGTGCTTCCAGTTCTCTTACCTTCTTGGAGCTGCCTTCCATCAAGTCCTCTACTTCTTCTCCGTCCTTTTCAACAAGCAATACCTCTGTGGTATAAAACTCTTTGTTCCCGCCTTTCGGAAACTCTGCTCCTGGATAAAGGGCGGCACGATCATCATACCCTACGCCTCCCAGATCCGGCTTCATGATCTGATGGAACAGATAATTCACACTGTCCAGTACCTGATGCCTGCTTCGGAAATTCTTATGAAGATCGATTCTTTGCTCTTTACTCTCTTCCAGCGTATAGGTTTCCATCTTATCCATAAAAAGATCCGGTCTTGCAAGACGGAACCTGTAAATACTCTGTTTTACATCCCCTACCATAAAGATATTTTTCCGTCCTGACACTTCGCCGGAAACACAATAGGTGATCATCTCCTGTACAAGGTTGCTGTCCTGATACTCATCTACCAGCACCTCCTCATACTTCTCACTTAATTCTCTTGCCACGTCAGAAGGCTTCCCGTCCTTTACAAGGATAGCCAGCGCCAGATGCTCCATATCTGTAAAATCCAGAATATTTTTTTCTCTTTTTTTCACAGTAAACTGCTTCTTAAATTCCAGGGTCAACTTTACAAGTGTTTCCATAGGTTCTTTTCCGTATTGAAGGGCTTCCAGGATTTCAGCTGTGCTGTTCTGAAAATATCTGCTTCCCAGATCCTTCAGACTTGTCTTCATATCATCCCGCAGACTTTTTACCTGTTCTTTTTTTTCTTCATCAACAGGTACTTCCGGCTTTTTCCCGGACAGACGCTGATATGAAAAATCCATAAGAAGACTGCGAACCTGCTCATAATCCTGCTTACCCAGGGCTTTTCGCACAGCTTCTATACCAGCCTGGTCTGAGATCAGCGCCTCCTCATAAAGATAAGGTCCTCCCGGAATCCTGCTGATCTGTCTTGCCTGACGGATCAGTTCTTCTGCCCCTGTCAATTCCTCATCTGCTGTCTGCCACAATTTCTGCAGCCATCTGGAGTCATACAGTTCTTCTTCTGTTGTAATATGGTAGATCTTAAGACAATGCTCCAGCCATTCTTCCGGATCCGGATGGCTCATAGCCGCCTGATAAAGTCCGATAATCAAATCTTTCAGATTGTCATCTGTTTTCCCTGGAGCATAACATTCCACAAATTTTACAAAGGCAGGGTCCTTTTCCCTGTAGCACTCCTCTGTAAGGTCTTTTAACACATCTTCCCTGAGAAGCTTTAACTCACCTTCATCAGCTACCCTGTATCCTGGATCCAGATTGATCGTATGGAAATAATTTCGGATCACATAGGCACAAAAGCCATCAATGGTGGTGATCTGCGCAGTATGGATCCGTGTCATCTGTTTCTGCAGATGCTCATTTTCCGGATTCTCACACAGTGCATTCTCCAAAGCTCTGGAAATCCTTTCCTTCATTTCTCCGGCTGCTGCCCTTGTAAATGTCATGATCAGGAGTCTGTCAATATCAATCGGATGATCCGGATCCATGATCTTATTCAAGATCCTCTCCACAAGTACTGCTGTTTTTCCGGATCCTGCCGCTGCACTGACCAGAAGATTTCTATTACGCAGACGAATCACTTCCTGCTGTTCCTTTGTCCAGCTCATTCCCATTTTACCGTTCCTCCTCTCCTGTCAGGATCTGGTCATCCATACTCTCTCCCAGGCTTTTCCACAATTCTTCATCCGAAAAGCTTTTCAGTCTGCGGAAACCATATCCCGGAATTTTCCGGTCAAAGCCACACACAGAAATATAAGGACAATAAGTGCAGGCATTTTTTGCTCCCAGCTCATATGGAGAAATCTGCGCATCCCCTTTCAGGATATCCTTCCGGATCTGTTTGATTTTCTTTTTCACATACTGATCAAGAATCCAAAACTGCTGGTTGTCAGCCACTGAAGAACCTTTTTTAATTCCGCCATCCTTTTTGTAGGATACAGGAATAGACACCAGACTTTTATCGATCTTCTGGGCGATCTCAGGGTCTTTCTGAACCAATCCGTTCATTTTCAGGCTTTTCAGTATTTCCTCATTAACTGATTCCATATCTGTTTCTATTTTCTCCTGAATCATAGGATCTTTCACATTGTAATAAAAGATCCCTGCTGGAACGATCTCCTTGTCCGGATACTTCCGTCTTTCTACTGATAAGGCTGCATCCATATATACAAGCAGCTGAAGCTGCAGACCATGGTACAAAGCCACCAGGTCAAAGGTAGTATTTCCTGTCTTATAGTCAATCACCTTCACATATACCTTGTCCTGCTCTTCCAAAATATCTACTCTATCAATCCTGCCGCCCTGGAAAACAACCTCAAACCCCTCCGGTACAAATTCTCCGTTCTTCAGCTGGTTCTGCAGTGCCCATAATGTTCTGTGTAAAAGCCTTCTGGTACGCTGGATCATATACTCATTTCTTGCACTGCTTTTTAAAATAGTATTTCCATAATCTGCTGTTACTTTTTCCAGGCATTGATCTGCAATCTGCCTTTGCTGTTCCTGGCTAAGATCAGCCCACAAAAGCCCCTGCCTTCTTAACTCTTTTGAAAATTCCTCCAAAGCTTTATGTATCACATTCCCCATATCCATAGCCTTAAATTCGTACTCTGCCCGCTCTGAAAGACGCAGCCCATACTGAAGAAAATGTGCAAAAGCACAGGCGGCAAACCGTTCCAACCGTGTTGCACTGTAAGGAGACACCTCTCCATACAGCACTTTCGCCACACTTGCGCCGATCATATCCTTAGGACAGATACTTAAAAAGGCTTCCACAAGCTTCTGTGTCATCGCCTTATATCCGGGGCTTCTTAAAAGCCAGCCAAACACTTCACCAAAAAGGGGATCTTCTGCCGTATATGCACCTTCCGAAAGACCTTTCAAAAAAGCATCCACACCATCTCCCGGGATCTCCAGATCCTCAAGAGTATAATTACCGTCCTCTATACGGCTGATCTTTAACGCCGGAAACAATCCTGTCACTGTATGGATCAGGTAAGCAGGGCTAACAGCCTCACCTTTGCTGTTAGAACTGCTAAAGGAAAGACACAGCAGCTTTTCTGGCTTTGTAAGATTCAGGTACAAATAGAATCTTTGCATGTTCATAAGCTCCTTGGGACCTGGTGCCAGCTCCACTCCTTCCTCTGCAAAAAAATCCCGGTCCATTTCATTCAGGATTCCTCCGGTATCTGCTGCTTTGGGAATATTTCCCTCATTCACTCCCACGAAAAATAATGCCTTGATCTTTTTCAATCTGGTTCTTTCCATATCTCCTACAAGAACCTGATCCATACTTGGCGGAATCAAAGCCACCTTTGCCTTAGACAGACCGGTTTCCAGAAGCTGACGAAATTCCTGGACTGTAACCAGTTCATCCCCAAGGATCTCAACCATACGATCCAAAAGATCCATAACAATACCGTAAATCTGTCCGTATTCTTTTTCCATGGCAGTATCTCCCACAGACTTAAAATACAGTTCCTGCTTTTTAAGTTTTTCCTGGATCTGACCTTTTACAATAAAATCATACAAACCGCGGCAATACTGCTCTACCTTTTTTCTGCCCTTTCCAAAGATTTCTGCAAAGTCATATACTTCCTCCACAAATCTGGCACGGCTTTCATTGATCTTCAGGATATCTTCAGCATCCATTCCCCTGTAAATCCTGGTCCAGTGCTCCTGCCATCTCTTTAATCCACGTATCCCCAGGGCGATCACATAATTCTCCAAATAATCTGTCTCTTCTCTTGTAAGTCTGGACATACCGCATCTTAAATATCGAAAAACTCCTTCGTAAGAAAATCCAGTAAACACCATCTCCACTGCTGCCCGGATATATTCAACAAAAGGATTCATCAGCACTGTATGTTTTTCATCTACAAAATGTGGGATTCCAGCCCGCTCAAACACCTGAGATGCAATATTACCGTATTCTTCCAGATTTCCTGTAATTACTGCGATCTCTCCGTATTTCATCCCCTGTGTACGCACAAGTCTGCGGATCCTTCTGGTTGCCTCTTCCAGTTCTTTTTCCGGAGTACCTGCCGTATAGATCTGTATTTCTTCCTGTGGATCCTCATATTTCTTTCTGCTGTAACGGAATATATGTTTCTCCAGGAATTTGAGGGCCGGTGCCTGTGAAAACCGGGATTTTTCATCAGTAGTAAGACATACCGGCTCCTCCAGATCCCTGGTAAGCGCTGACAAGATATGGATCATCTGATGGCTCATATAAAAAAGCTGGTGAGGTTTTCCCTTGGCAAATACATCCCCGCTTCCATCCATAGTCACTGTAACCATCACTTTTTGACACACTGCAAGCAGTTCCCGGATCACCTTGACCTGAATCGGAGTAAAACCTGTAAATCCATCCAGGACTATCACACTGTCTTTCAGCTTTTCAGACAGTGGAACTGCAGGCAGTAATGCATCCAGGATCTCTTCCCCTGTAATATAATGTCCTTCCAGATATTCCTTAAAGCCTTTATAAAGTACCTGTATATCCTGAAGTTTCATATGAAGAAGGGGCTGTTGCTCCGCTCTATTCACCATATCCTCCAGATCACTGTCCCTAATATCGTACAGTAAAAATTCAGAGATCAAGGACTTCACCTCATCAAGACATCCTGGTCTTTTCATCTGACCGCCCAAATAAGGAAGCTGTCCTTTATGCATTTGTACTACCTTTTGCAGAACCATGCTTTTCCCGGTATCCTCCAAAAGCTTTCCCATATTTCCACCGGTTTCCTGAATGATCCTGTATGCAAGTCTCTGAAAGCTAAGTACATCTATATTTAAGATTCCCCGTCCCGGATGCATTTCCACCAGTGTTTTCTGGGTCTGCATGGTAAACTGCTCCGGCACGATCACATAGTATTGCCGTTTTGGATATTTCATAGATTCCCGAATCACATGATCATATGCATAACAGGATTTTCCGGCTCCTGAACTGCCGATTACAAATTGAAGGGACATATGGACTCCTTTCCTATAAACAATCTTAAGATCGTACCCCGCACTGGGACAGGCACGGTAAAGAACTGATTTTTAAACACCGTATCATTATTGAGGACTTTTTCCCCAACATCATTTCATAATCATATCATAAATCCAAAGGTTTGATAATAGGATATAGAAAAACAGACCGGGAGGCGCATGCCATGAGTTCCAAAACAAAGATCATTGTTTTACATATGAAAGAAGTGGTTTATACCATTCTTTTTCTGATCCTTGCCATTCTTTTCGGTGTTCTGCTCTTCTTTATGTTTGGCTCCGGAAAAAACCAGGCTCAATCCGGAAAAGCTTCCAAATATACTCCTGGAATCTATCGCTCTTCCATTTCACTGAACGGAAATACCTTTGACATGGAAGTAAGCCTGGACGCTGACAGGATTGCTTCCATTGATCTGGTAAACTTAAGCGAAAGCACAAAAGCCGCATTTCCTCTGATGAAACCTGCCCTGGAATCCCTGGCCGCGCAGATCTATCAGTCTCAATCCCTGGAGAATATTACCTATCCGGATGATCAGAAATATACCAGTCAGTTGCTTCTATCATCCATAAAAAGTGCCATAGAAAAAGGGACTGTGTACTAAGCAGTCCCTGATCCAGTATTCTATTCTTCCAGCTCTGCCATCCATATAGCAGCACTTGCATCACTTGGCATACGCAGATCCCCTCTTGGAGACAAGGCAACGCTTCCCACCTTTGGTCCATCCGGCAGGCAGGAACGTTTAAACTGCTGTGCAAAAAATCTCCGATAAAAAATCTTCAGCCACTTCATAATGGTTTCCTTGTCATAAATGCCATCAAAGGTTCTGCATGCGATCCGGTAGATCTTATCCGGCTGATATCCGGCACGCAGCATATAATATAAGAAAAAGTCATGAAGCTCATAAGGTCCTACCAGGTCTTCTGTCTTTTGTGCGATCTTCCCGTCTTTTGGAGGCAAAAGCTCCGGGCTTACCGGTGTATCCAATATATCCAGAAGTACTTTGGAAAGCTCTTCATCCTCACATGTATCTGCATAATATCTTACCAGATGACGTACAAGGGTCTTTGGTACAGAGGTATTCACCCCATACATGGACATATGATCTCCATTATAGGTGGCCCACCCAAGGGCCAGCTCTGAAAGATCACCTGTACCAACCAGAATCGCCCCCTCCTGATTGGCCATATCCATCAGAATCTGTGTACGCTCCCTTGCCTGAGAGTTCTCATAAGTTACATCATGTACCTCAGGATCGTGTCCAATATCCCTGAAATGAATATTTACCGCATCCCGTATATTAATCTCCGTCAGCGAAGCACCTATACGCTTGCTGAGTGTACATGCATTCTGGTATGTCCTGTCTGTAGTCCCAAAACATGGCATAGTCACACAATGTATCTGCTCTCTTGGTGCCTTCATCCTGTCAAATGCCCTGGCCATTACCAAAAGGGCAAGTGTGGAATCCAGTCCTCCGGACAGCCCAACCATTGCACGCTGGCTGTGTACATGATCCAGTCTTTTTTTCAATCCCATAGCCTGTATATTCAGAATTTCTTCACATCGCAAATCCCTTTCTTCTTTTTTTCCAGGAACAAAGGGAGTTGCCGGGAATACACGGGTCAGCTTTGTCTTTTCTTTCTTAACATGGAAAGGAATCCTATCATAACCACTGCCATCTGTTCCCGGGAAGGTGGACATCCTTCTTCTCTCGTCTGCCAGACGGTACACATCGATCTCTCCGAAAACCACAGAATTATGGAATCTTCTGCCCTCTGCCAGCAGTACTCCGTTCTCAGCGATCATGTTCTGTCCACCGAAAACCAGATCCTGAGAGGATTCCCCCTCACCTGCAGTAGCATAAACGTATCCACAGATCAGCCTTGCAGACTGTCCGGTTACAAGGGATCTTCTGTAAGCATCCTTCCCTACCATCTCATCACTGGCAGAAAGGTTCACGATCACATGAGCACCTGCCTGTGCATGAGATACACTTGGTGGCTGTGGAACCCAAAGGTCCTCACAAATCTCTGCTGCTACTGTCAGTTCTTCACACTCATCACACACAAACAGCAGATCTGTACCAAATGGAATCTCAACGCCGTCTACCTCATGAGTGTCCATACAGTCACTGCCTGAAGTGAAATGGCGCTGCTCGTAGAATTCATTATAATTAGGTATACAGGTTTTTGGGATAAAGCCCAGGATCTCACCATGATTCAGCACAGCTGCCACATTATACAGCTTGCCTGCATGACGCATAGGCAGCCCGAGAAAAATAAGCGCATCCACTTGCTGAGTAGCCACTGCCAGCTTTTTCAAAGTATGCCATGCACTGTCCAAAAGCTGACGCTGTAAAAACAGATCCTGACAGGTGTAGCCTGTAATACAAAGTTCCGGAAGCACCATGATCTTTGCATGTTCTTTCTCCATCTTGTGGATCACTTTCAGGATGGCCTTTCTGTTGGCTTCGCAGTCAGCCACTGTGATCTCTGGTGTACCGGCTGCTGCTTTTATAAATCCATGCTTCACTTCTTACACCTCCGAAGGATCTCCTTTAATTCTTCCACATGAAACACATAGTTGGTATTACAGAAATGGCAGTTCAGTTCTACATCCTTTCCTTCCTGGATCATTTCATTTAATTCTTTTCTGCCAATACTGATCAACGCCTTCTCCACCCTGCTTTTACTGCAGTTACAATAAAATCTGGTTGGAAGGGTATCGTTGATCTCAATATCAAATCCATCAAGAACCACATTCAACAAACTTTCCGGTGTATGCCCTTCCTCCAGAAGGCTTGTGACAGATGAGATCTTGCTGATGTTCTCTTCCAGCTTTGCAATAACGCTTTCCTCTGCAAAAGGCATTAGCTGTACAATAAATCCGCCTGCCTGGCGGACAGTATTGTTCTTATTCATCAGAACACCCAGTCCTACTGCTGATGGCACCTGTTCGCTGGTTGCAAAATAATAGGTCAGGTCTTCTGCAATCTCACCTGTCTGTAGAGTAACCTGTCCCACATACGGCTCTTTCAGGCCCATATCCTTGATCACGCTGATATATCCTGCTCCTACGGCACCAGATACATCCAGCTTGCCTTTACTGTTAGCCGGAAGGATCACATCCGGATTGCCCACATAGCCTTTTACATTGCCCTGGGAATCTGCAGTGACTGTAATTCCCTGGATCGGACCGTCTCCCTTCACCTGAAGAGTCAGGATATCCTTTTCCCCTTTCATCATGGCTCCCATCATAGCTCCGCCTGTAAGAAGCCTTCCCAGTGCAGCGGTTGCCACCGGACTGGTATTATGATCTTTTCTTGCTGTTTCCACAGTATCTGTTGTAACTGCTGCAAAGGCACGGATCTGTCTGTTAGCTGCAACAGCTCTGATAATATAATCGCTCATTCTTCTCTCCTGTTTATCCGTTTAATCATAAAATAAGTGTTTTCACCACATTATTTTATTTCCCATATTCTTTTGCAATAAAGGTAAGACGTCCGCTGTCAGCCCTGGGTGCATCTCTGGTATAAGCATCATAAACTGCCAGCAGTTTAAGACCAGAGCTTTGCAGAAGAGTCTTGATCTGTTCCAGCGGATAGGCTCTCTGATAATGAACCTCCTCCACTTTCTCATACCTGCCGTCTGCATCCGGCAGGAAAAGTGTGAGTGCATACTCATTGATCCCGCTTTCCTCATCGTAAGTATTCTCCCATATGAAGCTGCCTTCCTCACGATTCTCCGCAATGGTGGAATCCCCGATCATCTCCTGATACTTATACACTGTGTTCATATCAAAAATAAAAAGTCCGCCTGGATCCAGATAATTATTTACCAGTTCAAAAACATGCTCCAGATCCTGCTCCTCAGTAAGATAATTCAGGCTGTCACATACGCTGATCACAGCCCGCACTGTACCATAAAGTTCAAACTCCTGCATGTCCTGCAAAAGATACAGGATATCATGGCCTGAAGTTTCTCTTTTCTGCATGGCCTCTGCCAGCATCTCCTCTGAATTATCCACACCGATCATATCATAACCGGAGGCAGCTAACAGCTCTGTCATAGTACCTGTACCACAGCCCAGTTCCAGTATCAGGCCGTCACTGATCCCATATTCTCTAAGTGTGTCATTAAGATAACCGGCCCAGCTAGCATAATCCACATTATCCTGAAAAATATCATATACCCTGGCAAACTCGCCATATGCTTCCATTGTATCCATTCTTTTCCCCACGTATAACAAACAGCAGACAACCGGCTGTAAGTCGGCTGTCTGCCTTTGGTTTCTTCCTGAAGTATTACCGGAAATCCTTTATTCTACCGGCATATAATATACATCTGCACCTTCGCCGTGCCAGTAATAATCCACATCATTCTGATCATAAACATCCTCATTATTGGCAAAACGGTAAGTATTGCCCTGGGAATCTACCCAGTTACCGCTGCCGTCCGGGGTGATCACAAGCGGATGTCCATCAGAGTTACGGTAGATGGTTCTTGTCTGATTGGTATCGGTGAGCTGCTCCTGTGTAAATCCTCCGGAATTACCGGTAGTGGAGCTGGCCTGTCCGTCTGTACCTGTAGCAGAATCACCGGATGCTGTACCATCTGTTGTCTGTGTACCGTCTGCAGTGCCGTCAGCAGTAGTATCTGCAACAGCAAGTGTACTGGATGCGCCAATGATCTGGAAAGAATCAACAGCCGTCTGGATCCCTGTCAGGGATGCATCATTCACTACCGAGCCTGTAATGCTGTAGTACTCGCTCTCATTGGCATATACCTTCTTCACAGCATAAGCATATCCGCCGCTCTTCTCTGTATTCAGATACTTCACAGTGTAAGAATAAATGCCTACTCCATTCACATTTGTGCTGTTGTAATTCTGGATCTCAAAATCTGTACCCTGCTCCAGGTCAGAAGCCTGCTCAAGTGCAGCTGCCAGATCCTGGGTATTGGGGATCATAGCTGAAGACATATCCTCTTCCCCTGCTCCATGAAGAACAAGGATCTTACCCTGCTCAGGTGACTCAAAGCTGATCATATCCTCTGCATCTGACTTATTCGCCCAGGTAGCGTCCGGAAGCTTGATCGTCACTGCTCCATCACTGGAAGTATAAGTAGTATCCTGTACATCCGGTGCAATCGTAGGCTCTGGTGTAGGCTCCTGGGTGGGCTCCGGTGTAGGAGTCTCATCCACGATCACCTGCTCTGCCGGATCATCTCCGCCAAAGCATCCTGTGGCCAGTCCTGAAAGTGCTGCTGTTATAGTTAAGAGAACTAAAAATCTTTTATTCTTCATAATTGCCTCCTTATTTATCTTACAAAAATCCCTCATTCGATATTTTACAATTGTATTACAAATATGTCAATATTTTTCACAGTGCAGATTCTTAAATTCCTGTAAACTTTTGAAAAACACAGTGTAACTATTCAGTGCCCTCACAGTTGGAAATCAAAATGCTTTCCAGAAGCAGTTATAACACTGTACATATATAACTCATGAAGAGCCCTTGTAGCCGCAATATATCTCCCCTGTTTTGCAAGCGCACTTTGGTCTTTTTCAGGAAATACTACAAATACCTGGTCGAATTCCAGTCCCTTTGCCAGATAAAAGGTGGTAACTGTAATTCCCTTTTTAAATCTGGAACTGTTCCTGTGCAGATAATTGAACCGATTCTTTGTATCAAAACCTGTTTCTTCCAACATCTTTTTAAGCAAAGCTGCTCCCAGGTCTGCTTCCTTCTCTGTGCGGAAGATCACCGCTGCTGTTTCAAACTCATCCTCGCCCAGCTTGATATAGTCCAGTATTTCTTTCACCGCTGCCTGTATATCCTCAAACTGCTGTTCCTGTACAGGCTTTCCATGACGCTGAAGTAGTTCCATATCCGAAATCCCTGCCAGCTTATTAGCATAAGCCGCAATCTCCACTGTATTTCGATAGCTTTTATTCATCTGGATCCTGCGGATATCCCTTCCAAAGATCCCAGGCAGGAAAGTAAACACATCCTGTTGTTTTTCTTCCATTGTTTGTGCCTTGTCTCCAAGAATGGTCATCCTGCAGGAAAACATATTTTTCAGGATCAGATACTGCATTCTTGAATAGTCCTGCATCTCATCTACCACCAGATGCTTGATCGTACTATTTTCCTGCTGCCCCCATAAACGGTATTTCAGATAAAGCACAGGATATACATCTTCATATAGAAGCTTTCTCTTTTCAAGAGGAACCCTGGTAAGAGCCGGATATCCGCTGCTTTCCAGAAAACGACTGTACAATACATACAGATCCCTTGTTTCATACAGGGAATAAAAATCCTCCCTGATCAGCTCCCTCTCTTCATCTGGCAGATCCCTGTCCCTTAATGTTTCCACTTCATCAATAAAATAATCACACACTGCATCCATTCTGGCAAGCAATGGAATATCCATAAATTTGAAGTAAAACAGATCAATGATCTCTGCTTCTGTCTTTGTATAGCCTTTATAACGGATATCCCTGAAATCCATCAGCTCATCTTCCAGTTCTGTAATAAACCGTTCCAGCTGGTTCAGAAATCCTTCGGACTGCTTCTCCTGGTAAAATGTAACAGCCTTTGGATGGTTCAGGCTTCTCTCGATCTGGTCATAACGGTCTTCACAGTCAGCTGCTGTATCCTGAAGCTGCCGATAAGCAAACAGGTCAAAACTCATTTCTTTTATATTTTCTTCCCCTAGTTCCGGCAGAATATGAGAAATATAATCTGAGAAAACCCCATTAGGAGACAATACCAGAATATTGGATGATTTCAGATTCTGCCTGTCATGATAAAGAAGATAAGCAATCCTGTGAAGCGCAATGGATGTTTTACCTGATCCTGCTGCCCCCTGAATCACCATGATCCGGTCTTTCGTGTTACGGATAATCGCATTCTGCTCCTTCTGAATCGTACTTACAATATTCTTCAGTGCTACAGAGCCATTACTTCCTAGCTCTGCCATCAGAATCTCATCATCCACCTTGATGTCACTTTCAAACTGATAGACCATCTTCCCCCTGCGGATCTTGTACTGCCATTTGGAAAGGATCTCACCCTGGATCCTGCCAAGCGGTGCTTCATAAAAAGCCGGTCCTTTATCATAATCATAAAAAAGTCCGCATACAGGTGCACGCCAGTCATAGACCAGGGGCACACCTCCGGCCTTTTCTGCAAAATTGCCAATACCAACATAAAAGCTTTCCGGCTCATCTTCTCCCTCAAAAATGAAATCTACTCTTCCAAAAAAGGGAGAATCCAGCATTTTCCGAAACCGGCTTTTTAGATGGAGTTGCTGCTCATTGGCACTGATTTGATGAAACAACGCCTGCTGATTGTCAAAATTTTCATATCCATACTGGTCCATTTCTGTGTAATTTTCCCAGTAATATTCATGCATACCGTCTATTTCTTTCTGGCCTTCTGCAATGCTTTGGGATATCTCTGCAATCCTCTGACGCAGCTTATCCAATACATAGGCCAGATATTGGATCCCATCTTTATTGTCTGTCATTCTAAAAGCTCCCTTTTTGTCATCCCCTTCCAGAGAGGTTCTTATTATTATACCCTATAGCCTTTAAAAAGTACACAAAAAGAAGCAGTACACCCCAAACAAACTGAGATGAAAACTGCTTCTTAAAAATGCTTATCTGTAACTGTACCCTGATTATTTATGCTGTCTGCGTTTTTTCAAACTGGCTGTTATAAAGCTGTGCGTAAAATCCTCCCTTTGCCAACAGTTCCTCATGAGATCCCTGTTCAATAATATCTCCATCCTTCATAACAAGAATCATATCTGCATCCTTGATCGTAGAAAGACGATGGGCGATCACAAAGCTTGTTCTTCCCTTCATCAGATTGTCCATTGCCCTCTGGATCTGCATCTCAGTTCTGGTATCAACAGACGAGGTAGCCTCGTCCAAGATCAGGATCTTGTTGTCTGCCAAAATAGCTCTGGCAATAGTCAAAAGCTGCTTCTGGCCCTGGGAAATATTACTTGTCTCCTCGTCCAGCACCATATTATAGCCGCCAGGCTGCTGCATAATAAAGTGATGGATATGAGCTGCCTTTGCTGCTGCGATCACCTCTTCGTCTGTTGCATCCAACCGTCCGTACCGGATATTCTCCATGATCGTTCCGGAGAACAGCCAGGTATCCTGCAGAACCATACCAAACATTTCTCTTAACTGACTTCTGTTAAAATCCCGGATATCATGTCCATCTACACAGATGGAGCCTTTATTTACATCATAGAACCGCATCAGCAGCTTCACTATAGTGGTCTTACCTGCACCTGTAGGTCCTACAATTGCGATCTTCTGCCCATTTTTCACATCTGCTGAAAAATCATGGACAATGATCTTATCCGGATTGTAGCCAAACTCAACATGCCGGAACTTCACATTGCCGGAAAGTCCTGTAATATCCACAGCATTCTCTTTGCCCTGCTCTTCCTCAGGCTCATCCAGAAATTCAAAAACTCTTTCAGACGCAGCAGCAGAAGACTGAAGCAGATTTGTTACCTGTGCGATCTGCTGGATAGGCTGTGTAAAATTACGGATATACTGGAAGAAGGACTGGATATCTCCAACCTCAATACTTCCTTTGATCACAAACACACCGCCTAACAAAGCAACCATTACATATCCCAAATTTCCGATAAACTGCATAATAGGCATCATCATGCCTGAGAAAAACTGGGATTTCCATGCAGACTCGTAAAGCTTCTGGTTATCTTTTTCAAAAACATTCAGTACATCCTGTTCCTTATTAAACACCTTCACCACATTGTGTCCACCGTAGTTTTCCTCAATCTGACCATTTACTTCACCCAGATATTTCTGCTGATCACGGAAATATTTCTGCGACCGCTTCATTACCCCATTAATGATCAGCATGGACACTGGCAGGATCAAAAGGGCTGTCAGCGTCATCGGCACATTAATGGAAAGCATCATTATAAATACTCCGATCAATGTGGTAATAGAGGTGATCAGTTGGGTAATACTTTGGTTCAGACTCATCTGCAGGGTATCCACATCATTTGTTACCCTGGAAAGAATCTCTCCGTTTGTCCGGCTTTCAAAATAATTTAAAGGCAGACGATTGATCTTTTTGGAAATGTCCTTACGCAGACTATACGTAACGTCATTGGAAATCCCTGTCATTACAAACCCCTGAATAAGGGAAAAGCATGCACTTGCCACATATAAAGCCAGCGTAAATAAAAGAATCTGACCAATTTTTGAAAAATCAATGCCGCCAGATCCGTTTACCTTTCTTACCAGTCCGTTGAAAAGCTCTGTGGTCGCTTTTCCAAGGATCTTTGGCCCAACAATATTAAATATAGTTCCTGCAATAGCAAACAGAAACATCAGTCCAAAACGGAATTTATATTTACCCATGTACTGGAACAGACGACTCATGGCTCCTTTAAAGTCCTTAGCCTTCTCAACAGAACGCATACCATGCCCGCCTCCCATAGGTCTTCTGCTTCTCTCACTCATGCTAATTCCTCCTCTGACAACTGAGACATTGCGATCTGACGGTAAACCTCACAGTTCTTCATCAGTTCCTTATGTGTTCCGATACCGGCCATATGTCCTTCATCCAGTACAATGATCTGATCCGCATTTAAGATCGTACTGATACGCTGTGCAACAATAATAGTTGTTGCATCTTTGGTACTCTCCTTTAATGCTTTTCTCAGATTACTGTCCGTTTTAAAGTCCAGTGCAGAAAAGCTGTCATCAAAAATAAAAATCTCCGGCTTCTTGGCAATCGCTCTTGCAATGGACAAACGCTGTTTCTGGCCTCCAGATACGTTGGTACCGCCCTGTGCGATCGGTGAGTTGTACTTTTCGGGTTTTGTATCAATAAACTCTGTGGCCTGGGCGATCTGTGCTGCCTGCTGTACTTCTTCAGAAGAAATGTCTTCTTTTCCGTAGCGGATATTGGAATCAATAGTTCCTGAGAACAGGACTCCTTTCTGAGGTACGTATCCAAGGCATTCCCTTAACTGGTGCTGTGTCATTTTACGCACATCCACACCATCCACCTTTACAGTTCCCTGCGTTGCATCATAAAATCTTGGAATCAGATTGACCAGTGTACTCTTGCCGCTTCCTGTACTTCCGATCACAGCCACTGTCTGGCCTTTCTTAGCAGTAAAGCTGATATCATTCAACACATTTTCTCCTGCTTCCGGATACGCAAAGCTTACATGGTCAAATTCAACTGTTCCACGTAAACTATCCTGTGGGGCTTCCGGAGATACCGGATCTTCAATACTTCCTTCTGTTTCCAGAACCTGATTGATCCTGACAGCAGCCACATTGGCACGGGGAATCATAATGGACATGGCAGTGATCAACAGGAAGGACATAATGATCTGCATAGCATACTGGATAAATGCCATTACATTTCCTACCTGCATACTTCCGTTATCTACAGCATGTGCTCCGAAATAAATGATCATAACGGATACACCGTTCATGATCAGCATCATTACAGGCATCATAAAAGTCATACACCTGTTGACAAACAGGTTTGTTTTCGTCAGTTCTTCATTGGCAGTTTCAAAACGGTCTTCCTCGAATTTTTCCCTGCTGAATGCCCGGATCACAGGAATACCGGTAAGGATCTCCCTAGTAACCAGATTCAAACGGTCGATCAGAGTCTGCAGCTTTGTAAATTTTGGCATTGCGATCTTAAACAGAACCAGGATCACAAGAAGGATCAGTGCAACAGCAACACCCAGGATCCAGGTCATGGATGCATCAGTATTCAGTACCTTGATCACGCCTCCGATCCCCAGTATAGGGGCATACAGAAGAATACGGAAGGTCATAGTCATAACCTGCTGTACCTGCTGCACATCATTGGTACTTCTGGTGATCAAGGATGCAGTTGAAAACTTATGATATTCGTTGCTGGAAAATCCTATAACCTTACTGTAAATATCTCCCCGCAGATCATGGCCCATCCTTGCTGCTACTTTTGAAGAAAGAAATGTCACTGTCACTGCTGCCAGCATGATCACCAGAGCCATTAACACCATCTGTGCTCCTGAACGGATGATATAATCCATCTGAAGCTTATCCAGATCTTCTCCTAACTCTGTGTATTCTTTCTTAACTGCAAGTACAGCACTTTGGCTTACAATAGACTCTGGCATATTCTCCAGTTTTTCATTCATCTCCTGAAGAATCTGAGTTTTCATCTCCTCTGGCATAGCTCCCAGCGCCTGCACCGGATCTGTTCCTTCCTGAAGACCCATGTTCTCTGTCATCGCTTTGCTTTCATCACTGCCGGAACACATTCCATAATACAGCATCATCGGCTTTTCCAGAAAATGATTCAGGTTTTCTCTTTCATCTTTGGAAATGCCATCCTTCAACACATAAATGTCTTTGTCTTCTTCATAATACTTTTCCACCTGTTTCATATCATCATCATCCATAAACACAGATAGTGCTTTCATGGTAGATGTGCGCATCTTCTGTGGAACATTGTCTTCAATGCCTCCCTGCTGGATCCCTACATTAATGATCCTGGATGTGTAATCCGGAAGTGATAAATCACAGTATGCCTGCAGAAACAAAAGTCCCATGATCAGGACTATATACCCTGCTGACTTTTTCAGATATCTCATCAGTTTAACCATTGCGTGTCTCCTTTATATCTTTATTTGTAACTGTTCTGTAACCTCACAAGACTACCTGTTGAATAGTTACCTTTACTTTACAACTACATGCTTCTCCGACAAAGGACATCCTTCTTCAACTATTCCCGGCATTGTATTAATATTTTCCAGCAGCTGATTAAAAAAACGCCTCATCAGGCACAACTCTGTCTCGGAAAAATTTCTGAACAGATATTTCTCTGTCTCATGCATGGTGGCAAGCCCTTTCTGGATTACTTCATTGCCCTTGTCTGTCAGACGGATCCTGGTAATACGCTTGTCATGTTCATCCTGCTTCCTGCATACCATTCCCATCTTTTCCAGCCTTTGAATGCTGACCGTCACTGTAGGCGGCTTCACGCCCAAAATCTGAGCAATCTCTTTCTGGCTATATTCTTCATTTTTCCCCAGAATGGCAAGAATGGGGATCTGACTTGGATGAATCTCCAGTTCCTTCATCTTGCTGAAACACTTTCCCATATATCTCCTGTTTATTTCCAAAAACAAAGCCTGCATACTTTTTTGCCGGTCCTGTTTTTCTTCTTCCTCCAACACCTATTCACCTCCTGTTTCGTTTCATAAAATCAACCTCTCAAAAGTACCTCCTGCTGTTTTGCTTTTATTTTCCAGCCATCACCATTATTATTCATTTAGTCGGCTAAGTATATAAAATATACTTATATTTGCGAGAATGCAAGTATTTTTTTCAGTTTTATAAAAATTTAACATTTGTTCGACTAACTATTTTCTCATGAATTATAGAAATACCACAACGTAATTTTCTGTTGCATATACATAAAAAAAAGAGGATGCCTGATCAGAGCGTATCAAATACTACCTCTGAAGCATCCTCTTTCTTATGCCTGATAATGATCAGATAAACTGATTGGTGTCTGAATCATAATGATAATCAATCTGATCCAGCTGGCTGATCAGATCCTTTTTCTTGATCCCCCTGCAGGTGCACAATGCCTCCAGGGACTCATAATAATCCCGCAACTGGGTATTCACATAACTTAGCAATATTACCGGATCCTTTGGTATCATGCATGGAATCTCCTTTTCTGCCTGTTACAGCATCATTTTCTGTCATCAGGAGCGCCCTGCACTCTGACAACAAACTCTCCATTCTCCACATCCAGCACAAGGGTATCACCTGTATGCACATCTCCGGAAAGGATTTTCTTTGCAGCCAGCGTTTCCACATAATTCTGCAGATAACGCTTCAGCGGTCTTGCACCGTATACAGGATCATAACCATTTTCGATCACATTTTCCTTTGCTGCCTCAGTCAGAGTCAGGGAAAGTTCCTGGTCAGAAAGACGTTTATCAAGGTCTTTTACCATCAGGTCTACTATGTTACCAATGTTTGCTTTTGTCAAGGGCTTAAACATAATTATTTCATCCAGACGGTTCAGAAACTCCGGACGGAAATGTGCCCGCAGGTCATCCATAACCTGTTTCTGAGCCTCTGGTCTGATCTGACCATTCTCATCAATACCATCCAGCAGATAAGGAGAACCGATATTCGATGTCATGATCAGGATCGTATTCTTGAAGTCCACTGTTCTTCCTTGAGAATCTGTGATACGCCCATCATCCAGCACCTGGAGCAATACATTAAATACATCCGGATGTGCTTTTTCTATCTCATCAAACAGTACAACACTATATGGTTTTCTTCTCACAGCCTCTGTAAGCTGGCCCCCCTCTTCATAACCAACATATCCCGGAGGCGCTCCGATCAGTCTGGATACAGAATACTTCTCCATATATTCACTCATATCAATACGAACCATATTCTGCTCATCATCAAACAGCGTCTGAGCAAGTGTTTTGGCAAGTTCTGTCTTACCTACACCGGTAGGTCCGAGGAAAAGGAAGGAACCAATAGGCTTTGTAGGATCCTTGATCCCTGCCTTAGACCTGAGAATGGCATCGGTTACTCGGCGCACTCCTTCGTCCTGGCCCACCACACGTTTGTGCAGTTCATCTTCCAGGGTAAGAAGCTTAGCACGCTCTCCTTCTGTCAATCTTGCAACCGGTATCCCTGTCCATCTGGAAATAATCCTTGCAATCTCATCATCTGTAACAGCTTCATGAACAAGACGTCTGTCTCCTTCTTTAACGTCACGTTCCTCGATTTCCAGCTGCTGCTGAAGTCTTGGAAGCTCTCCATACTGAAGCTGTGCAGCCTTTTCCAAGTCATAACTCTGTTTTGCTTTCTGGATCTGTTTATTCACATCTTCAATCTGCTCACGCAGCTTCTGAAGCTTTTCCACAGACTTTTTCTCATTATCCCACTGAGCTTTCTGGGTATTAAATACATCCCTCAGATCTGCAAGCTCTTTCTGCAGGTCAGCAAGACGCTCCTGGCTTAAGCTATCCGTCTCTTTTTTCAGGGCTGACTCCTCAATCTCCAATTGCATAATCTTTCTGCGCTGCTCATCCAGTTCAGTAGGCATAGAATCCAATTCCGTCTTAATAAGTGCACAGGCTTCATCTACCAGGTCGATAGCCTTATCTGGAAGAAAACGATCCGTAATATATCTATGTGAAAGAGTTGCCGCTGCTACCAGGGCGCTATCTGTAATCTTAACTCCATGGAAAACCTCATACCGTTCCTTCAGTCCACGAAGAATAGAAATGGTATCTTCTACTGTAGGTTCATCTACCATAACTGGCTGGAAACGACGTTCCAGTGCAGCATCCTTCTCAATATACTGGCGATATTCATCCAAAGTGGTAGCGCCGATGCAATGAAGTTCTCCTCTTGCCAGCATAGGCTTTAACATATTACTGGCATCCATGGCTCCATCTGTCTTACCTGCTCCAACGATCAGGTGCAATTCATCAATAAACAGGATGATCCTGCCTTCGCTTTTCCTTACTTCTTCAAGAACAGCTTTCAGTCTTTCCTCAAATTCGCCTCTGTACTTGGCTCCTGCTACCAAAGCACCCATATCCAGGGAAAAAATCTTCTTTTCCTTCAGACCTTCCGGTACATCCCCTGCAACGATCCTCTGTGCAAGTCCCTCTACAACTGCAGTTTTACCTACACCAGGCTCACCAATAAGAACCGGGTTGTTCTTAGTCTTACGGGACAGGATCCGTACCACATTACGGATCTCCCCATCACGGCCGATTACCGGATCCAGTTTTTGATTTCTGGCCTTTTCCACCAGATCCTCGCCATATTTGGCAAGTGTATCATAAGTAGCCTCCGGATTGTCGCTGACCACTCTTTGATTTCCTCTTACAGTAGACAAAGCCTGCAAAAACCTTTCTCGTGTAATTCCAAATTCCTTCCAGATCTTTGTCATGCTTGGACTTGGATACTTTAACAGGGATAAAAACAGATGTTCCACAGATACATATTCATCCCCCATGGACTTGGCTTCATCCTCTGCATTTACCAGTGCTTTGTTCAGATACTGTCCAAAACGCAGTTCGCCGCCGGATACTTTTACTTTCTCGTCCAGTGCTTTTTCAACTGTATTAATAAAATAATCTTTATTGATATCCATCTTCTCGATCAGCTTCAGAATCAGGCTGTCTTCCTGCTTCAGAAGGGAATACAGCAGATGCTCCTGTTCAATCTCCTGATTGCCGTAAGAATAGGCAACCTTTTCCAGATTCTGCACTGCCTCAATGGACTTCTGTGTGAATTTACTGATGTTCATATACGTTCCTCCTCTCCGAATCCTTTTATATGGAAAAACTGCCGGCAGACAGCCTCCTTCTAGAAGCTGTCCATCGGCATTTCATAATACGATCATCCTTCAATGGAAATATAACGTTTCTCTTCCACTTCCGGCTTAGCCTGTTTCTTTGGAAGTGTAAGCTTTAAGATCCCATGCTTGAATTCAGCTTTGATCTGCTCATTCTCAATATCCTCACCAATATAGAAGCTTCTCTGGCAAGCACCAGTATAACGTTCTCTGTGGATATAACGCCCGCTTTCTTTCTCCTTGGAATCCTGCTCCAGAGCCTTTGAAGCACTGACTGTCAGATATCCGTTTTTCTCTTCTACTTTGATCTCATCCTTTGTAAATCCCGGAAGATCGATCTCTAATTCAAAACTGTCATTTTTCTCTTTAATATCTGTCTTCATCAGATTAGCTGCGTGATGTCCATACAGCTTTCTCTCTGCCCTGTGGTCTGCCTTATCATCATAAAATGGAAATCCAAAAACATCATCCAGTAAACTGTCTGTAAAAATACTTGGTCTTAACATAAGTCATATCTCCTTTCAATGGACTTCTTACTTTATTTATTAAAATTCTTGTTATCTTTATAATCCATTTCCTTTGTTCTGTACGTAATATAACACGCATTGTTAGCACTGTCAAGAGGTGAGTGCTAATAATTTTGTGAAGATTTTGTGACCGCTAGGAGCCATGCAAAATCTCTGTACCCTGTATAAATTTCCCAACATACCATACCTATTCATATAATGCATATCACCTCTTCTTTTTTTCATACTTCAGTATCCCCCTGGGAGGCTTGTTTTCCCCCTCTGTTTTGTTAAAATAAACATAACACAAACAACTGTGTTATCTACCAAATAAAGTGCATTACCTCCGCATATTGATGCACATTTAATTCAACCCATAAAAAAAGTACTTCCGATTCCACGGGAAGTACTTTTTTATATCATTATGGACCCAACAGACTAAAGTCCATAAAAAAATGCTAAGCCATAGGTTTTGATCTGTGGCTTAGCACTATATTTTATGGTTCAACTCTCAAAGTCAGGTTTCATTTTTATTTTGTCAAGAATATTGTGTATTTTTTTATCTTATTGTGTAATTACAAATCATTTTCGTCATTTTGCACAATATTTAATGTAAATCCACGAACTAATGACATTTACTTAGTGAAATCTCTTGCCCAAAAGGCATTCCTCTTTTTATTATTACTGTTTACGGAACTGGGATGATACAATTCAGTTTGGTACAATATAGTTCTAAATTATCCAAAATATAATTTTTCATTCAAATTCTAATTCATCACTCCCCAAATAATGAGAGAGTAACACACGATTCAAGTTAACCTAATCTGTCATTTAACATATCTCTCTAATAAATTATCAACGCCAGCACCATATATACCAGAATTGACACAATACAGTACAAAGAATTTGTAGTAGATACATATGCACTGCTTTCTTTTTTCTTCAGGAATGTCTGCATACTGAAAGTAGCCGGTGCAGACATATACAGAATGATTGCAAGATCCATAAGCTGTGAACTGCCTACAAGAAAATGGACAGCAAGTAGAACCCCAGCCATCATCACCGCCTGGACGCAAATACGAAGTATGATCGTTTTTATACATGGGCTGATCAGTTCTCGGGTCAACTCCATACTGTACCCTACCACAAGAAGGATCATAGAAGTTACAGAAGTGGTAAGAATATTTTCAACGCTAAGATAAACACCTCCAAAAGAGCTTTCAACAAGCCGTGAAATGATTCCGGTTAATCCGGCTGCAATTCCCAAAACGCTGGCTACAAATGCAGGAGTTTTTACTGCACTGAAAAACAGTGCCTTTGCACTAATCTTTCCTCCATTTTCAGTCTGTCCCAGCATTCCCATATATACACTGAAGCCAAACAGCAGTCCTGCAATATCCAATACAGCAATCTGGGAAAGATGTTCACTGCCGCACAAACTGGTATATAATGGATAGGCCATCATTCCCCCTTCGTATACACAGACCATGTAGGGCAGATATTTTTTATATGGTGCTTCCAATAATGGCTTTAGTAAAAATCCAACCGAAAAAGAAATCAGCAGCATCACAAACATGATTCCTACCAGTATACCGATTTTCCCTGTATATTCTGCTGTTGCCAGCGCATGGAAAATAGCCACAGGCAACATAATATTTGTAACCAGGCTTTTTATATTGTCAATACCGCTTTGTGTTAATACATTCTTCTTTCTGCACCAGATGCCAAGCAGGATCATAACCAGCACAGGCATAATAATTTCCAGAACCTTCATATCATACACTTCCTTCCTCATATCCTTCCTTTTGTTTAATGCAGCCTGTTCACACACCGGTGATCATAGAAAAAGCCACATTTGCCACTCCACACAGCACCATGACTAATATAGGATTTACCTTAAACTTCCGTAACAGCACCAATGCTATCCCGAAAAACACTATCATCCGTATACATATATTTTGTCGTATAAGCTGTATCGTTCCGTTGACAAAAAAAGAAGAAATCAGGATGGTCACTCCCGCTTTCGCAATCATAGCTACAACTGCAGGGCGAAGAGAGGCCAAGGTTCCCTGAAACACAGATACATTTTGATATTTAGTATAAAGATGTGCCAATAAAGTCACCATCACGCAGGATGGAAGAATGCAGCCAAATGTTGCAACCACGGCCCCTAGTGGTCCGATAATCTGCATACCTACAAAGGTAGCTGCGTTTACTGCAATCGGGCCAGGTGTCATTTCTGCAATTGTTACCAGATCGGTAAAGGCATTCATAGATAACCATCCATGCAAATTCACCACCTGTTCCTGTATCAGCGGCATTGCTGCGTATCCACCGCCGAAGCTTAACGCTCCAACCTGAAGAAAACTAAAAAAAAGCTGAAGATAGATCATTTTTCTTTTCTCTCCTTTATTACTGTGCGGACAATTCCAAATACGATCGTTGCTAATATAATGAAAATAATATTAATGTTAAGGAAGTAACTGCAGCAAAAGCTGACAGCCATGATCAGGATATTTATCCAGTCCTTTGATTTTACAACATTCTTCCCCATGTCATACACAACTGACATGATCACTGCACCAACACCTGCAGTCATTCCTTTTAATAATGCAGCAATATAATAATTAGAGCAAAACGCATTATAAAATACCGAAATTAAGGATAAAATCACCATTGGCGGTATAATGGCCCCCAGAGTTGAGACTAGCACTCCTGGTATGCCTGCAAGCTTGTACCCTACTACGATTGCCCCATTCACCGCAATGGCTCCTGGCGAAGACTGTGCGATGGCTACCAGATCCAGCATTTCCTCTTCATCGATCCAATGGTAATGATCCACAAATTTCTCTTTTAATAGGGTCACAATCACATAACCACCGCCAAATGTAAATGTGCTTAAATATAAACAGGCGAAAAACAATTTTCGCAATATATAACCTTTATCTTTCGATTTTTCTTCCATAGTCCACTCCTTTGGCCTGATATAAACGTTAATTCATAAATGCTTTCAGCATTTTTCCTGCAAATCATATTGTGCCACATATAAGCACTTTAGTAAATATTGGTTCTGTTTATTTTATAAAAATTGCGCATCTCACTCCTCTCACCCCTCACCAAAGTAATCAGAATGTGATGCGCAGCTGTTTAAACTGTGTAGCAGTTGTCCCTGCAAGCAGAAATTTTATTAAGCACTGAAAAGCTTCCGTTGGTAATCAGGTATCCGTCAAAAATCCTGTGCAATTTCAACCATTTTATCATAACAAGTATCAAAAAATAAACGATATCCTTCACAGAAATAATTTTTCCAGGTACCATCTGGCAGTTTGTTTCTGTTTCTCTGGCAACCGCCCCTGCATAACTTCAGGTATCTGCAATTTTTACATGTCTCAGAGATTTTCAGAGATTCTTCCTGAAAACGGATATTTTTCCTGTTTTCATCCATCTCTCCAAAAGTATCCGTATTGGCATTTCCAAGACAGTACTCATCCATCATATAAAAATCACATGGATATACACTTCCATCTGCTTCGATCACGTACTGAATCCCACAGCAGCCTCTCTGATCACAGGCCTCCGGTTCATATCCCTTAAGAATACCTATATAATTGTCAAACTGCCTGATATAAATCGATCTGCCTGTACGAATATCTTCATTCCATTTTTCAAATAAACGGATCAAAAACTTTCCATATTCTACTGGATCCAGCGAATAATGCATTTTACCTTTTTCCTGCTGTAATGGATCAATGCATGGTATATACTGTTGATATTCAAATCCTTTTTTGCTATAAAAGCTATATATTTCATTCAAATATTGTGCTGTCTGGTCATGTACAACGGTAAGAATATTAAAAGGCACGTCATACTGTTTCAACATTTTGCATGTTTCAAGAATCCGGTCAAAGGTTTCTTTTCCATTTTGGGCATGGCGGTAGCAATTATGGGTCTTCCATATCCCATCCAATGAAATTCCAACAAGAAATCCACAGTTTTTAAAGAGTTTACACCATTCTTCGTTAATATTTGTCCCATTTGTTTGAAATGCATATGTTACGGGAATCTTCTTTTTATTATATTTTTCCACATATTCTGCTACTTTATAGTAGAAATCAATTCCTCTTAGTGTTGGCTCTCCGCCCTGAAATGCAATCGCACAACCGCCTTCTGCATAGGCAAGTGCTTTGCGAATAATATTCCGGGCCGTCTTTTCCTCCATCATCCCATAGGATTTCTGCGTTCTGTTTTTTTGTTCATCACAGTAAAAACAGTATTCACATAACATATTGCAGTTTCCGGATGCTGGTTTCATCAAAATGCTGACTGGTGGCATTTGTCTATTCCTTTTCCTTTTAATATTCGTTTATCAAATGCATGGAAAAATCCATATTTTTCATAATTGCACTGTCAAAATTCTTTTTGATCAGTTCATGCTTCAATATCTGATAGGATTCTTTATTCCAGAGATTATCAAATTCACATGGATCGTTCTCCAGATCGTACAATTCCCCGAATTCCTTCCCATGGTAATTCACTATCTTGTACCTTCCATCAAAATACATTGTAGCATAAATATCTTCATGTGTCCCCTTCAGACAGTGATAGAATTCAGAATAAACAGAATCCTTATGATAATCTTTGTCCGCAGTTCCAGTTAAAATAGGTACCAGGCTCTTGCCCTGCATGAAATATGGCACTTCATAACCGGCAAGTTCCATCAATGTGGGTGCCAGATCTACCAGTTCCACAAGCGCATTCGATTTTACATTCTGAAGGATCCGTGACGGACAGGATATAATCAGGGGCACATGTGTAAGTGCTTCATAAAAATATGCGCCCTTCCAATATAAACCATGATCGCCATTCATCTCACCATGATCACTCATATAGATCACTACTGTATTTTCTCTTTCTCCGCTCTTGTCCAGATAATCCATTAATCGGCCAAATTGATCGTCTACAAGTTCTATTTCTGCATAGTAGTCACGGAAATGTTCTCTCTTTTCATAATCTGTCAGCTCCGGAAACGGCTCTGCCTGCCCCTCTTGACCGCCAATGTAAAAATCTCTTTGCTGATGAGGTGGTTTATTTTCCAATTCTCCCTCTTTCCAAAGTGGCAGCGGCATGTCTTCTACTTTCAATTTATCTTTGTATTCCTGTGGCGGGTCCAGCGGTGGATGTGGATCATACGGATTCAGGCTTATCAGCCAGGGTCCGTCCTTGCCTCTGTTCTCTTCAATAAATTCAATTGCTTTTTCCACACACCAGGTTGTCTGATGATATTCAGCCGGAACTCCTACTGTCTTCCCGGTGAAATTTGGATTTGGAGTTGGCGGCCATGTTGCCATGCTTGTATATTTACCACCATAAATATCTGCCCATTTCAGGCCTTTCTCCTTCAGCCAGTTCTGGTAACAATTTTCCCCATGCAGCCAGTCATCATTTGGATGCTCACTCCACTGCACATATGTATATCCATCGTCTGTTCTGTTTTCCATCCTGCCTTGTGCGGATGTGAGATGCAATTTTCCTGATAAACCACAAACATACCCTTCATCTGCCAGAAGCTTTGTAACTAGCTTTTCGTCCTTTGAATAATTATCATTTCCATTGTAAAAAGCTTTTGTTGTTCTCGGATAACGTCCTGTCAGAAAGCATGAACGGCTTGGTGTACACACCGGTGCCTGGGTATATGCCCTTGTGAATGTAACACCTTCACTGACAAATTTATCAATATTCGGTGTCTTAATGTATGGATTTCCCAGACACCCAATCGTATCCCATCTTTGCTGATCTGTACAAAACCAGACAATATTCAATGGTTTCTCCTGAGCCATAGTATCATCCTCCCAGTTCATAAAATAGTAAGTTATTAAAAAATCCTTGTTCTAATTCATATTCAGCCCTATACGATCATACAATTCCTGTGGTGCTTCATTTTCTTCCAAAAGCCCCTTCATAGCCTGTATCATTTTTTCTTCTACTACTGTATCCATAATAGATGTATTCTGATCTGGGTCATTCTTCAAGTCAAACAACAGGTCACCGTATTTCATGTGTTCTTCATACTGATAACACGAATTATTGGGAGACGTTGCACCAGATGCAGGAATCTTCATAACCGGTATTCCCTTTGTAAATCCAAAATCTTTCACCATTTCAACATCCGTATTCTGCAGTTCCTCTACAGAAAATGGTTCAAACATATGCAATGGCACAATTGTATAATTATTTAGACTGTTATTCTCTTTGCGTCCTGCACGCATATATACATATCTTCCGTCTGTAATATTGACATGCTTTCCGAAATAGCCAAACAAAATATAATCATGAATTGATTTTTCGTCTTTTAAAACGGGGAAAAGTGACTTACCTTTCATATCAGGTGTTGGTGCGATTCCAAAGTAGTCAAGGATCGTTGGTGCAATGTCAATTGTCTGACAAAGCTGTGAACGTCTTTCTCCAGCACAGCCAATGGCTGGATTCCAGATAAAAAATGGTGTATGGACAATCTGGTCATAATTAGGCATATAATTTTTTCCAAAAAAGCCATGTTCCCCAAGCATATATCCATGATCTGTATTTACGATCAACATGGTATCTTTCCACATGTCATGTTCATCCATAAAATCCAAAATTTTACCAAAATACTCATCTATCATAGAAAGGACTGCCCGATAATTGGTTCTTGCTTCGCTTACTTCTTCTGACCCTTCATTTACCTCTCCATAGAAAGGCCAATCAAAGGGCTGCTCTTTATCTGTATACATCTTTTTGTACTTATCCGGCACGAAATATGGTTCGTGTGGATCAAAATATTCAATATGTAAATACCAGTTATCTTCCTGATAATTGCTTTCGAGAAATTCAAGTCCTGCCTGACACGTTTTCACATGAGGGTGGTTTTCTCCTTGCATATATTTCCTGTTTATTTCATCCTGGCGATGAAGATCTATATTTTCTTTAAAACCTTTTACTTCTCCCTTCCAGAAATCACCTTCCTGGCCTCTTATCATCTCACATGATGCAAATTTGGTATGATAAGTACTTCCGCCTTCCTGCCAATAATGTGCATGATCTGTCACGCAATGGGTATATATTCCATTTTTTCCCAGTATGGATGCAATAGAATCATCAAAAGGTTCCAACGGTCCCCAACATCTATGTAAAAAATTGTATCTTCCTGTATGAAGTTCTCTTCGTGCAGGAATGCAGGGAAGACTTCCAACATAAAAATTATCAAATGTAACTGTTTTTTTCGCCAGCCGGCGAAAATTCGGCATGATCGACAGATTATCTCCATAATTCGGAAGGTATTTTCTGTTCAGAGAATCATACATAACAGTAATTGCCCTCATAGGTTCACCTCTCTACCACCATTTAATTAATTCAGTAACTTCATTTCTAAGTTTAACAAACTCCGGTGCTGCAATATCTCTTGGCCTTGGAAGTTCATTTATCAGTGTTTTCTTTACTGTAGTCGGTTTGTTGGTCAGAACCATAATCTTATTTCCTAAATAAACCGCCTCTTCAATATTATGGGTAATGAACAAAACCGTCGTCCCTGTCATCTGCCACAGTTTTACCAGTTCATCTTCCAGTTTGAATCGAAGCTCAATGTCCAGCTGTCCATATGGTTCATCCATCAAAAGAAGTTCCGGTTCTGTTGCAAATGCCCTTGCAATACTTACTCTCTGAAGCATACTTGCAGAAAGCTGTTTCGGATAATATTTTCTATATTTTGAAAGACCTACGATTTCCAGATACTTGTCTACCTGTTCCTTTTTTCTTGCCTCAGGGATTTTCTTGATATCAAGACCAAAACGTACATTTTCCTCTACAGTAAGCCATGGCATGGTGGAATCTCCCTGAAAGATGTATGCAATATTCTGCTTTTTCGGATCTACCTGTTCTCCGTTTAGAAGAATTTCTCCATCTGTAATGTCATAAATCTTTGTAAGGCTGTTCAGGAATGTTGTTTTTCCACAGCCAGTAGGACCAACTACACACAAAAGATCTCCGTCCTCTACATCAAAAGACATATCATTTAACACAAGCAGGTCTCCAAATTTCTTTGTCAGATGATTTACTTTTACCTTCGTCTTTTTTTCACTCATTGGATACCCTCTCCCTATAATGTGCTGTCCAGAATGCTGGTGATCTCTTTACGGAGAGCCAGGAATTCCGGTGAAACCAGATTTCTCGGTCTTGGCAGATCAATCTTATATTCTTTTTTAACAGTCGCCGGGCAATTTGTAAGCACCAGTATTCTGTCTGCCAGGTACAGAGCTTCTTCTATATTATTTGTAACAAAAATAACCGTTCGTTTTTCTGCTTCCCAGATTCTCTGCAGTTCCTCCTGCATAAGATATCTTGTCTGTGCATCCAGTGCTCCGAATGGCTCATCCATAAGCATAAGCTTGGGTTCATTGCAGTAAGCACGGGCAATACCTACTCGCTGCCGCATACCTCCTGACAACTGTACCGGGAAAGACTTTTCAAACCCGTTCAGTCCCACAAGATCAATATACTTTTGTGCGCGCTTCTGTCTTTCTGCTTTTGGAACTCCTGCCATTTTCAATCCATATTCTACATTTCCCATTGTGGTCATCCAGGGAAATAATGCTGTTGACTGAAACACAACTCCTCTGGAAGGATCTGGCTTAGTAATCTCTTTTCCCATAAATTTCATACTGCCAGCTGTTGCTTTTTCAAATCCTGCAATCATATTAATGATCGTTGTCTTACCACACTGTCCAGGTCCAAAAAGAACCAGAAATTCGTTTTCTTTTGCTTCTAAATCAAAATTTCGAACTACCGGATGTTCGCCCTCCGGAGTAATAAAAGTTTTGCTCACATCTTTACATTCTACAATAATATTGTGATTTATTTTCCGCTCTTGTTCCATCGGCATAATACATCCTCCGCCCTTCGCATTATAATCGCCAGAATATAACCAACAACACCGATCATCACGATTCCAGAAAGAATCTGTATCATATCATTGTTATTCATTCCGGCTACGATCATCCATCCAAGTCCTTCTGAAGACCTTACCATCTCTGCAGCTAATACAGTTGCCCAGCTGCTTGAAATAGCAACTTGTAATCCTGCAAAAATATTTGGCACAGAAGCCGGAAGCACAATGGTAGTAAAAATCTTGCGTTCACTTGCGCCAAGCATTCTTGCTGCATTGACAATTTCCGGATCAACACTTCTGGCTCCAGCCATAGAGTTCAATGTTGTATTAGAAAATGATGCCAGAAAAATCAGAAAGATTTTTGCATCTTCTCCAAGTCCAAACCAAATAATAGAAATCGGGATCCATGCAATCGGAGGGATTGGACGGATAATTCTGAATAATGGATTAAAAATCGCTTCTGCAATCCGATACCATCCCATCAAAAGTCCAAGTGCCACACCAACTAACGAACCAACTATAAATCCAATCATTACTCGTAACAGACTGTATCCTGCATGTGCCAGAATACTATGGCGTCCAACTTTTCCCACAATGCCTGCACCAACAGCCTTCAATACATCAAAAGGCCCAGGAATGAGTAATCCAAGCTGTGTAGTCTGTGTTCCCCAATACCATAAAATGATAAATGCTCCTATGGAAACTACTGCACAGACAGCACCTATTGATTTTTCAGATAGTTTTTTTCCATTTGTCATTTTGCATTCATTCCTTTCGCAACATGAATTTCCACCAGATGAAGCAACGCATCAAATATTGCTCCTACCGCACCAATAGCCAGCATTCCAACGATGATGATATCCGGTCTGGAAATTGCCCTTGCCTGCTGGATCATATAACCAAGTCCTTTTGTAGATGCAAGGAGCTCAGCTGCAACCAACGCTGTCCAGGATGTTCCCAGAGCTACACGAAGTCCTGTAAAAATCATTGGAAGTGCAGTTGGAATTGCGATTTTAAAAAGTTTCTGACTGTCTGATGCTCCAAAAACATCCCCCACCCACAAGTGTGTTTCTTTTGTCTGACGTATTCCTGTGTAGCTGTTTACAATACAAGCAATCAGTGCACCCAGAAAGATAACCAATGCTTTTGATGTAATTCCGATACCAAACAGCAAAATAAACATTGGAATCCATGCAAGTCCGGGAATGGGACGAACCAGGTCAAACAATGGTCTTACAAATCTGTCTACCCATTTATTCCATGCCATTGCTATACCAAGCGGTACCCCTACGAGTGCGCCCAATGCATATCCTAACAAAGCAACTTTAATACTGGACCACAGATGTGCCTGCAAGGTTGCTCCATCAGGAGCTTTCGTATGCAGTTTATCTAAGAACGTATTGAATACTTTTACCGGTCCCGGAAATACTGTTTCTGATTTCATATGAAATACATTGATACACAGAAACCAGATAACAATTACTGTACAAACTGAGACAACGGAAATGCAAAAATATTTCATTTTATTCTTTTGTTTCATTTTTATCCTCCATATTTTCTCTTAAATCACTTGTGGGACTGATTTTCAATTCTATTGAATTAAAATCGTCCCACAAGTGATTTTTCATTTCCTATCAGGATTCTGTATTTCTACTTTTCACTGTCTCAATAAAAGATTTATCAATGCTGTTTTCTACATTTTTAATATCGTCATCTGTGAGCATTTCCTGATCTACATAGAACTTTCCGATATTCAGCATAAATGCGCCTAAAGGATTCTCATCTGTATCTACAGTTTCACGTGTAAAGTAATCTTTTACTGCAACTTCAGTACTCATATCTGAATCACTATATGTAATTCCTTCGTCTGCATACCACTGCATAGCAACTTCTTTTCTCTCATCTTCATTTGCCATAATATCTTCGCAGGCTTTATAGTAGCATTCCAGGAACAGTGCCAGATCATCTTTTCTTTCTTCTGCCACATCATTTTGTGTGAAAATGGTATCAATAATCGGACTGTCAGAAACCATATTCATATCACACACTTTTACATAGCCTTCTTCTTCAAGCTGATTGGTATATGGCATTTTATTTGCAACCAGATCGCCCTCGCCTGTAACAAATGCCTGATATGCCTGAGGATAATCCATGGAAACCATACTGAAATCATCTGTTGTCAATCCAAAATGTTCCATATACATAATAGCCTGATAGTGGGCTGTTGTTGCCAAAGGCCCTAAAATGGAAGCTCCTTTTAATGTTTCCGCACTTCCAATAATTCCATCCTCATCAGCGCCTGCTTTAGCTATGTCGCTATCTTCCCTTACATAAATGGATTCGCCGCCAGTTGTGATAACACCATCGCCAATATACGTATACATTCCTGTTCCAAGGGCATAAATAGAAGCCATTCCACTGACAGCCACATCCAGTTCTCCTGCTGCCATTGCCTCATTGATCGGTGCACCAGTTGCAAAAATCTCAAGCTCTACATCTAAGCCTGCATCCTCAAAATATCCCTTTTCCTGAGCCCAATGTACCGGAAGGCCAAGTGCATTTGCCATTGTTCCAACAATCAATTTCTCTCCAGAACCTTTCAGTTCATCTGCACTTACCGGAACAGTCATTGCTCCTGCAAGCATGCAAGTTGCTACTACTAACGCCACTCTTCGCTTCATGTAAAAACCTCCTGTTATTCTTTTTTACTGTCTTCTTTTTTGAATACGTATTCATTTGATGTTTTATTTATACCATAAATAATATTTTTTGTCAATAAGTATCCTTTTATGTTCTGTTTTTTTAGTTATATATAACATTTTATGTTTTTATTTTTGTAGAATCTGCATATTTCTTTATTATTTTTGTTTGTATTATATTCTTTTTTTATGCATCTTGTACATTTTGATTCGGGCGGGTAAAATCTAAAACCCATAAAGAAAAGCAGGTCCCGAAGAACCCGCTTCTAATCAAATTGTTGTATCCCGAATCTCAAGATGTGGCCTGATCCATTCATGGGCACTTATTGTTTCTCCACTGATCAGTTTCAACAGAAGTCCGCATGCTTTACTCACCATAGTGTCAACTTCAACATGTACTGTACTCATCTTCGGTATCAGCACAGATGACAACGGTACATCATCCATTCCCAATACCTGAACCTGCTCCGGAATTTTTATATTTAGATTTCTCAGAGCCTGTACAACACCAAGCCCTACAATATCACTATAAGTAAAAATAGCTGTTTTTTCTTTTGTAAACTCCTCTATATTCTTAACCGTACACTCATATGCACTGCCGATTCCTATTTTACAATTAAAGATATCCTTTTCTTCCAAAACGTATCCACATTCTTCTAGACCGTCACGATATCCGTTCATACGCCTCTTTGCATCCGATTTTTCATCACTTACTGTTATATGGATTTTTCTGTATTCAGGAAATCCACCATAATATTTTCCTGCGATATAGCCTCCATAATAACTGTCCGAAAAAAAGTAATTCAAGTTTTCACGGATCTTACTACCTGCATTCATCATAAACACACATGGGACCTTGAACTCCTCAATAAGCTTGATTTCATTATCAGACAGTTCCATTCTCAATACAAGAAATCCATCTACTTTTTTCTTACGGACAATTCTCTCAAAGCTGGAAAAATCATCAGCATCACGATCATAATAAATAACCATAATATCATAATCAAAATGGCTTAATTCCTTCTGGATCTGATCATAAACATAGGCAAGCATACAATTTTCAGTCATACCCACAAAATGCTTTGGAAACATTATTCCTATTGTCCCTGTTTTACTTGTCCGCAAGCTTTGTGCCTGACTGTTAAGCTGAAAATTGTACTCCCTTGCCTTACGCAAAATATATTCCTTTTTCTCTGGAGTCACCAGATCACTATTATTTAATGCCCTTGAGACCGTTGACTGCGACACGCCAATCAACTTGGCAAAATCTCTTGACGTCATTCCTTTTTTATTCATTCCATTCCCCCAAATAACACATTACAATAAAAATCGCCCTTTTATTTGTAATTATAACCAAACTTTTAGCTATTAGCAATATTATTTTTGACATAATATGCAATCAAACAAAGCATTGCCAGACCAGCTGGTTTTGGTGTAGAGTATATATTAAATGGAGAGTTGACAAATTTCGCCCCCTATTGACGAAATGCAGTCTCCAGATTACTAATACATCTGAAATAATAAAAGGGAGAAACATATGGAACAGCCAAAAATTCTTGTAGTGGGAAGTATCAATATGGATCTTTTTGTAAAAGGTGCCCATCGCATTCCCTCCTATGGTGAAACCATCCGATGCGGCGAATACGGTTTTGCTTCCGGTGGAAAAGGATCCAATCAGGCCTTTGCAGTTGCCCGTCTAGGCGGTTCTGCTACCTTTGTGGGCCGTATTGGAGATGATGATTATGGAAAAAAAGTAACCGCATCCCTAAGAAATGCTGGCGTTAATACTGACTATCTGGTAGTTGATCCAGACACCCAGACCGGACTTGCCTTGATGCCCATTGAGCCTGGTACCGGACGATACGTCTGTTATGTTGCCATGGGTGGAAATGACCGCCTTTGTCCGGAAGACATAAAAAAAGCCATGGACGCCCAGGCTTTTGATATGGTTCTTATGCAGCTTGAAATGCCTTTGGAAACCATCTATGGCACCATAGAACTGGCAAAAGAACGTCACATTCCGGTATTTCTGGATGCAGGTCCTGCCATAGATATTTCCCTGGAACGGCTGAAAGGTCTTTTTATCATTTCTCCTAACGAAGCCGAAACCTCTGGCCTTACCGGGATCTGTCCGGACACAGATGCAAACGCTTTCAAGGCTGCCCGGCTGCTTTATGAAAAGACTGCTCCCACATATGTGATCCTGAAGTTAGGTGACAGGGGGATTCTCCTTTATGATGGAAAAGAATCCCTCCGAATTCCCTGTTTTAAAGTTGATGCTGTTGACTCCACCGCAGCAGGAGACACATTCGGTGCTGCACTTGCCATCTCCCTTTGTAAAGGGCTTTCTATGATGGATGCAATTCGCTATGCTCAGGCAGCAGCAGGAATTTGCGTATCCAGGACAGGCGCCCAGAGTTCTATCCCCACTCCGGAAGAAATCTGCCGATTTTTGGATTCCCATCCAAATCTGAATTAGTCCCATGCTCGCGGAAAGTTTTTATGTAATAGGAGCATTCCGACGCAATCATAAAAAAGCGTGCATCCTGTGGTTGATAATGCCACACAAATGCACGCTTTTTTATGTAAGTCCTGTCAAGAATGCCTCGGCATTCTTGCTGCGAGGTGCGCGTCATGCAATTGCATGACATACTTCTCCTGCGCACCTCTGCAATCCTGCCGGAGGCTATATCAGCTGGGGGATTGACTCCCAGCTGATATACAGGCTGAAATCATTTAATGGTCAGATCAAGGCAAAGCTTAGTTCTTTCAATATTACCCATTCCAATGTACAGGGTCTCGCCTTTTTTCAGCTTAACAGATGCTGTCCTGGATGGCAGGAATGTGTTTGCTGTGATTTTCTTAGTATAGCTCTTGCTGATGGACCAGCTGTATGCAGAACAGATATACATTACATCTGTTTTCTTTTTGTTCAGCTTAATGGTCACACGGTCAAGACCATAATAGCCGTTTTTGTACAGGCTGCTATGTGCTGCAAGAATATCACTGGCAGAACTTCTTCCTCTTTTACGAAGATTTCCAAGTGTAATCTTGTAAGTCTTTGTTGCCGGTGCTTTAAATTTCACATAGCTGTATGTGGAGCTTTTCTTGGTTGCCTTTGGAAGTGTTACAACTGTCTTTCCCTTTTTCACTGCTTTTGCTTTTGTTTCCTTTGTAACAGCTGTCACCTTTGCTGCAGCGCTTGCTTCCACTGGAAGTGCCAGTACCATGACCATTGCCAGAAGCAGTGCAAATACTTTTGTAAATTTTCTCTTTTTCATTTCTGTTGTCTGAGCCAAAGCTCTCTCCTTATATTATTTGCAGTTTTCCTGCAAATATACATTATCATGCTTTGTTCATTTTGTCCATATTTTTCCAAATTTCTGTAATTATCATATTTTTCTACTTTTCACTAATCATGGCGTTTTTCCGAACCTCTGTGATCGTAGCATTTCCGGAAATTTCACTTTCCAGTCCATAAACCACATTGCTTAAGGTGTACTGCCCCTGATTTACAAAAATTTCAATCAAATTTGGCTCCACAAAAATATCCAGCTGCGCTTTCTCTCCAACATAAGGCGTACTGCTTTTTGTTCTGTACCTGGAATCCTCTACAAAAACATTCTGCCGGTCAGTACAAATGCATCCCTGTTTCATTTCCAGATCAAAACCTCCAATAGAAAGGCTTTCTCCCTCTTTCATGTCTGCTTTTATGTACAGTGCGCTGCCTTCTTTTAGTATCTTTTCTGCTGATTCTGCTTTCTGAAAAGACTTCCATACCTCTGGATGTACATAAAAGCAGATCTTTTCATTCTGGATCCTTACCTCTCTTGGAAGGCACATCATCCCGTTCCATGGCTGTCCATCCGGTCCATTCACTGGCTCAGGCATACGCATCCAGGCGATCATCACCCTTCTGCCTTCTTTATCAAGATTAGACTGTGGTGCATACAGATCTCCACCATAATCTACCCGTTCATACTGATCTGCAAGAGTAAGCTTTCCTGTTTCAAGATCAAAATCAGCAAACCCACACACAGAATGATTGGCATACTCCTTGCCATCCTCCTGGATCCCCATAGGCGAACCAATAAACACTCTTTTTCCGTCAACTAGAAACAGATCCGGACATTCCAGGGTATGTCCATAACGGGCATTAGTACACTGGGACAGATATTCCCAAGACAGCCCGTCCCTACTTGAAAACAACACCAGCCGTCCAGCCTGATGATTCTCAGTGCTTCCCAGGATCATATAATATCTGCCATTTTCTTCCCATACCTTCGGATCTCTGGTGTCCGCAGAATCTGCAATTTTCGGATCACGAATCACAGGTACGATCTGTTTTTTGTCCTTCCAGTTATCGAAATGAAAACCATCTTCAGATGTGATCATACTCTGACTTGTCTCAATTACACCTTCTGCCTGATGAATATTCTCAGACTGTTCTTTCAGATAGCGAACTGCAGAATAGTATAAAAACAGTTTTCCATCTTTTTCCAAGGCACTTCCGGAAAAAATGCCGTTTCTGTCATAATCCTTAGTGGGAAAAAGTGCCACGCCCAGATGTTTCCAGGTAACAAGGTCATCGCTGACCGCATGTCCCCAGTGCATGGTGCCCCATACAGGTGCATATGGGAAATACTGGTAAAACAGATGATACTGCCCCTTATAATAGATAAATCCGTTTGGATCATTGATCCAGTTTCCCGGAGCTTTCAAATGCAAAATATTCTTTTTCATAGTTCCACTCCTCCTGTTTTATTTCACAGCACCTGCCACAACACCATTAATGATCTGCTTCTGCAATGCGATATAAAGGATCAGCAACGGAACCACACATAACAGAAGTCCTGCCATAATCGTGCCATAATCAGCAGAATATGTGCCATAAAAGCTATAAGTGGATAAAGGTAATGTTAAAAGCTTTTTGTCTGTCAAAACCAGTGACGGAAGCAGGAAATCGTTCCAGAACGCAAGGGCATTCAAAATCAATGTGGTAGACATGATCGGCTTCAGCAATGGGAACACGATCTTGAAAAATGTCTGAGTGTGTGTACATCCGTCAAGATATGCTGCCTCCTCCAATGCAATTGGCACGCTGCCCCTTATAAAACCATGGAACATAAACACTGTCATGGACATGGAAAACCCTACATGCATAAAGATCAGAGTAAGTCTGTGGTTCAGCAGATTCAGTGTTCCTCCGTAAATGCTTACCAGCGGGATCATAATGGCCTGGAACGGAATGATCATGGAGGCAACCATAAGGGCAAAAATAATTCTGGTCAGCAGATTGTTATTCCGTACAATAAAGTATGCCAGCATAGCAGCCAGTATTGTAACGATTGCTGTTGCAGATACGGTAATGATCAGAGAATTCTTGATGGCATTCAGGAAATCCATCTGATTAAATGCTTTCGCAAAATTATCAAAGGAAAGGCCTTTCACTGTAAAAAGCCAGGAAAAAGGACTTTTAATAATATCTCTTTTCTGCTTCAGAGAATTGATCACAACCATCAGAAATGGAAACATATAAGCTATAAAAATAAGGATCATCCCTGCCATTGCAAAGGTTCTTACTGATCTTTTCTGAACTCCTGATGAACTGTTCATTATGCAGCTACCTCCTTTTTCTTAGTGATATAAACCTGGATTCCACTGATGCATGCAACGATCAGGAACAATACAATAGCTTCTGCCTGGCCTGTACCAAATTGTCTGGATGTGAAAGCTTTTTCGTATACATGCATGGCTGCCATTTCAGTGGAACCATACGGTGCGCCGCCAGTAAGAGAAAGGTTCACATCATAAACCATAAATGCTCTTGAAAGCGTCAGGAAAAGACAGATCGTGATGGATGGCATCATCAGTGGAAGAATGATATTCTTCATTTTTTTCCATCCGGAAGCTCCATCAATGCTGGCTGCTTCCATAACTTCTGTATCCAGTCCGGTAAATCCTGCCACATAGATCAGGATCATATATCCGGACAGCTGCCATACAGTTACAAGCACCATGGCCGCAAACGCTGTATTCGGCTTTGACAGCCAGGAGATCTCAAAAAGATTCCAGTCTGTGGCTTCTCCAATGCTTACAAATACTCTTGAAAATACAAACTGCCAGATATATCCAAGAACAATTCCACCGATCAGATTGGGGGTAAAGAAACCAGCCCTGAAAAAATTCTGTCCTTTAAAACCTCTGGTCAACAGATATGCGATCAAAAATGCCAGTACATTTACCAGCACTACTACAGCGATCACATACTTGAAAGTAAGTACAAGAGAACTCCAGAACTGAGCATCCTTTGCCATGGCAGCAAAGTTCTTCAGACCTACAAAATTCTTTACAGACGACACTCCGTTCCAATCAGTCAATGTTAAATAAACACCATATAAAAACGGTACGATCACTACTGCCAGGAAACAAAACAAACCAGGCAGTGCAAATATGCAGAAATCTTTACCTTTCCTTTTCGTATTCATGGTTTTCCTCCTTTTACTGCTCATCCCAATAGTTCTGAATTGCATCCATAAGTTCTTCCCTGTCGCATCTGTCCGCCAGATATTTCTGCATAGCAGCGCCAAGCACAGACCAGTGATCGTTTGGAACAACTGCTGCTGCATTATAAGTCCGGTCAGTCTGTACCTTTTCAAAAATATCACGACTCAAAGGATCCAGCGGCTCATTTGGATTGTTCTTAAATGCCGGGATCAGATTACAGGTTTTGACAAGCATCTGCTGTCCGATCTCAGAAAATACGATCCAGTTCAGAAATTCTTTTGCAGCATCCTGCTGCTCCTTTGACGCCTGCTGACCATCCAGCATTACCTGCTTTGAGGGTGCCGCCTGTATCTTTGTATTTACAAAATCATCAGGGTCATTATTCAGGAAATATGGAAGAAAACCATACTCATCATCACTTTTGGCGCCAGCCTCTTGCATATTTGGCCATGCCCAGTTACCATTAAACCAGAATGCTGTTTTTCCATCAACCAGATCAATGGCCATCTCATCATAATCTGCACCAAGGGGATCTCCCTGTGCCACATTGTATTCTTTCAGTACATCAAACAAATCCAGAAGCTGGGATACGCGTTGGTAATCCTTTACCTTCAGCTGTCCGTTTTCCAGGTCTTCTACTGCCTTGGCAGCCCCCTCCGAAGTTCCATCGTAAGTTTCATACAGGTACTGAAGATGATGGGCTCCTAAAGACCAGTCTTCCTTTGCAAGAGATACTGGTTTTTCCATTCCGGCATCCCGCATTTCATTCAGAAGTGCTTTAAAACCATCTAGTGTATTGATCTCATCTGGGTTCAAGTTTCTTCCCAAAGTTTCTTCAATCACTTTTTTGTTATAAATAATGCCTTTTCCTTCAACGCACAAGGGCATACTGAAAATATGTCCCTGAATCTCTGTTGCATAATTCCCAGCTTCTTTTACCCAGTCTTCCCCGTCCAGTACCAGTGCTTTTTCATCTGCCAGAGCCTTAACATCCGTAGTATCCAGAATCGCCATGGTAGGTGCATTTCCTGAATTATACATGCTTACAACTTTGGTATAAGGAGAATCTCCCTCTGTTACCGGCATAACCTCAATATGCACCCCTGCTTTTTCTTCAAAGATCTTGCTCATTTTCTCCAGGGCGACCTGGATCTCCGCCTTGGAATTCAGAAGTGTGATCTTCGTTCCCTGCAGACTTTCATCGTATGCAAAAGTATCCACAGAGGTATCAATGGGTTCCTCTTTTACTGTATCATTTTCATCATCCGGATCACTGGCAAATCCGAACCTGCATCCCGATAAGGATGTAACTGCAAGCACTGTGCTTAAACCAATTGCTGCAGTTCTTTTCCACTGCCTAAGCTTCATCATACATTCCTCCTGTACTTTCCCGTTCTTTGCTTCCAATTCTTCTTGGATAACCGGTTACGTAACCGGTTACTTTATATTTCATATCCTACCTGTATACACTCAAAAAGTCAATATACATCTTTATTTTCGTGAATATTGAACTATTTTTATTTTTCATTTTTGTGCGTCTTGCATAACCGGTTACTTTCCTTTATGTAACCGGTTACTTATGGTTGTATAATTCGATTTTGTTTGCTATACTACAAACATAATAAAATAGCAGTTACGAAAAAAGGAACAATTATGGGTAAAAAAAAGAAGGTCACCTTCAGTGACATTGCCAAATTTACAAACTTTTCCAAAACAACAATTTCAAGATATTTTAATGATCCAGATTCCATTACCCCAGAGAACCAGCAGATCATAGCGGATGCACTGGTAAAACTGAATTACCAGGAAAACAAAGTGGCCCGGATCCTTGCCAATGGAAAAACCGAATTTATCGGTATCATTATCCCTAACTTATATCTGCATTATTATTCAGAGATGCTGAATCAGATCCTCTGTACCTATGAACAGTATGGATACAAATTTCTGGTATTTATCGGAAATGAAAATGAAAATACAGAACGTCAGTATATTCAGGAACTTATGGCTTACCAGATTGAAGGACTGATCGTCCTCAGCCACACCATTCCTTCCAAAGAGCTTGCAGATCTGAAAATCCCTATTGTGGCAATTGAACGAGAAGATCTGTACATTTCCAGTGTAAATACGGATAATTATTCCGGTGCCAGACAGGCAGTCCAGCTTCTTGCCAGCCATCACTGCCAGATCATGCTTCACATTAATAGTCCCACAAAGGAAAATATCCCCGCATACGGACGTATTTCGGGATTTCTTGATTATTGTCGGGAAAACCAGCTTCCTCATGAAATGTTTATTGAGGACCTGGGAATTAACGATGAGGATCTCCATCAGAAATTCACCTGTATTCTGGATCAGATCCAAATGAAATATCCAGACAAGAAAAAAGGCATATTCATATCCAACGATACCTATGCCAGTGTTTTTCTTAATCTTCTGATCCGCAGATATGGAAAGCTGCCTGATGATTTTTATCTGGTAGGCTTTGATAATTCCCCTATTTCCCGCCAAGCAGTGATTCCCATCAGTACTGTAGGACAGCAAATCAACAAGATTGCCCAGGAATCCATGAAGCTTCTGGTAGGACTTATGGACTCCCAGAAAAAGCGCAATCCTGTCCCTTTATCTGAGCCTATCCATAAAACCATCCCCCCTCTTTTGATTCTAAGGGATACTACAGAAAAAAATATTTTTTAATGAAGAAAGACCATGGCGACCGTTCCTGCAGTAAGCAGGAACAGTCCAAGGGCTTCTTTTTTATTCAGCTTTTCTCCAAATACAAAGTAAGAAAATGCAACTGTAACAAGCACACTTAGCTTATCTACCGGTGCTACTACACTGGCAGGTCCCAGCTGCAGTGCATGGTAATAACAAAGCCAGGATGCCCCAGTAGCAAGCCCTGAACAGCAGATAAACATTCCTTCTTTTCTGGATATATTTTTTATCTCTTTTCCTTTTCCGGTAACAAATACCATCCCCCAGGCCAGTACCAGTACCACCGTAGTACGGATGGCTGTCCCAAGATTTGACTCCACTCCATTGATCCCAATCTTACCAAGAATGGATGTAAGGCTGGCAAATACAGCAGATCCGCAGGCGTACCAGAACCAGCCGATGCCATTCTTTTCTATCTCTTCACCAGTATCCTTTTTCTGGATCATCAGATATATCCCTGCAGTGATCACAAGAATGGCTGCTGCTTTTCCCGGACGAAGCCCTTCGTGGAAGAAGATCAGTGCCAGAATAATGGTCAGCACTGTACTTGATTTATCCACAGGCACTACTTTATTAACATCGCCGATCTGAAGTGCCTTGAAATAGCACAGCCAAGATGCTCCGGTGGCAAGCCCTGACAAAATCAGGAAAAGAAGAGTCTTTCTGCTGATCCCAGGGATCTGATCCTGGGATCCTGCCAGAAATACCATCCCCCAGGCAAAGATCAGTACCACGATGGTGCGTACTGCTGTTGCCACTGTGGAATCCGTTTTTTTGATCCCACATTTTGCCAAAATAGATGTTACACCTGCAAAAAATGCAGATCCTGCTGCATATAAAAGCCACATACAAATCCCTTCTCTCAAGTAAATTTATTACGTCAACAACTCAAATGTATGGTACAGATCCATTCTTCCATACCCCCACTCTCTGTTTGGGTATGGATAATTTTCCTCACGTCTGGCGCCTCGCTGAAGATAATTTTTCACACTGGTTCCTGTAAAATAAGGCTGGTTTTTGCGGATAATGGCCCACTCAAACATAAGAGCTGCCACGCCTGCTGTCTGGGCAGCTGCCAGACTGGTGCCGGAGGCTTCCCCATAGGTACCGTTAAGAAGCGGCACACGTATACCCACTCCCGGAGCTGCCAGCTGTGGCACTACCATTCCATTTGGCATAAAGCCCCGGCTTGCATAGAGATAAATACTATTATCCCGATATTGATATGCTGTTACTGTCATACTTTCCATAGAATCTCCAGGTGAGGTAACCGTTGTATAAGGAGACGGCTCCAGGAAATAGGTTTCATCGGAGATCAGCCCTTCCACAGGCAGCCAAATATGAAAATTAATATTATGATTTTCCCTCTCACGCACAAAAATCTTCCAGATTCCGGAAGCTGGACTTACAAACCTGAAAAATACCAGAGTATTCCCAGTCTGGCGCTCAATCGGTACATAATTCACAGAGATCTTTGTTTCCACAAAAACAAAAGACAATTCCTGGGTAACTGTCCCCAGAAAGGAACTTATTTCCAGGTTTTCTCCAGTAGGCGACTGTATGGAAAGATTGTATATTTCCGGTGGTTCTCCCCAGAATTCCATTGTAAATCCTTTTTCCCCAGGTCCTACCCGCAGTTCTGCTACAGACTCTCCTCTGCGATCTCCCAAAGTACCGGCAAAGTGATGTCTGGACGCCCCCTCATTTCCTGCTGCTACAGATACAGATACCTGTGCAAAACCGGCCAAGTAATCCACATACTGGCTTAAAGGACTTTTTCCAAGATGTGCTCCCTGACTGGTACCAAGACCCAGACAGATGGAAAGAGGCATGCCTAGTGCACGGGCACATTTCATTGCAAAAGCCATCCCCATCATAATATCATCTTCCTGAAACACGTCCTCAGCCTGAGACATCTGATAAAAATCTTTAATATATTTCTTGGCATGTTTAAGCTTTATCACGATTAAAGAAGCTTCCGGTGCAGCCCCTGAAAAATCCTCCTCAGGTACAAGATTCCCAGCAGCCACTGCTGCCAGCATGGTTCCATGTCCATTAGTATCTACAGAAGGAACTGCCTCAAGAGGCTTCTCCTGCTCCATGGCATGGTCAATATCCTGTTTCATATAAACCTTTCCATAAGGAGCCATCCCGTCTCCGTCTCCTATAAGGGACTGATCCCAGATACAGGCGATCCTGGTGCCTGAAGGTGATGAAAAAACAGGATTCTGATAATCGATCCCTGAATCGATCACCGCTACTGCAGCCCCCTTTCCTTTAAGCCCCAGATAAGGATGATTATGAAGCCTGGTAATACCAGATGCCCCCAGCGCATTCAGGTCCATATAAGTATAACACTTAGGAATTGAATTGTAAGAATCACTGTTTATTTCCAACGGAGAAAGCTGCGCCAGCGGCACATATAGTACTCCGTACACCTCACTAACCGGATACAGGCTTGCTCCCGGTATCTCTTCAAGAGGACTTGGCATATTCTGTACATACTTTACAATAAAATTTGCATACTCTTCACTTTGTGCAGGTACCACTGACTGCTGTTCCTGCAAAGGAATTTCCTGATTCAGTTCCTCCTGTGAAAAGAACATAAGCATAACCTCACCCAACTACGAATCATTGGTTAAGCTTATGCCTATCGCTTCTGTTTTATTCTATTTGAAAGATTCAGATCCGCATATCAACCGTTTTCTTACGTACAGCCCCGTATAAAAACAACAGTAGCCCTGCACAAAACGTAAAAATCGAAATAAACTGAGAGGTAGATAAAATACCTACATTTCCCCTTTCCAGATCTCCTCTGTAAAATTCCAGGATAAAACGCCCCACACTGTAAAGGATCAGATACAGACCTGCCACCTGGCCTTTCTCTTTCAGATGCTTTGCCGCCAGAATCAGCACAAAATAATGGGCAAAATCAAGAACACTGGCATAAATCTGAGTTGGAACTAGGGGCACATAGTTAGGGGCAAAATCAGAATTAGTAAAAGTGATTGCAAAATGGGAAGCGGTTTCTTTTCCATAGCAGCAGCCGGCCAGAAGGCATCCCAGCCTTCCAAATCCCTGTGCCAATGCAACCGAAGGGATCAACAGATCAAAGTATCTAAGAAAATCCATCTTTTTTATATGGCAGTAAATATATGCTGTCAGTATTCCTCCCAGGATCCCGCCCAGCACCACAAACCCATCTGTCAGGCTGTCAAGCAGAAATCCAGGATCCTTAAGGATCATTCTCCATTCAGTGAGCCAATAAAGTATCTTTGCACCTACGAAGCCGCCAGCCACACACCAGAGCACAATGTAGAATACCTGGTTATAATCCATTTTTTTCTTTTTAGCACGGTACTCTCCTGTTAAATAGGCAGCAAGTATCCCTATAGCAATCATCAGACCATAGCCGTATACAGTAAAAGGTCCAATGGTCAGCAATTCATTCTTCATAATCAAATCCTTTCAAGACTTCAAGCAACTCATGATTCGCATGATCGTGTCCGGCCGGACTCCCTGCTCCTCCGTTTTCAGGCTCCCATTCCCCGCACACATCAGCAGCCTGTAAAGGAAGCTTTCTCGCTTTCAGAAAACTTTGTAATTCCTCCAGACAGCTTTTTAGTTCTGTCAGAGACATATCTCCCTGACTCCAGGTTGTTTTTACCTCCTGTTCATTCAGTACATCCTTATCCACAGACAAATACACAGGCGAAAACTTCCCTGTTTTTTTCTCATACTCTGAAAGCATCTCCAAAAAAGAAGCCGCCACACCGGAACTGCTGTTAGTTTGCCGGGCAGCTTGCAGATCTTCCCTGCTAAAAAATGTGACACGTTCCTTATACACCTGCTGCACCTGGTGGAATGCCGACTGATCCGGACCCACAAGAAACACATGATCCAATAATTCCACAGATTCCAGTGCATCTGCTATCCATCCGCCGCAGGACAAAAGACCTCCAAAAGCAGGGGGCTGCATATCTGTATGATTATCAAATACAAGCAGAGAAAACGGGTTCTTAGCCTTATCCATCCAGATCCTGGTCATATAATGATAATTGCCGGAATCAATAAAATGTATCCCTGAAAGTGTAAACTCTCCGATCTTTTCCCTGATTGCCCTGACTGCCGGTTCATCACAATAGCAGTTGGTACCGGAAAGATCCTCCAGCCGAACCCATGTGAACCGTTCCTCTCTCCAGAAATCCTGCTCTTCATATGCCCCTGACAAATTCATCAGAAGGATTCCGGATTCTCTTTCTTTTTCCATAAATCAGTTCTGTTCCTGTTCTTCCAGATGATCGCTTTCCGGGTTCTCTTCTTTTGTTTCCGCTTCGGAAATCTCCTGGGTGTCCTCTACTGTTACATCCTCTGGAGGAATCACCTCTGTACTTACAGAAGCTGCCCTGGAATTCCACTCTGGAATGATCTCTTTCTCTTCTGCTGCCTCTTCTGCCTTTGTATCCGGTTCTTTTTCGGCATGTTTCTCAGGGGTTTCATCTGCTGCAGTCTGTACTTCCCCTGACAGCCCCTTTTTCAACATAACAAATGATACTACATCCAGAATACCGTCCACCAGAAAGACCCATCCGGCAAACATCAGCATTCCATTAATGCTCTGGAAATTATACATCATCAGAAATACACCCAGTCCCACAAATACAAGGCTTTCAATGAGAAGGAATTTCCACGTTTCCTGTGTTCTTTTTTTCAGCTTCATGCTACCCCGAAGAGTCCAGATGCTGTCCACCAATACCAGTGCTCCCAGCATCAGCGGAAGAAGTTTCACTACGATCTGAGGATTTGTAAAAAGAAACAGGCCGATCACAAATACGATCACACCTGAAAACAGATCCAGGATCGTAGCCTTGTCTTTTTCTGCGGCAAAAAGGAAAATATGGTACAGACCTGCTCCGATCAATACCAGTCCAAATACTACTTTACATAGCAGATTCACTGTACCTACAGGCATAAATACAAGACAGATCCCAAACAGGATATAAAAAACAGATGTTACGATCTGTCCTTTTAATAACTTGCTTAATTTTTCGCTCATGGCACATACCTCCTTGATGTATTTTAGTATACCTCTTTTGCCTTTTTTCGTCCATAGGCATTCCTCTCCTGTTTGTGCAATTTGTGCAGGATTATTTATCTTTAAAAACGTAAATTTGGAAGTGCAAAAGCCCCGTTTACACTTGAAGTTTTCCACTGTGGTATTATAATGAAAAAGTCGAATTATCTCGAAGATCAAAATCTGATTATATTCCATTATGTATGATTTGATTATATTCCATTATGATTTAGGAAGGATTTACCATTTTGAAAAAACAAATAAAACATTCACGAATTGTTTTGACGGTTATCCCCGTCGCCGTTGTTCTGACAGCCGGGATAGCTTTTTTATTCTCACGTTCTGATAGTGAATCACAAGTATGCCAGCAAAATGTTGCCCGTTTAAAGGAGCTTGAAAATACAGACATTTCCTCTGTGGAGCAGGCCATTTCGGATATCCAGGGACAGCTGGATGCACAGGCAGATGCCCAGGCCCGAGAGGATATTGTCAATTCTTCCGGTATATTAACCAATGTACAGATCCGTCAGGCTTTTTCAGGAAGTGTGATCGTAGGTGATTCCATTACACAGGCCATTTCAGAATACGGATATCTGGACACAGACGTAGTTGTCAGTAAAAGGGGCCTGTCTGTTGTAAATGCCCAGGAGCAGTTCAGTACCGCCATCAGTCTGAATCCCAGCCATGTTTTTCTTGCTTTTGGTACCAATGACCTGGAAATCTACAATGGAGATCCTACAGGCTTTATCGATGCCTATAGGGAAAAAGTTCAGATGGTTAAGGATGCTCTCCCAGATGTGCCAATTTATATCAACAGCATCCTGCCTATCCAGGATTTTGCCATTGCCAGCAATCCGGCCCTTGGCTACTATTCACAGTTCAACCAGGCTTTGTCAGATTTCTGTGATGAAATGGACTGTACCTTTATTGATAACACCTTCCTTGTGGAGGATTCAAGCATGTACGAACCGGATGGTGAACATGTGATCATGGATTATTATCCTAAATGGCTTACTTATATGGCAGAAACGGCAGGTCTTATATGAAAAATAAAAAATCACTTATCATAAAATCAACAATGGTCATACTTCTGGCAGTTTATCTGATCCTGCTTTACCGGGCCGATTATGCCAAGAATGTTTCCATGGATACCATTGCCAAGTCCATGGAAAAATATGACGCCATTACCCAGCTAGGGCAGGAAGACCGGGTGCAGCTTAAGCGCTGTTACCAGATCAATGATACAGATACAGACGGTTATTTCTTTTACAAAGCAGCCTCACCTATGGCTGTAGAAGAAGCTTTCATTGTAAAAGCAAAAGACAAATCACAGGCAGAAAGCTTTCTTACTGCTGCCCAGGATCACCTTTCCAGCCAGAAAAACATTTTCGGAGGATACGGAACTGATCAAATGGCTCTTCTGAACAAGGCTGAGGTAGGTTCCAAGGGGAATTATGTTTACTATTTCTGCGGTGAGGATGCATCCTCCTGGCGTCAGGCTTTTCTTTCCCTGATTTAATATTTGTTCCTGGCCATCTGGACCTGCAGATTGCCTAATTACATTTTATGGAGATTAATCATTATGGTATTCAGCAGCATTTTCTTTATTTTTTGTTTTTTACCCCCGTTCCTGCTTCTCTATTACCTTGTACCTGAGAAGTTCCGGAATATTCTGCTTTTTATTGGCAGCTTGATCTTTTATGCCTGGGGCGATCCGATATATGTGGTTCTTATGCTGTTTTCCAGCTTTTTTAATTATTACATGGCACTGGAGATCGATCATCTTGACAAGGATCCCAAAGGCCGTAAAAAGAATCTTATTTTTGCAGTCACCATAAACCTTCTGATTCTTGGATTTTTCAAATACTGGGGATTTCTTCTGGATACCTTCAGCACAATCACAGGGATTTCCATTGCCCATCCCCAGCTGGCACTGCCTATAGGAATCTCTTTTTATACCTTTAAGAACCTTTCCTATATCCTGGATGTATCTAAGAAAAAAGTGTCACCACAGCGCAAATTCCTTACATATGCAGTTTACAGTACCATGTTTCCGCACATGTCTGCAGGACCGATCGTAAGATATGCGGATATTGAAGGACAGCTTACCCGGCGTTCCATCAGCCTGACCCGGCTGGGACTTGGTGCTGAATATTTTACCAAGGGTCTTGCCAAAAAAGTACTGCTTGCAGATAACCTTTCTGCCATTTATACTTCCATTCTCAGTTCTGGAAGCAATTCCGTACTGACTGCATGGATCGGTATCCTTGCATACACCCTGCAGCTTTATTTTGACTTTTCCGGATATTCGGATATGGCCATCGGACTTGGCAAAATGATGGGCTTTGATTTCCTTAAGAACTTTGATTATCCTTACATTTCCACCAGCGTTTCAGAATTCTGGCGAAGATGGCACATCTCTCTTGGAAGCTGGTTCCGGGATTATATCTATATCCCTCTTGGGGGCAACCGTGTTTCAGTTCCAAAGCATATCTGCAACATTTTTGTTGTATGGGCACTGACCGGTTTATGGCACGGTGCAAGCTGGAATTTTATTTTCTGGGGATTATATTATGGACTGCTCCTTCTACTTGAAAAATTTGTCCTTAAGGATTTCCTGCCAAAGCTTCCAAAATGGGCCGCTAATCTTTACACCATGATCGCAGTTATGATCGGATGGGTATTTTTCAGTCAGACAGATTTTTCTTCCATGGGGCATTACCTGTCAGTTATGTTTGGTTTCGGTGCATCTGCTTTTCTGGACAGGACAGCTGTTTACTATCTTAAAACAGGTCTGATCCTTTTTGTGATCAGCATCCTGGCCTGCCGTCCAGGTCTGTACCAGTCCTTTAAAAAACTGATCCAGCGAAATGAAAAGGCAGCAGCAGCCGTTAATCTGCTTCTGTTTTTACTGTGTATTGCTTATATGGTATATAATTCCTATACACCATTCTTATACCAGAAGTTCTAAACCAGAATTTATGAGGTCATAAAATGAAAATGAAAAGAAAAAGATTCAGTTACCAGTATTTCTTCCACATCATGGGGATTCTTTTTGCAATCCTGCTTCTGATCTTTATGATATTCAGCCTGGTAAAGCCAGACCGTAGTTTTTCTGAAAAAGAAAACCGGGTGCTTTCTTCCAGACCCGGCTTTGACTTGTCCCAGATTGCCTCCGGCAATTATGAGACCCAATATGAAACCTATGTAAATGACCAGTTTCCTCTCCGTGATCTGTGGGTCACTATAAAGGCAGCCACAGACCGTGTACTTGGTAAAACAGATGGAAACGGTGTTTATCTTGGCAAAAGCGGCTACCTGATGGAGGATTTTACACCACCTTCCAAGGAACAGCTTGACCGTACTCTTAATGCTATGACAGCCTTTGCTTCTAACCATCCGGATCTGAAGCAATATGTGCTGATTGCTCCAAATGCTGTAAATATACTGAAAGACAAGCTTCCTGCTTCTGCCCCGGTAAAGGATCAGAATCAATATCTGGATGCAGTAAGGGATGCAGTAACTGCTCAGGGCGTCACCTTTATTGATGTACGTGATACACTGACCAGCCATAAAGACGATGGGATCTATTATCATACTGATCATCACTGGACCACCCAGGGTGCCTATTTTGCATTCCTACAGGCAGCCGGTACCATGGATCTTGATTCCTCTTCCATTCCATATGATAAGCTTCCGGTAACTACCCATTTCCAAGGTACCTTATCTGCCAAAAGCGGTTTTCGCTCCAATGAAACGGATGAGATTGATGTGTTCCTTCCAAGAAATGAAGATACACCTGCTTCTGTAGTAAATTATGTATCTCAGCAAAAAAAATCAGCCAGTTTTTATTCCACAGAGCAGCTGGATACCAGGGATAAATATGCCATGTTCTTTGGAGGCAATTTCCCGCAGATCAAGATTTCCACTGCCACAGAAAGTGAGCGTACACTTCTTGTATTAAAAGATTCCTACGCAAACTGCTTTGTTCCGTTCTTAGCACCTTATTACCGAACCATCATCATGATAGATCCAAGATACTATTACGGTGATCTTGAAGAATTAATGGAAGTAGAAAATATCCAGGAAGTTTTATATCTTTATAATGCAAATACCTTTTTCAGTGATACTTCATTGGAACTTGCCTTAACACCACAACAGGGAGCTTAACGCTCCCTGTTTTTTCAGCTGATCGTCTGGAACAGCTTTTCCATATCTGTTTTCATCAATGTATATGTGGCCTTTCCTTTTCCTGTATATTCCGGTGAAATATTAGAATGAATATAACAGGTATCCATACCAACCTTCTGTGCACCTTTTATGTCGCAAATCTCGTCATTTCCGATCATAATACTTTCTTCCGGCTTTAAATCATATTTCTGCAGGAGAAGCCTGAAAAACTCCGGATCTGGTTTCATAACGGAATAATCGGAAGAGATCAGAATCCCTTTAAAATATTTTTCCAGTTCCAGAAAAGCCAGTTCATAAGCGGTGAATATCCTCTGTGCATTGGAAAGAAGGTACAGATTTCCTCCCTGCCGGGTTAATCTATCCAAAAGCTTTGGAACCCCCGGATACAGGCGGATATATTCAGTAGAAAGTGCACGGAACATCTGTCCTGCATGAACAGCCAGTTCCTCTGATGGCTGTGCCCCTTTTTCTTTAAACAAATCTGCAAATACCAGCTGGATCTGTATTTCCGGGCAGGCCTCATGGCCGTCATTTCTCATCTCTTTCCCCTGTTTTCTGTATTTTTCCACCAATGCACCGTAAGTTTTCCATATTTCTTCCCAAGACCTATACACAGCGCCATAATAGCCGTAAAACAGCCGCATCTTTTCCCAAAGTTCCTGGTTATCCTCTTCTGTATGGATATCTACCAAAGTGCCATATAAATCAAAAATATAATTCTTATATCTCATGCTTTATATCTCAGCTTCTTTATTTAACTGCCTCAAATGCTGCATCCAAAGCTGCAATCAGATCCTCTACACGCTCAATACCGATGGAAAGGCGGATAGTATTAGGCTTAATGCCCTGATCAAGAAGCTCTTCCTCTGTGCACTGGCTGTGAGTAGTAGTGGCAGGATGAATCACAAGAGATTTTACATCTGCTACATTTGCCAGCAATGAGAAGATTGCCAGGTTGTCAATAAATTTCTGGGCAGTCTTAGCATCTCCCTTGATCTCAAAGGTAAAGATGGATCCGCCGCCATTAGGAAGATATTTCTTGTATAACTGGTGGCTTGGCTCTGTAGGCAGTGAAGGATGATGCACAGCCTCTACCTGGGGATGTTTAGACAAATAATCAACGATCTTTAAAGCATTGCTTACATGTCTTTCCACACGAAGGGATAGGGTTTCCAGTCCCTGAAGGAACATAAACGCATGGAACGGTGAAATCGTAGCACCTGTATCACGAAGGATAACCGCACGAATATAGGTAACAAAAGCTGCCGGACCTGCTGCATCAGTAAAGGATACACCATGATAGCTTGGATTGGGCTCAGAGATCCATGGATACTTGCCAGCTGCTTTCCAGTCGAAAGAGCCTCCGTCAATGATCACGCCACCAATGGCTGTACCATGGCCGCCGATAAATTTGGTTGCTGAATGGACCACAATATCTGCGCCGTATTCCAGCGGACGTACCAGATAAGGCGTTGCAAAAGTGGAATCCACTACCAGCGGAAGATTGTGCTTATGTGCTATCTTTGCCAGTTCCTCAAGATCCACCAGGTTAGAATTCGGATTACCCAGTGTCTCAACAAAGATTGCCTTTGTATTTTCCTGGATTGCAGCCTCAAATGAGCCGTCTTCCTCAGGATCTACAAATGTAGCTGTAATACCGTTTGTCTGCGGTAATGTATGTGCAAGAAGATTATAGGTTCCACCGTAAATAGTCTTGGAAGCTACAATATGCTCACCAGTCTTAGCAAGCGCCTGGAAGGTATAATTAATTGCTGCTGCGCCGGAAGCGACTGCCAATGCTGCCACACCGCCTTCCAGAGAAGCGATTCTCTGCTCAAATACATCTTCTGTTGGATTGGTAAGTCTTCCATAAATATTTCCCGCATCTTTAAGGCTGAACCTGTCTGCTGCATGCTGGGAATTGTGGAACACATAAGAAGTGGAAGCATAGATCGGTACTGCTCTTGCATCTGTTACAGGGTCTGCCTGCTCCTGTCCAATATGTAACTGTCTGGTTTCAAATCCCCAATTCTTTGAATCTTTGATGTCTGCCATTTTGTATTTCCTCCGATTTATCTTTCTTATTCTTTTCGCAGAAAGCTTTCAGCCTTGTTCTCTGCTTCATTGATAACATACTAACACTGTAGGAAACATCTGTCTAATACACAAAAAAAATATCCTGTTATAGTTTGTTTCTATATCAAATGCAATTTCATAATGTTCTTTAAATTATCAGAAAAATCAGAGTGTTTCGTTCATACTTCCCATCCGGTATCCTTGCAGATCCATAGTCACATAAGTAAAACCATATTCTTTCAGCTTTGCAACTATCTGTTCCCTGTTTTCCAGAAGCTTTTGGAATTCCTCAGGCATGACCTCAATACGGGCCATCTTACCATGGATACGTACCCGCAACTGATGAAAACCAAGATCCAGAAGAAGCTGCTCTGCCTGATCTACCATTCCCAATTTTTCCTTAGAAATAGTCTCTCCATATACAAATCTGGAAGAAAGGCAGGCAAAGGACTGTTTTTCCCAGGTAGGTAATCCCATTTCCCTGGATAGGGCACGAATATCTGCTTTATAAAGATTGCAATGTCTTAGCGGACTTTTTACTCCCAACTCTGCCACTGCCTGAAGTCCAGGACGATAATCCCCATTATCATCCATATTTGACCCTTCCGCCACTGCAGCAAATCCTTCTTCTTTTGCAATCTTTCCTATTTTCTGGAAAAGTTCCTTTTTGCAAAGATAGCATCTGTTCTTTGGATTTTGACAGAAGCCCTCAATCTCCAGCTCTTCAGATTCAACGATCCTGTGGCAGATTCCTTCCTTTTCGCAAAAGGCTTTTGCCTCATCCAGTTCTCTTTTGGGAAATGAACAGGACATTGCAGTTACAGCCATGCACTGGTCTCCTAATACATCATGCACTGTTTTAAGTAAAAAGGTAGAATCTACCCCACTGGAAAAAGCTACTACAACACTTCCCAGTTCTTTGATATAGTTCTTTAATTGGTGAAGTTTATCTCTTAGCTCCTTGGTTACGATCATTTCTTCACTCATTTTTCATCCCTCTTTTGTCATAGTCATCAAGGAAATTATAGGTCATGTCATCTTTATGATATCCGATCACTGTACGCAGATTAATATTCCGCACACTGTTAAAAATATTGGTATCGATCACATCACTGGTCTTCCTGAATTGTGCGATCAGTTCTTTCATCTCATCTCTCTTTGAACCTCTGCCGCCTCCACAGCTTACACAGTTCTCTGTAAATCTGCAGGCGCACTGGATAAAATGCAGGCCATTGTAATCTCTCCAGGATTTGATCGCGTCCTCATGTACCAGATACAAAGGACGGATCAGTTCCATCCCTTCAAAGTGCTGGCTATGCAGCTTTGGCATCATTGTTTCTACCTTACCGCTATACAGCATTCCCATCAGGATCGTCTCAATCACATCATCAAAATGATGTCCCAGTGCAATTTTATTGCATCCAAGTTCTTTCGCCTTTGCATACAGATATCCTCTTCGCATACGTGCACAAAGATAACATGGATTCCTGTCGATCCCTGCTACTGTATCAAAAATATTTGTTTCAAATACAGTCAACGGAATCCCCAGAAGCTTTGCATTATCCTGGATAATATTCCAGTTGTCCTCATTGTATCCCGGATTCATGATGAGAAATACCGGCTCAAAATGGATTTTGCCATGCTTTTGTACTTCCTGGATCAGCTTGGCAAGAAGCATGGAATCCTTTCCTCCTGAAATGCAGACAGCTACCTTGTCCCCTTCCTGGATCAGCTGATATTCATTTAAAGCTTTGGTAAAAGGACGCCATATGGTCTTTCTGTATTTCTTTATAATACTTCTCTCAATATCTGCTGTTTTCTGCTTCTTTTCTTCCTCTGAATCTTTTTGCATAAACCTTGATAAAGTCAGCTTCAGGTAGGCTCTGTATCCACCAGTTACATTTACTGCCTGATATCCCTGCTCTTCCAGAAGATGTACATATTCCTGGCTGTGCTCCCCTGTATGGCAGATCAGATAGTATATCTTTTCTTTATCAAGTTCCCCAAGTCTGTCTTCAAATTCTTCCATTGGAATATTCACAGCACCAGGGAATGTACCTCGACTGTACTGATCCTGTGGACGGATGTCAATAATCTCTCCTGACTGGATTTCCTTTTGCTCCAGTTCTTCAATTCCGATTGTTTTCACCTTTGCTTCCATCTCTTTCTTATAGATTCTTTGTAACCGTTCAATGCCCAAACAGCTGCACCAATTATTTTCTTTTTACAATGTGTATCTCCGGTATTGCCACATTCTCATAGGTAATAGATTCTTCATGCTTTTCTTTGTCCGTATCGTCATTATGATCCACTTCCCCTGTGTGTATTTCTGGAACAGCCAGATTTTCACTTGTCACCTTATATTCAGCCCTTTTCCCTTTTTTCTTCCTTCCCAGCATCTCTCTTCTCCTTGCCATTATAATATATTAATAAACAAAGTTAATACCAAACTATTAATAAAATCTGCAAACAAACTGCCTACCAGCGGAACAAGCAGATATGCCTTTACTGATGGAGCATATTTTTCGCAGAGTACCTGCATATTTGCCATTGCATTGGGCGTTGCTCCCATACCAAATCCGCACACACCAGAGGACAGAACCGCCGCATCATAATCCCTTCCCATAACATTAAATACCACAAAATAAGTAAACAGAAAGATCAGGATTGTCTGACCTGCCAGTAATACCAGCAGTGGAAGAGCCAAATCTGCCAGCTGCCATAACTTCAAAGTGATCATGGCCATTCCAAGAAACAGGGAAAGACTGATACCGCCAATATCATTGATCTCCCCCATGTAAATAGTAAATTTGCCGGAGTATTCTCCAATGTTACGGATAAATGCTGCCACGATCATTGCACCGATATAAATAGGGAAGGTCATTCCTGTTAAAGAAAGAAGTCTTGATACTACCGTTCCGATCCCCATGGCAATGATCAGCTGGAAAACAGCTGCCGGGTACATGCTTGTATGCCGCGCATGTTTCTTTTCTTCCTCAACCAACAGGCTGTCATCCTCTGTCACTACTGTATCCAACAGATTTTTCTTCTCAATCAGACGTTTTCCAACTGGTCCTCCCAGCATACTTCCGGCAATCAGCCCAAAGGTTGCACCAGCTGTACAAAGAGTAGTTGCACCACTTATCCCGAAATCCTCAAGAACTGTTCCAAAGGCGCCGGCTGTACCATGTCCTCCCACCATTGGAATTGATCCTGTACACAAGCCCACAAGTGGATTGATCCTCAGAATTTTAGAAAGACCTACGGCCAGCAAATTCTGTGAAAAGATCAGCACAATCACAAGTCCAAGAAAAACGATCAATGCCTTTCCACCACTTTTCAATACTTTCAAATTTGCCTGAAATCCAACTGATGTAAAGAAAAATACCATACACACTTCTTTCAAGATGTCATCAAACTGAAATTCCGCTACCCCTGTCACATAACAGACACAGGTAAATATGGCAAACAGCACACCACCAATCACTGGTGCCGGTATACAAAATCTTTCCAGCATATTGATCCTGCGTTTCAGGACCTTGCCAAGCATTAAAACCAGCACAGCAGCTGCCATTGTCTGATACATATCTAATTCAATTTTCATCGTTACTCCTCTTGTCATTTCTCTTTTCCGATTTTACACATTGATGCCACAAGATTTATAATAGCTGGCAGCCCCTTCATGGAAAGGGATTCCAATTCCCTGAACTGCTGCATTTTCATTCAAAGTAATATCTGCAGAAAGCGCATATTGGATTTCCTGTTTATTCTCAAATAAAATTCTGGTGATCCATTCTACAGTTTCTGCATCCAGATCATCACTGACCAAAAGCAGTGCACGCACTCCTACCGTCTGTACCTCTTCTTCCTGTCCGTTATATGTTCCGGCAGGTATAGTATATCTGGAATAAGCAGGATTTACAGTTATCATTTTGTCAATATTTTTTTCGTCCAGGCTTAGCAACCGGATATCACACTGTTTTGACAACTCACTGATTACAGTTGTCTCGGCTCCGGCTGTACAGAAAAATCCATCAATCTTTCCATCCCGAAGCTGCTGTGCTGCATCTGTATAATCAAGATGTACCTTTTCTCCTAAATTGTCCCAAATACCGTATATTGAAAGAATCTGTTTTGCACTCTCTTCTGTTCCAGATTCTTCTTCACCTACACTGACTTTTTTCCCAAGAAGATCATCAATTGTCTGAATATCTGACTCATCACGTACAATAATCTGGCATGCTTCCATATAAAGCCCTGCCACAGCACTATACCCCTGATATTTCTTACCACCTGTCCATGCACCAGTTCCCTGGTATGCAGCCCTGGTCATATCTTCCTGTGCAATTGCCATCTGGATATACCCTTCAGATAACAGACGCAGGTTAGCAGCAGAACCGGCAGTTGTCTTTACTTCAATTTGCTTCTCCTCCTGATCCGCTGTGAGAAGATCCCCAAAGGTATCTGCAAACGCATGGTACATACCGCCGATGCCAGCTGCACCAAATCGAATATGACCTATCGAACCTATACATCCGGTTAAAAGCAGAACCATTGCTAAAAATAGTATTCCCTTTTTTTTCATCCTTCTTCCTCCTGCATATTCTTGGTAATTTCATATTATATCAGCTGGGAGATGACTCCCACCTCTATAGGTGGTGAGAAACAAGCTAGTATCAGTGGTGGGAGTCAATCCCC